>NZ_AP021884.1:610000-915000 GCF_009938015.1 Sulfuriferula plumbiphila | reverse complement strand
GTCAGTTCAAATGATGAATGCATTCAATATTTCGCGTTTACCGCGCATCCTGTTCGGACCGGGTGCGGTGCAGCAGCTTCCTGAATTGGCTGCCCGCCATGGCAGGCATGCGTTGCTTGTCACTGGCCGCACCGCCATCCGTGATCCCCGCATCTGGGCAACGCTCCTGAGCGATTTTGCGGCACAGGGGATAACCTGGCTGGAATTGCAGGTGGAAACCGAACCTTCGCCGCATCTGGTTGATGCGGCGGTTGCACGCTTGCGGAATTGTGAAATCGACGTGGTAATCGGCATTGGTGGTGGCTGCGCACTGGATGCGGCGAAGGCCATCGCCGGTTTGCTGCGACCGGGCAACTCCGTCATGGATCACCTGGAAGGCGTGGGACCAGAGTTGCCTTATACGGGCCCGGCCACCCCCTTTATTGCGGTGCCGACTACGGCAGGTACAGGCTCCGAGACCACCAAAAATGCCGTGTTGAGCCTGCATGGTGCGAATGGCTTCAAAAAATCATTCCGCGATGCAAGTTTGATAGCGGAGTATGCGGTGGTTGATCCCGATCTGCTCGCATCCTGCCCGGCTCCGGTGATTGCCGCAAATGGCATGGATGCGCTGACTCAGCTATTGGAGTCGTTTGTTTCCAGCAAGGCCAATCCATTTACCGATGCGCTTGCGCTGGATGGCCTGCGCGTAACGCGTGACAGCCTTTTGGCATGGTATCGGCAGGGTGCCGCCACCACGAATGCGCGCACCGGCATGGCTTATGCCGCACTCCTATCGGGCATTACCCTGGCGCAGATTGGGTTGGGCTCGGTACATGGACTGGCAGCACCGCTGGGTGCGTTTTTTCCGATTCCGCACGGCGTGGCTTGCGGTACCCTGGCCGCCGCAGCGACGCAAATCAATTTGCAGTCATTGAAGCAGCACGCATCAGACGGTACCGCGCTGCGTAAGTACGCCCAACTTGGCCGCCTGCTGGGCAGGGATGAAACGCTGGACGACCTGGCCGCGCACGCAGTGTTGATTGACACACTGGATCGCTGGACCGAGGAAATGCACCTGCCACGCCTTGGTCACTATGGCGTCAGCGCGGATGATCTGCCGCGTATCGCGGCCAACAGCCGGGGCAGCAGCATGAAGACCAATCCGGTGCTACTGACTGACGCCAAGATCGAAGCCATACTCAGGATGCGGCTATAGCGGCAGGCTGGGTGAACTGTTTGCGGTAGCGGTTCAGATCCTTGACACCCTCGAAAGACTGACCGAACAGATTGGACAGCTTGATCAGGATGGTGTTGACCACCTTGGCTTCCCAGCTGGTATCGAACTGGATTTGCTTATCCAGCCAGTGTTCCAGCCAGTCCGGATCGGGCAGGCGGCTCTGGATGGTGTCCTGCGGGAAAAATTCGGCGCTGACGTGCAGATTGGTCGGGTGCAGTGGCTTGCTGCTGCGCCCGGAACTGGTCATCAGCACGCCGACTTTGGCAAAAGCGGCACGCGCCTCGTCACCTTGACGTTCGATCGCCTGCTGCATGTAACGAAAATAGACCCCGCCGTGACGCGCCTCATCGCCCGAGAGCAGGCCGTAGATATGCCTGATCACCGGTTCGGTGTGCCACTGGGCAGCCCGGCGGTACCACTGGGTCAGGCGCATTTCGCCACAGAAGTGCAGCATGAGCGTGTCCAGCGGCGGTGCCGGGTCGAATTCGAAGCGTACCTGATGCAATTCTTCTTCGGTAGGCGCCATGTCCGGGCGGTAGCGGCGCAGGTATTCCATCAACACCAGCGCATGCTTCTGTTCCTCGTAAAACCACACTGACATGAATGCCGAAAAATCGCTGTCATGGCGGTTATCGCGCAAAAACATTTCCGTAGCAGGCAGCGCCGACCATTCGGTAATCGCGTTCATCTTGATGGTGGTGGCCTGCTCATCGTTCAGCAGTGCCGGATCAAAGCGATTCCAGGGCACATCCTTGGCCATGTTCCAGCGCAGTTTTTCCAGCGTGCCAAAAACTTCCGGGTAAAGCATGTGTACTCCGACAGTCAAAGTTATGAATTCAAAGTTGTTAAATTAGCGCAATTCCGTTGCGCCATTGCGACAAAGGCGTGACAAATTCCGTCAATGACACCGGACGAACATAACACATCCGCCGGGCAAGCATGTATTGCTTGCCACATGTCCGGCATCGGCATCAGGGACACGAGCGTTCGCCAAGTAGCACAGTGCAACATCAAAGTAACTTGCATCGCTAAAGAATCCGGCTTCCAGACTTTTGAGCTGCCCAAATTCACAGCAGACGAAATGGCCCATACCATGTAAATGTCAAAGCCTGTTTGGCTGAACATGGGCTGGATTGCCGAGCTCGGTCGCCTTTGGATCGGCTTCTCCTCCATATATGGATATCGCCCCATCTTGCGCTCAAGGCCCACTTGAAGCATCCCCTGCGAGTCATCCGGGATGGCCTGAAGGCGCATCGCAACCGCTTGGTGCGCGAAGATCCGGACAGCCTGGACACGGGCATATCCAGATCGCATTCCTGCCGCCGTACGCGCCGGACCTGAATCCCGTGGAGTACCTGTGGGTGTGGCACGCCCGGCCAGCCACTGCCCCGACAATCTGAGCGAATTGCCCATGACCGCGCGCAACCAGATCAAGAGCGCCCCTCGATCATTACCGCTTGCTGGATGCAGGCTACGCCTGGGTGATGTCATGAATTATTGACGTTTCAATAAATTGGAGCAATTGCAAATTTCCGATTCGGGACGGATTTCGTCTCTTCGCGCAAAAAAGCACCGCGCTCATGCGTCACCCAGCCCGCCTGGTTTCCAGCATCTCCCAACGCGCCAGCGCCGCTTCCAGCGCCGCGTCTATGTCGGCAAAACGCGCCTGCAGCCGTTTGGCTTCGGCGGGCTGGCTGCTGTATAGCGCGCCGTCGGACAGGCGTGCAGCAATCCCGGTTTGCTCCTCTTCCAGGGCGCGAATCCGGTCTGGCAGAGCCGCCAGCTCCTGCGCCTCTTTCCAGCTCAGCTTTGATTTGGCAGCAGCGGGCCTGGCGGGTTCCGGTTTGCTCGGCGCCGTGGCTTTTATGGCTGACTTGTCCGAACCGGACTTGGGGCGTTGCGCCAGCCAGTCGTCGTAGCCGCCCGCATATTCGCGCAGCACAGCGTCGCCCTCGAAGGCGATCACCTGGGTCACCACGTTGTCGAGGAAGGTGCGATCGTGGGACACCAGCAGCACGGTGCCGGGGTAGTCCTGCAACAATTCTTCCAGCAATTCCAGGGTGTCGATGTCGAGGTCGTTGGTCGGCTCGTCCAGCACCAGCACGTTGGCCGGGCGGGTAAACAAGCGCGCCAGCAGCAGCCGGTTGCGCTCACCGCCGGACAGCGATTTCACCGGCGAGCGCGAACGCGCCGGGGCAAACAGGAAGTCTTCCAGATAACTGATGACGTGCTTGCGCTCGCCGCCGATTTCGACGAAATCGCCGCCCTGGCTGATGGTGTCGGCGACGCTCATTTCTTCATCGAGCTGGGTGCGGAACTGGTCGAAGTAGGCAACCGAGAGCTTGGTGCCCAGTTTTACCGTACCCGCATCCGGCTCGATTTCGCCGAGGATGAGCTTGGTCAGCGTGGTCTTGCCGATGCCGTTGGGGCCGATCAGGCCGACCTTGTCGCCGCGCTGGATCACGCCGGAAAAATCGCGGATCAGCGTGCGCCCGCCATAGGCTTTGGTCACGTGCTCGAGCTCGGCCACGCGCTTGCCGGATTTCTCGCCGCTGTCCACATTGAGGTTGACTTGCCCCAGATGATTGCGGCGTTCGCTGCGCTCGCGGCGCAGCTGCTCGAGGCGGCGCACGCGGCCTTCGTTGCGGGTGCGGCGCGCCTTCACGCCCTGGCGCAGCCACACCTCTTCCTGCGCCAGCACCTTGTCGAACTTGGCCTGCTCGACCGATTCAATCGCCAGTTGCTCGGCCTTGATGCGCTGGTAATCGGAAAAATTACCCTCAAAAGTGCGCAAGCTGCCACGATCCAGCTCGACAATCTGGCGCGACACGTTGTCCAGAAAGCGCCGGTCGTGGGTAATCACGATGACCCCGCCGGCGTAGCTGCGGATCAGCTCTTCCAGCCATTCGATGGAAGCCAGATCGAGATGGTTGGTGGGCTCGTCCAGCAGCAGCAAATCCGGCTCGGTGACCAGCGCACGCGCCAGCGCCACACGCTTTTTCAGGCCGCCTGAGAGCGTGCCGACCAGGGTGTCTTCGGGCAGGTTGAGCTTGGTCAATACCGTCTCCACCCGCGCCTGCAGACTCCAGCCGTCACGGGCTTCCAAAGCGCTTTGCAGGGTCTGCATGTGCTCCATCAGCACCTCGAAATCGGCATCCGGCTCGCCCATCTTGTGGGTGACCTCGTGATAATCCAGCAGCAACTGGCTCACCTCGCCCAGCCCCTCCGCCACCGCTTCGTACACGGTGTGGTCGGGTTCGAGTTGCGGCTCCTGCGGCACATAGGCGAGCTTGAGACCGGGCTGGCGCCACACGCAACCGTCGTCGGGTTTGGTATCGCCCGCCAGCACTTTGAGCAGGCTGGATTTACCCGCGCCATTGCGGCCAATCAGGCCAATATGGGCGCCGGGCTCGATGACCCAGTCGGCGTGGTCGAGCAGTGGCACGTGGCCGAAAGCGAGGGAGGCATTTTCTAATGTGAGCAGCGGCATGGGACGGGGAACAATACTGTGAGAAAACCGGGCATTCTACATGGTGGCGGCGATCAGCGACTTCAAGTCGGCGAGGTTGCGCGTGTTCACCACGTCACCCGGCGCCAGCCAGCCACGCCGCGCCTGGCCGATACCGAATGCCAGGTCATCGAAAGCCGCCGTGCCGTGCGCGTCGGAATTGACCGCCACCAGCGCGCCTTCGGCCTTGGCCATGCGGCACCAGGTGTCCGGCAGGTCAAGCCGCTGCGGCTGGGCGTTGAGCTCCAGCCAGCAACCGCGCAGATGGGCGTGACGGATAATGCGCTGCATGTCCACCTCGATCGGCTCGCGCTCATTGATGAGGCGGCCGAAGGGATGGGCAAGCAGGGTGAAACGGGGATGATCCATGGCGCGCAGAATGCGTCTGGTCTGTTTTGCGCGCGGCAGACCGAAGTGACTGTGCAGCGCACCAATGACGATGTCGAGCCGGCCAGCCAGTCCCTCCGGCAAATCAAGGCTGCCGTCCTCGAGAATCTCCACCTCGCAGCCCTTGAGAAGGGTGATGCCGGCGAGTTCGGCATTGAGCCGGTCGATTTCGTCCAGCTGCCGGCGCAGGCGCTGCGGATCAAGTCCGTGGGCGATCTTCAGAGCGCCGCAGTGGTCGGTGATGGCGAGGTATTCCAGGCCCTGCGCCCGGGCCGCCAGCGCCATGGCGTGCAGGCTGGCGTGGCCGTCGCTGGCCATAGTGTGCGCATGCAGATCCCCCCTGAGGTCGGCCAGCTCGATCAGGCGCGGCAGCCGGCCGGCGCGTGCCGCCTCGATTTCGCCACGGTCTTCGCGCAATTCGGGCGCGATCCAGGGCAGCCCCACGGCGGCGTAAACCGACTCCTCGGTCTCGCCCGCGATGCGCGCCTCACCCTGAAACACGCCGTATTCGTTGACTTTCAGGCCGCGCTCCCGAGCCAGAGTGCGGATCGCGATAGTGTGTGGCCTGCTGCCAGTGAAATATTCCAGTGCCGCACCGTAGCTGGCGTCCTCCACCAGCCGCAGGTCAACTTGCAGGCCGCATTTCAGGGTCACGCTGGCGCGGGTGGTGCCGCCGGACAACGCTTCGGCCACTTCGTCGTAGCCGACGAAACGCTGGATCACCGGACTCCCGGAGGCGGCGCTGACCAGGATGTCGAGGTCGCCTACGGTTTCCTTGCGACGCCGGTAGCTGCCCGCCAGCGTGACCTGATGCACGCCAGGCACACTGCGCAGGTAGGCCACCAGCGCCGTAGCGTGCTGCGCCGCCGCTGCCAGTGGATAGCGGCGCGCCTTGCTGCCGTAGGCTTCGATGGCATGCAGGATGCTGGCTTCGGTTTTTTCACCGAAGCCATGCAGCTGGCGGATGCGCCCTTCGCGTGCCATACGTAACAGCTGTTCCGGCGTTTCAACCGCCAGGTCGTGATACAGCGCGCTGACTTTTTTGGGACCGAGCCCGGGAATCTTGAGCAATGCGGTCACGCCGGTGGGAAGCTCTCCGCGCAGGCGCTCGAGCAACGCACAATGGCCGGTGGTGACGATCTCGCGGATCTTGCCGGCCAGATCCGTACCGATGCCGGGCAGCCTGGGCAGGTCTCCACCATTTTCCAGCAGCGCCCGCAACTCGCGGCCGTATTCGCCCACCACCCGCGCTGCGTTGCGGTAAGCGCGGATGCGGAACGGGTTGGCACCCTCGATTTCGAGCAGATCAGCGATCTCTTCGAAGATTGCCGCAATATCGGCATTGTGGATGGGCATGATCGTGCCCTTTCCGGTGATCACAAACTGGGACGAGCCTGCCCCGCGTAGATACGTTCGTGCTGTTGTTGGCAGGCAATGCAGCGCTTGGCAGTGGGATAGGCCATCAGCCGATCGAAGCCAATGTCCGCGCCACAGTCCATGCAGACGCCATAGCTGCCTGCCTTGATGCGCCGTTTGGCTGCCTCGATATCACGCATCTCGTGGATTTGCCGATCCACAATCGCCAGGTTGAGATCAGCAACTGCATCCGCCACTGATGCATCTCCGATATCACCGGGAGCGCGTCCCATCACCTCCACGTACTGGATATTGCCGGTGCGTTCCATCTCCTCCTGCACCTCGTCCATCAGACTTTGGTAGCGGCCTAGCAAAGCCTGATCGAGTTGTGCGGTTTGCTGCGCGGTCAATTCATCCATACTCGCCTCCAGGTCAGATAAATCAATACCTGCAGGTTCAAATATAGTTGACCTTTGCGATTGCAGGATTTTGTTGACAGCAGTGCCGATGGAGAAGGTCAGGGAAGGCTCAACGCGCATCCGCACGCGCTGCCTCGAGCCTGGGCAGATCGGCAATCACCTGTTCGGAGTTGCGGCCGGCGTCGGCACCGGCATAGACCTTGGCAATCCTGCCCTGCGGGTCGATGATGAAAGTATTGCGTTTGGCCAGTTTCATTACCAGCAGATTCATCACCGAACCGTAACGCGCTGCCACCACGCCCTCCTTGTCTGCCAGCAGCGGGAACGGCAGGCCGTGTTTTTTGGCGAATTCGGCGTGGCGGCTGGCGTCGTCTATGCTCACCCCGACCACTTCTGCACCGAGCTTGCGGATTTTCAGAATATCGTCACGAAACGCGCACGCTTCTGTGGTGCATGCTGGGGTTTCATCTTTGGGGTAGAAATACAGCACCAGCCACTTGCCGCGATAATCCGCCAGATTCTGCAGCTTGCCGTTCTGGTCGATCAGGCTGAAATCCGGCGCCGGTTGCCCCGCCTGAGGTAGGGCTGCGGCGTGGCTCGAACGCATCCAGATCAAAGCCAGCGCGGCGATCATGGCGATAAACAGGATAATGAACTTCATGAGTTGCCTCTCAGTTTTGCGGGCCACGCCCAAAAATGCATCGACAGCGCGGCGGCCAGCGCCAGCACGCCGGCGTAACGGAACGCCCATTCCGCAGACTGCAACTGCCAGATCAAACCAAACGCGAGTCCCGCCGGAATCGCCGCCACGCCGGTCATCAGATGATACCAGCCGAACGCGGTGCCGCGCGTCTCCTCCCCGGCGAAGTCGCTGATCAGCGCGCGCTCCGGGCCTTCGGCAAAACCGGTGGTGAGGCCATAGATGATGGCTACCACCCACAGCCAGACACTATGCGCCACCCACCCCAGCAGCAGAAAACTCACGCCAAACGCGGCCCAGCCAAACAATATCAGCGGCTCTTTGCCAAGCTTGTCCGCCAGCACCCCGCCGCGTGTGGAAGTCAGCGCCTTGGCCAGATTCAGCGCCGCCCACAGCAGCAGCAGTTCGACCACGCTCATGCCCAGTTCGTGCCCGCGCAGCACGATAAATGTCTCGGAAGCACGCGCGAAGGTGAACAGCATCAATACCAGCAGATAGCGCTGCAGCGGCGCCGCCAGCACCGACCAGGGCAATGGCGGCAGCACCGGGGGCGGTGCGGCAATGGCAGGCCGCGGTTTTTCGCCCACGCCAAACGCAATCAGCAACACCCCCATTGTACCCGGCACTGCCGACCATAGAATCACCTGCGTGAGCGACATGCCCGACCACGCCAATACCGCTGCCGCAATCAGGCTGCCGCCCACCGCACCGGCATTATCCAGCGCACGGTGAAAACCAAATGCCAGGCCCCGGATTTCTGGCGCTGCGGCATCCGCCACCAGCGCATCGCGCGGCGCGCTGCGCAGCCCCTTGCCTACCCGATCCAGGCTGCGCAATGCGAGCAATACCGGCCAACTCCCGGCCACTCCCAGCAATGGCCGGGCGCTGTTGGACAACGCATAGCCCGCCAGCGCCAGCCCCTTGCGCCGTCCGCCCAGCAGGTCCGAGCGCCGCCCCGACCACAGCTTGAGCAAGGCCGCTACCGCATCTGCCACGCCCTCGATCAGCCCCAGTGCCACCGGCCCGGCCGCGAGCACCGTGGCCAGCAGAATGGGGATCAGCGGCACCACCATTTCCGAAGCCAGATCGTTGAAAAAACTCACGAAGCTGAGGACGATGACGGTGCGGGGCAGGCGCGGGAGGGGCATGGCAGTCTCTTGGCAGCTTATTTGAAGCGATATAATAAGCTAGAATGGCAGCCCTGCCCCCGTAGCTCAGTGGATAGAGCATTCCCCTCCTAAGGGAAGGGTCACACGTTCGATTCGTGTCGGGGGCACCAGCAAAAAAGGGGTTGGATGAATTATCCAACCCCTTTCCCTTTTCTGCGCGGCTGGTTAATTACCTGAACTGCATTTGCATGTTCTCTTTTTTGACACGCGCAATCAATTTGCGCTCTCGGTCATAGTCCTTGTCGGTTGACGGCTGAAAACCGTCATAACCCTGATCCAGCGTTTTTAATATGGATACAGCTTCAGGCGTCGGCTGGTTGAGCGCCATGAACGCGTCTTTCAATTTAGTCTGCGTTGCAGCATCAAGCTCACCGTTCACCACGAAAACATAGGAAGCGAGGGATGGAGAGGTATACACAACGCGCAGACCCTGCGGTGCGAATTTCTCATAAATGGTGTCTTTCATGATGCCACCATCAAAATCACCCAGCAGAACCGCTTTGGCGCTGCCAATTGTTTCCGTACCAAAGATGACAGGCGCCGTAAAAGACAGACTCTGACCTTCCTGGCCAAGAATTTTGTTCGTGCGTTCAACGACGATTTTTCCATTCCGATTGATAATCCTGAGTATCCGCACATCCGGTGCTGCACACAATACTGTCAGCAAGTGACTCCATGTTGGTGTAATCGTAGCCTGCCAGTAAATTGGAGAGCGATTTTGCAATCAGCGCAATACGCTCTTGACCAGAGCTGTTTGCAGCCTGGTCAATATTCTGCCTGTCCTGGTGTAATTTAAAGAATCCGAGAATGCTGACCCCGATGAGCAGCCCGATGACTACGACAAGCATCAGCCTTGTTCTTAGGCCAAGCATTGTTTTTTCATAATAATTTCAGCCTATTATGTTTCTAATTTGGCTGGATTTGGCATCATGAATTCATATCTTTTTAAAAGAAACACGGTTTCGGCCGCCTTCTTTGGATTGATACATCGCTTTATCTGCGGCCTTGAGCATCTCTGAAAAGTCAGTGGCGGCGTCTGTTGATGTCTGATCCGCAATCCCGATGCTCAATGTAACCTGGATGGTATGGCCGTTTACAATAAGTGGCGACGACATAATTGATGCCCGAATTGCTTCTGCACGGCGATACGCATTGCCGGGTGTGCAACCCGGCATGACAACAAGAAATTCGTCGCCGCCATATCGCACCACAAAATCTTTATCCCGGGTGTGGTTCTCAATTTCGCGCGCAACCCGAGTCAGGACGTAATCTCCCACATCGTGGCCGTAACTGTCATTTATCTGCTTGAATTGATCCACGTCAAACAACATGACCTGCATCGGCAGATACGATTCAGGATCTGACTGGTTGAGGTCTGACAATTGCGCCCACAGGGCACGCCGGTTTTTCAGATTTGTCAGCTCATCGATGTGGGCATGTTTGCTCAGTTTTTTATTGGCATCAGTCAGTTCCTGCGTTGCCTGCCTGACTCTGTTTTCCAGTTGGTGATTAAGTTCATCACGTGCAGCCACAGCCTCTCTGATACTGTCCACCATGTGGATACTGTGGTTGCGCAGTGTCTCGATTTCCTGTGGCGCTATCATTCCCAACGGGCTGAATATCCCGGAATAATCATTTTTACGTATGCGTTTGACACCCTCTGCCAGTGCATTGATGGGCTGGGTAATCCAGTTCGCCAGAAATATCGCCAACGACACGGAGATGACCAAACCCAATGCGCCGAATAATAAGCTTCCATTAATCAGGGTCTTCGCCTCAGCGGTCAATTCCGACAGCGGTTGAGGTGTCAAAATAACCCAGTTGAATTCAGGTACGGCAGCGTAACCGGCAATCATGTCCGCCTTGATAAAAGGGGAGTAAAAAGTCATCACGCCGCGCCTGCCCTGGAGGCCGGTTTGCACAATGGGCCAGCCTGATATGTTTTTGACGCTACTGACCCACTTGGAGTTGGGATGATGAACAATATTTCCAAACTGATCTGTAATCGCACAGTGCCCCAGTTTGCCAAAATGGATCGCCTCTGCCAGACTCTCGATAGGCTCGAGCCTCAACGACCCGACCAGCATATTTTTTCCAACAGGATGCAGAAAAAACAGGGAAGGCCTTTCGGTCAATGGATTTAGAACCATGCCTGAATTTCCGGCAACTTGTCTGGATACCATGGACTGAATGACAGGGTTGGTTTGAAGAAAATGCATGTATTCAGACTTGACCCTGTCGCCATCAAAGCCCTGAGCCGTTCCTTCCGGCGAAACCAGCACAATATTTTCGAAGTAAGTCTGGGAAGCAATCGTTTCAGCTATGGCAGCCTGATTCCTGGATTTTTCCAGAAGATTTGCCAACAGGTTAAGATTTCTCTGCGCCGCCTTGAGGTATAAATAAACCGGATTTGCCAGGTTTTCTGACAATAATTGATTCTTGTCATGGGCTTCTTTCATCACTCGGCTCTGAATACCCGAATACAGCCAGATGGTCATGACTGCAACAGGTGTTACTGAAATAACGATGAACGCCAAAATCAGCATGGTTCTGAGTGAGGGGCGAAATATACGCATTTTGTATGTTTGAATTTTTCTGGCCAAAATTAATGGCGTTAAGGCGGTTTTTAACAATATTGAAATTTCGTCATGTTTGTCGAGTATTTATACGCGCACTGCCGCAATCTTTGTGTGCCGCTCAATCAGGACTCATAAGTCCAGCATTACATGCAGATTATGCCCACTCTCTACCGTTAATGAGCAAGAATCAGACCTCCACGCAGCTAGCACCGACAAACGTCAACATAAGCCACACAAATTCTGCTCTGGCGCCAGCATTGGAAAGCGCTTTAACATAGCGTCAAACAGCGTTCCCCAAACTCTCCGGAGTTCAAGACGCCAACAACGCATCAGCCACCATATTCCAGCGATCCTTTCATGCACGACCAATTCGAACTCATGCGCGCCCAACTCAATACCGAAACTGCCCAGGTGGACTGGGCGGAACTGCAACGCTTTTTTGCCAAAGGCGTGCTTATCCAGGTGAACAGCAATCTTGATCTGGTCGATGTCGCCGCGCACATTGCCTGCGACGACAGCGTCACGGTGCAGACGTGGATGGCCACTGGCAAAGTGATCAAACTGAGCGACAAGACGGCCACAGACTGGCACAGCCGCAGTCCCTTATTGTGGGCAGTGGTGGTTGCGCCGTGGATTCTGGTGCAGGAGCGGGCGCACTGATCCCGCCCACTGTGACCGCACACCTCAAACCTCACCGTTTTGCCCTCACCGTGCTGCTCGCCGGACTGGCGACGCTGGGTCCGTTTTCGATTGACACTTACATGCCCTCGTTCCCGGACATGGGGGCAAGCCTGCACGCCACGCCGATTCAGCTCCAGCAGACATTGAGCGTGTATCTGCTGGCGTTTGCGCTGATGCTGCTGCTGCATGGCGCGCTGTCGGATGCATTCGGGCGCAGGCCGGTGATTCTGGTGTCATTGGTGGCATTTGTACTGGCCTGTATCGGCTGCGTATTTTCTTACGACATCAACCATCTGCTGTTTTTTCGCGGCATGCAGGGCTTCTCCGCCGGCGCGGGCATGGTGGTGGGACGGGCGATTATCCGCGACCTCTACGCCGGCCATGAGGCGCAGCGGCTGATGTCGCAGGTAACCATGATTTTCGGTATTTCGCCTGCCATCGCACCGGTGATCGGGGGCTGGCTGCAAACCGGGTTTGGCTGGCATTCGGTATTTGTTTTCATGACGCTGCTGGGCGCGTTGCTGTTTGCGCTGGGCTGGCGTTATTTACCGGAGACACTGCCGCCGGTTGGGCGCCAGCCGTTCTCACCCCGGCCGCTGGCGCGCAATTACCGCATGGTATTTACCCATCCGGTGTTTTTGCTGCTATCTGGCGCGGTGGCATTGCATTTTGCCGGCTTCTTCCTGTATATCGCTTCGGCGCCAGTGTTTGTCATTCAACATCTGAAGCTGGGCGAGAGCCAGTTTGCCTGGCTGTTTATACCGGCCATCTCGGGCGTGATTCTGGGCGCATTCCTGTCGGGCAGGCTGGCAGGTCACGTGTCATCCCATACCACGGTGAAATACGCCTATCTGCTGCTGTTCACCGCGGCCGGGGCGAACCTCGTCTATAACCTGACTTCCAGCCCGTCGTTGCCATGGGCGGTGCTGCCAATCACCCTGTACAGCACCGGCATGTCGCTGGCGATGCCCAGCATCACAATGCTGGCGCTGGATTTGTTCCCGCCCAATCGCGGCTTGGTGGCTTCATTGCAGGGGTTTGTCCAGACCATGCTGAACGCGTTGGTGGCGGGGGTGATCTCGCCCATGCTGTCGTGGTCACCCATTGCCCTGGCGAGCGGCATGCTGCTGTTTCTGATATTGGGGCGGATTGTGTGGATGGCTTATTTGCACAAGCAGCGCGCTGCATGAACCCGATTAAAAATCGGCGCTCTGACAATAAATAAATCCATCCATTTCCTGAACATTGTGCGCCCTGGCGTGTCCGAGAAACATTGACCGATAGGCACCTATTGCATCAATCACCCTGGAAACGGCTCAAACACGGGAAACTGTTTTCCAGGATCAACACAACGATACAACCAGACAGAGGACAATCAATGAGCACAACATTGGCGCAAAAAATATTGCCAGAGATGAGAATTTCGGATCCCTCAGCGGACAGGGTCTGCGACGAATACGTGATCGTGAAAAGCCTGTTGCCACTCAGTGGCGCACGCGTTCTGGAGCTGGGTTGCGGCAAGGCGGAAAAGACCCGTGCGATCGCACAGGGGGGGCTGGTAGCGTCGATCACTGCGCTGGAGGTGGATGAGATCCAGCACGCAAAAAACCTGCAGATCGGCGACCTGCCCAATGTCAGCTTTTGTCTCGGCGGCGCGGAGGCGATCCCGGCGGCGGACGCGAGCTTTGACATCGTCCTCATGTTCAAATCACTGCACCACGTACCCATGGACAAGATGGATCTGGCGCTGGCGGAAATTCGCCGCGTGCTGAAACCCGGCGGGCTGGCGTACCTGTCCGAGCCGGTCTACGCGGGCGAATTCAATGATATCCTGCGCCTGTTCCATGACGAGAAATCGGTACGCGAAGCTGCCTTTGCGGCCATTCAACGCGCTGTGCACGACGGCACGCTGGCACTCGTCAGCCAGACCTTTTTCAATACGCCCGCGCACTTTGATGATTTTGAGCAGTTCGAGGAACAGGTCCTGAAGGTCACGCATACGCACCACCAGCTTTCCCCCGAGGTATATGAGGCGGTTCGAGCCGCGTTCATGCGCCACATGGCAGCGCAGGGTGTCGATTTTCAGCATCCGATCCGGGTCGATCTGCTACGTAAAACACCCCTGTGAAAACAAGGAACCCGGCATGAAGTATCGGCAACTAGGCAGCAGCGATCTGAGGGTGTCGGAGATTGCGCTCGGCACCATGACCTTTGGCGAGCAGAACAGTCCGGAGGACGCCGTCCGGCAGCTGGATTACGCTGTCGCGCGGGGCGTGAATTTTATCGACGTGGCGGAGATGTACCCGGTGCCGCCGCGTGCCGAAACCCAGGGGCGCACCGAGGATTACGTCGGGCGCTGGCTCGGCAAGCAGTCACGCGACAAACTCATTGTTGCGACCAAGATCACCGGCCCGGGGCGCGGCCTCGAATGGATACGCGGCGGGCCGCGCATCACGTCGAAACAAATCAAGATGGCCATAGACAGCAGCCTCACGCGTCTGAAAACCGACTACATCGACCTGTATCAAATTCACTGGCCAGACCGCAATGTGCCCACGTTCGGCCAGAGTGAGTATGACCCCGGCAAGGAGCGCGACGCCACCCCGATCGTCGAACAACTGGGCGCGTTCGCGGATTTGATCCAGGCCGGCAAGATACGCCACGTCGGCTTGAGCAACGAGACGCCCTGGGGCGTGTGCCAGTTCACCCGCGCGGCTGAAACAGCCGGACTGCCGCGCGTGGTGTCGATCCAGAACGCCTACAATCTGATTAACCGGGTATTCGAGTACGGGCTTGCGGAAACCTGCCATCGCGAACAGCTAGGACTGCTGGCGTATAGCCCGCTGGGCTTCGGCACACTCACGGGGAAATACATCGGCGGCGCTGACGCCGGACGCATGACCCGGTTCCCCGGCTTCGGCCAGCGCTATGACAAGCCCATGGTGCCGGAAGCGGTGGCGGCCTACGTTGCGCTTGCCAAACAAGCGAACCTGCACCCGGCTGCGCTGGCGCTGGCATTCGTGCGCAGCCGCTGGTTTGTGACCAGCACCATTATCGGTGCCACCACGATGGCGCAGTTGCAACAAAATCTGGATAGCGTCGAAGTGGAAGTGAATGCCGATCTGTTCGGGAAAATTCAGGCCAATCATACACATTATCCCAACCCGGCCCCATAGCCGGCGCCCGATTGGCGGCCTGGGCGTTTATTTTGCAAACGCGCCCGATGTAGGGGCGCATCGTCCATGGTCCTTGATATTTTTAGAAAACCATTACGCCCAGCAAGACGCCAAATACCAATACAATCAAGAAAATAATGAGCGCAATGAAAAACAGGACTTTGGCTATGCCTTTTGCTCCCGCTGCAATATTTGTAAAGCCGAAAAAACCGGCAATAAGGGATATGACGAAAAATATAATAGCCAACTTCAACATGGTCGCTCTCCTGTAGTTGATCATTGTGCTTGAGCCTGGGCCAATACGAAGATTAGTCCAAAGGCTTTGCGGTTTCTGTACGGTCGCACACTAATGCGCCCACCTCGCTGCTATCCCCTCTTGCTGAACCATGTCGAAGTGACTTTGTACGCCACCACACAGACTGTGCGTGTTAACGGGATTAAATTGCATTCACTCACGGTTTATTCGCGACCTGCTGCCCCATGCCACCTACACGAAGAAACTCTCCTGCGGCAGTCAGATGGAGCAGAGTCAGCGCACCTGAGTTTCGATGCAGTCACACACAACTTCACCAAGGAGTACGTTATGGAAACAGTCACGATGCCGGTTAACCACGCTTCGGCCAATTTTGCGGAAGCCCGGCGGCAGGCCGTTTGTAAAGCCAATGAAATGCTTACTGACCCCGTTATTATCGCCTGGAAAGATGACCAGACCAGGAAGTACGGCCCCGAGATTCCGGGTGGAACCAGCGACCGCTGGCACGAATACGCAGATAGCCACGAGGGAAAACTGGAACTGAAGATCGGTGATGCATTTCACTTCATTTTCTTGGAGGCTGCCGACTTCGAGGAACCTGATTTAAATCTCAGTAGTATTTCCGAAAAAGACGGCACGGCTTTTTTGTGCCTAAACAACGCGTGTACGGAAGAAGACCAGCGAAAACTTGGATACTTCGCTGGCGGTGGCATGGGCGGTTAGTTTCGCGTAACAAGGGCCATAAGGCACTCGTATTGCAGGCCGGCTAATGGGTGTCGGACTTAAAGGAAACCGGCTGTAAATCCGACAGCTTTCTAGGCTTTGCGCAGATTCCAGCTTGGCGCCACCACAAACCCCCGCGTCACTTCTTGCCAGGCATTCCCTGCCGCCGTCAGCCCCGCCACCAGCAACGGGGCGCCGTTCACCACGAAATGCGCTTCTAAGGCCGCGTTAAAATCCGTCTCTGTTTGCAATCCCTCTTCGTTCCGACTCATGGCCGGGGCAAGCCATTCCAGCCGGGGCAGCACTTTCCAGCGCAATCCGGGTTGCGGGTTGAACGCGGTTTCGCCCCAGCGCAGCCACCAGCCGGACAAATGCTGAGGCGACACTTCCGGCGCCGGGATAATAGTCTGCCCGTGCGGGTAGAACAGCCAGCCCTTGAGCAGCGCGCGTGCGCTGACCGGCTCGCCGGGGTGGGGCAAGGCCGCCTCCCCGGCCGGTGTGGCGGCGAGCTTGAGTTGTTTGTCGCGCAGGTGGGCAAACTTCAAATCGAGCCGGTCGCGGGTGAGGGTGCCGACATACCCCGCCAGTCCCGCTGCGGCATCCACCTGCAAATAGCATTTCACCGAGGCTTCCCAGTGGTTGAGCGCACCGCTCACGTCGCGCCAGAGGAAATCGTATTCGCCCATGACGATATCGCCGGCTTTTACCGGCAGATTGGCGGCCACCAACCGGCCGCCCATGAGGTGGCTGAGCCAGTATTCCAGCAGGGTTTCAAAATAGCGGCCAAGGCGGTGCGGGCTGCGCGCAGCAATCCAGTCATGCAGCGCTGCGGGGTGGCGATCCAGTTCAAGCAGCTGTGGCATGGCGCGCAGCACAGCATCTTGGCCAAACGCATCGGGTACGGCAAAACATGGCGCGCTGGACCCGCCCATCAAGCTCGGGGCGGCCATCACCCAAACGAGGTCGCGCACGCGTGGATCGTGGATGGTTTGCAGCAAATTCGTCATCATGTCATTGTGCCACCAGATTGGCGCATCATCCCGGACTTGATCCGAAATGACGCCCTTCCCTCCACCCCGTACAATGCCGCCTTTGCCATTTCCTGAAAAACCGTGATCAGCCTGCGTCAACTCACCCTCGCGCGCGCCGCCAAAGTCCTGATTGAGGACGCCAGCGTGCAAATCCACCCCGGCCAGAAGATCGGCCTCACCGGCGCCAACGGCTCGGGTAAATCCAGTCTGTTCGCGCTGTTGCTGGGCGAGCTGCACGCGGAAGCAGGCGACCTGTTCATGCCGCCGGGCTGGGTGATCGCGCACGTGGCGCAGGAGACCCCGGCGCTGGATCAGGCCGCGCTGGAATTCGCACTCGACGGCGATACCGTATTGCGTCAGGTAGAGCGTGATCTGGCTGCCGCCAGCGCTGCGGATGACGGTCATCGGGTGGGCGAGCTGCATGGGCGTTTGAGCGAGATCGACGGTTATGGTGCGCGTGCCCGTGCCGCCGAGCTGCTGCACGGCCTCGGCTTTACCGACACGGACTTCGCCAAGCCGGTGGCGGCATTTTCCGGTGGCTGGCGGGTGCGCCTGAATCTGGCGCAGGCGCTGATGAGCCGCTCCGATCTGCTGTTGCTGGACGAGCCCACCAACCACCTGGATCTGGACGCGGTGATCTGGCTGGAAGGCTGGCTCAAGAGCTACCCGGGCACGCTGCTGCTGATCTCGCACGACCGCGATTTTCTTGACGCGGTAACCACCCATATCGTGCATATCGAAAACCGCGTGCTCAGGCTCTACACCGGCGGCTATTCGGATTTCGAGCGCCAGCGCGCCGCCCAGCTGGCGGTGCAGCAATCCATGTTTGAAAAGCAGCAGCGCGAACGTGCGCATCTGGAAAGCTTCGTCGAGCGTTTCCGCGCCAAGGCCACCAAGGCGCGCCAGGCGCAAAGCCGCATCAAGGCGCTGGCGCGAATGGAAGACGTGACCGCGGCGCACGTGGATTCGCCGTTCACCTTCCGCTTCCGCGATCCGGTCAGCGCGCCCGATCCGCTGCTGGATTTGCGTGAAGCGGCGGTGGGTTATGGTACGCAACCGATATTGTCCAACGTCGAACTCACCCTGCGCCCGGGCGAACGCATCGGCCTGCTGGGGCGCAACGGCGCGGGCAAATCCACCCTCATCAAACTGCTGGCGGACGAAATCAAGCCGCTGGCTGGCACGCGCAGCGAGGGCAAGGGGCTGGCCATCGGCTACTTCGCCCAGCACCAGCTGGAACAGTTGCGCCCGGACGAATCGCCGGTGCAGCACATGCTGCGCCTGGCGCCGCAAACCCGCGAACAGGAACTGCGCGATTTTCTCGGCGGCTTCGATTTTCGCGGCAACATGGCGCAAGCCCCCTGCGGCCCCTACTCCGGCGGCGAGAAATCGCGCCTGGCGCTGGCGCTGCTGATCTGGCAGCGTCCCAACCTGTTGCTGCTCGACGAGCCCACCAACCACCTCGACATGGAAATGCGCCACGCCCTCAATCTCGCCTTGCAGGAATTCGGCGGCGGCGTGGTGCTGGTGTCACACGACCGCTCCCTGCTGCGCGCCACCTGCGACCGCTTCCTGCTGGTGGCCGACGGCGGGACAGCCGCTTTCGACGGCGACCTCGACGACTATCGCGACTGGCTCAACCAGCAGCGCATCCAGCAATCCTCCGCCAATGCCAGCCCCGAAAAAACCGTGCGCCGCGAGCAGCGCGCAGCCAGCCAGGCTGACCGCCAAACCGTGCTGGCCAAGCGCCGCCCGATGGTAAAGGAACTGGAACAACTGGAAAGGAAACTTGCCGGCTGGCAGAGTGAAAAAGCACTGCTGGACGAGCGTCTGGCCGATACGGCACTGTACGAAGCCGGCCAGCGCCCCCTGCTGCAAGACCTGCTCAAGCGCCAGGGCGAGTTGGCACAGGCCATCGAAACGGGGGAAGAACGCTGGCTGGAACTGCACGCAGCGCTGGAGCAACTGCCCAGCATTTAGTGTGGCGCATGCCGGGATTCTCTTTCTGCATCACTTCAATTGAGCGGTCAACGCAAAGCGTTTTGCGCGGCTACTCGATCCACGTACCGGCCTGCTCCGCATGCTATTTCTCATATTTCTCTATGAGTCCGGTCGCCAGAAATATCTCACGCAGAAAACATAACAGGCCCGTGATTAACGCCACCATTGCGGAAATGAACAGCATAGAGATTGCGTCGGATGGATCCATGTTCATCTCGGATCCGACAAAAAGTGCCGCAATCACGATGCAGATGAACAGTGCAGACACGGTGCAGAGACTGATTGCCCAATGAATCCATCGAGCCCGGCTCAACAGCGTCGCCATTTCTTTTTCATGCGCGGTCCGCTCATCGCCTTTCGAGTTGTTCAGCGTCCGAAAGCGGTCGACTACGCGCGTCAGTCGACTGGTAAGCACGGCCAGAATTGCACCGATTCCGCTCAGCAGAAAGACGGGTCCGACTGCCAGTTGAATGACATGGGCGACAGTCGTGATACTAGCGGCGGTTTGCATGGGAATAGCTCATGTTGAAATCATCAGGAACGCACTGGGAAACATCCGGACATCGAACACCTTTTGCGCAGCGCTGCCAAATTAGCATGAAGTATGAAGGACGGCATCCTTATGATGCGGCTTTTTCCGCTTAACCGGCAGTTCAGTCCGGTCATGTTTTTCTTCCGCCAACGCGGATCATTACCGTGCTTATCATCACGCTGTTGGGAACAATAATTTCGTTCCCGTCTGTGTCACGCAGATGGCTGTAGCCAAGAGACACCTGCTCCAGCCTGGCCGTTGCCAGCCCCTTCGGGGTGCTCAGTTGCACGCTGTCGCCAACACTAATCGGCCGGTATAGCACGAGCGAGAAACCGGCAATCAGGTTACTCAGGGTATTCTGGGCAGCAAGCCCCAACACGACGGAAACGACACTCACCCCGGCAAGGAGCGTGGTCCCCAGAGCCCGCAATTCTGGAATGAGATGGGCATAGAGAATGAACCCAACAAGGAATACGACGACCTGGGCAAACGCGCTGGCGAAGGCAATCCCGGTCACATCGGTGAAGTGCGACTCCACCCGTCTCGAGAACCTCCGGACAAGGCGCCCCAGTATCATGGCAAACGCAAGAAACACGAGACCATAAAACGCCGCGCCCAACAGGGTAGCCGGATTGAGCAGATCGCGCTGCAAGACATTCAACAGTGGACTCATGATCTCCCTCGCTGTCCGGCTAACAAAGCTGTATAAAACATGAAGGCGTCACATCTTGTCTTGTGAATTTTTACCATTCCGCGCATTGATAATGCGGTCCATTATGGCGTAGTGCAAGCCTCCGGAAACCGCTCTTGCGCAGCGTTCCACTTGAACAGGCTATTTGACTTCTCAGGCAATCAATCATTCGCTTTATCTCGGTCCTGACGAAGAATCATGGCAACCCCGCCCAACACCAGCATGCCACCCGGAATGAACATGGGTGTAAGCCTTTCCCCGAGTACCAGAAAGGCGAATATCCCGGCGAACAGCGGAATGAAAAGTGAAATCATTGCCGTAACAATGGCTGGCAAATGCCTTGACGCCACTGCAAAACCTATTGTAGGAATGGCCGTAGACAGCACCCCAAGACCCAGGAATACCAGGAGTGCATCTCCATTCAGGGCACCCCATCCGGAAGGTGTCGGTACCAGCCCCAAGATCAACACCAGAATAAAACCCCCCAGGCCGAATGTCAGAAAAGCCACGCCCATTGTTTCCGGTGCACTGCCGCGTTCGGCCAGAATTCGGTACATATAAGCATAGAACGCGGCCAATCCCGCTGCACATATTGCCAGCAGCTTGCCCGTGAGGTGGTGAACTGGCAGTTCTCCTGTGAAGGACATTTTGGAACCCAGAATCAAGGTGATTCCGGCGACTGCCAGCACTGCGCCAGCGATTTCAGCGCGGTCCGGAATGGCGCCGCGCACGCGGCGGAAAATCAGTACAAAAAACGGAGGGCTACTCAGCAAAAGCGCGACTTCCGCCACAGGAGCCATTTGGAAAGCCGCCGTTGCCAACAGATAATATCCTGTCAATAACAACGCGAGAACATAAGCGACGGGACACCCCAGTGCGGATTTGAAACTCCGGCGGCTGCTGCGCAACAGCCCAAGCACAGGCAGCACCACTACCAGCGCTACCAGGAGCCGGCCCGCAGTGACAGGCAATGCCGAGAGAGGAGGCAGCAGCCGCACAAAGATTCCCGTGAGACCCCACATCAAGGAAGTCAACCCGGCTGCCAGCAAGGCGTTGCTTTTCATTGTCTATGGCGCACCCTGGGATGCCAACGTGATTTATTGATTCGAAATGGACATGTTCAAAGCCCGGCATGACGACAACTGCAAACTTCACCTGGCCTAACCAACCTGAAAACGGCGTTTGCGGCGAGCAGGGCACCCGCGCAAACCCCAATGCTTGACAAGCGTAATATATTTTTCACGGACATCATGATTGACTTCCATGTCGGTATCGAACAATCGTCAAGTGTTTCGTCAAGTGTTTTAAGGGCGCGCATTACACATCCCGATCAGAAGATCGGACGCGTTCCGCCAATCACTCTATGCCACTCAGGTGACAGGGAATGACATGGATAGCGCAAGCGCAGAAGATATTCATAACCCCACAAACAGTATTGTGATGCGATCCTGTAATGTACGGAGAGCCTGGTTATCCCCTTCCGCGTCGCCTTGTCTGAGCCGGCGGGGCGGAAGGTTCAGGCGCGCACTGTTCGAGTTCCGCAGCAGTTTGCGCTTTGTGCAAGCTGCCAGGACGTTTCGCAGCCCCGTCTGATCGGCTCGATCGTATTGCAAGATGTGACCCTAATACACAGGGAATCGGCAAACTCCATACGGATAGAACGAGACATGATGGGAGAAATATAGCAGGGAGGACGCCACTTATACAGACCTGACCCGCGTGACCCCTACCCCCGCAACTCCAGCCGAAAATCATCGCGCTCCGCCACCACGTCCGCCAGTATCTCCAGCAGCCGCCAGTAATCCTCTCCCAGCGCGTCGCGCGTGACGCCCGGCTTTTCCCAGATCAGTTCAAAGGGGCCTTCCACATCGTCGGTCATCACATCCCACAACGCGTCGAGGTTACGGCCGAAGTGCTCGGGGAAAGCGAAATCCCTGGCGATCTGGTCATAGAAGATTTTCATGCTGGTGATGCCTTGCAGGTGGCAGGTTTTCATTGGCAGGCGGGGATCTCGGTAAAGGTGCGGTAGTGGTCAACAGTGACGAAACGGCGGCCTTCGCGGGAGAAGATGAGGCGCTTGGCGCCGCGATGGCCGCCTTTGTAGTCGAGGTCGGCTTCACGCCACTGGCCATAGGGCAACTGGCGTTCGCGGTTGCCGAAACGGTCGCCGCCGATGCTTTTGCCGTTGAGCGGGGGGGCCTCCCACAGGTCGTGCCCGCGCTGCCAGCCTGCGGATAGCGCCTCGCGCTTGGTGACGAATTTACCCGGCAGGCGCGTATTGTGATCGGCGTTGAGGGTTTGCAGGGCCTGCGTCAGTTCGGCCTCGTCAATACGCGCGCTCGACTGCTGATTGAGCATGTGCACGACGTCGCGGCAACTGGCGGCCTGGACCGCAGGTGCAAACACCAGCAATCCGAGCAACGCCACCAGTCCGCGTGTCATAGCATTTCCGCCGCCCAGTCGGCCAGGCGCGAACGCTCGCCCCGCGCCAGGGTGATATGGCCGCCGTGGGGCCAGCCCTTGAAGCGGTCCACCACGTAGGTCAGGCCGGAGCTGCCCTCGGTGAGGTAAGGCGTATCAATCTGCGAGATGTTGCCCAGGCACACCACCTTGGTGCCGGGACCGGCGCGGGTGATGAGGGTTTTCATCTGTTTGGGGGTGAGGTTCTGCGCCTCGTCGATGATCAGGTATTTGTTGAGGAAGGTACGCCCGCGCATGAAGTTGAGCGATTTGACCTTGATGCGACTGCGGATCAGGTCCTGCGTGGCGGCGCGTCCCCAGTCGCCGGCGCTGTCGTCGGTCTTGTTGAGCACGTCGAGATTGTCTTCCAGCGCGCCCATCCACGGCGTCATTTTTTCTTCCTCGGTGCCGGGCAGGAAACCGATGTCTTCGCCTACCGGCACGGTCACGCGGGTCATGATGATTTCCGAATAACGCTTGTGCTCCAGCGTCTGCATCAGCCCCGCCGCGAGGGTGAGCAGGGTTTTGCCGGTACCGGCCTGGCCTAATAAAGTGACAAAATCCACCTCCGGATCCATCAGCACATTGAGCGCGAAATTCTGTTCGCGGTTGCGCGCGGTGATGCCCCACACATTGTTTTTCTGGTGGCTGTAGTCCTTGATGGTCTGCAGCTCGGCGACATTGCCCTTGATGGTTTTGACGATGGCGTAGAGCGGGCTGGCGCTCTCCTGATAGACGAATTCGTTGACCAGCAGGCGGGTCACCAGCGGGCCTTTGACGCGATACCAGGTGTGGCCATCAGCCTGCCAGGACTCGATACCCTTGCCGTGCCTGTCCCAGAAATCCTCCGGCAATTCACGCACCCCGGCATAGAGCAGGTCGGTGTCTTCGAGTACCTTGTCGTTGAAGTAGTCCTCGGCGGGTAAGCCCAGTGCACGCGCCTTGATGCGCATGTTGATGTCTTTGGACACCAGGATTATCGGGCGCCTGGGCTGCTCTTCGCGCAGGCTCAGAATCACGCCGAGAATCTGGTTGTCCACCTTGCTGTTGGGCAGGCTGAGCGGGGTTTCAATGCGCGCCATTCTGGTCTGCAGAAACAGCCGTCCGGTCGCTGCCTTGCGGCTATGGCTGCTGAGCGGAATCCCGGCTTCGATTGCATCTTCGCAACCCGATACGATTTCGTCCAGGAAGCGGCTGGCCTGACGCGCATTGCGCGCCACTTCGGTCATACCTTTCTTGTTGTGATCGAGTTCCTCCAGCGTGCCCATCGGCAGAAATATGTCGTGCTCCTCAAAACGGAACAAGCTGGTGGGGTCGTGCATCAGCACGTTGGTATCAAGAACAAACAGCTTGGTGGGCGCAGCGGCTTTGCGGGGCATTCAGATTTTCTCCTGGAGCGTTTTAATGGTATCCAGCACTTCCTGCGCGTGGCCGGCGGATTTCACGCCGCGCCATTCCTTGACCAGCTTGCCGTCGCTGTCGAACACAAAAGTGCTGCGATCAATGCCACGGACTTCCTTGCCGTACATGTTCTTCAGCTTTATCACGCCGAACAGTTCGCACACTTTTTCGTCTGCGTCGGACAACAGCTCGAACGGCAGGCTGAGCTTGGTCTTGAATTTCTCGTGGGATTTCATATCGTCGCGCGAAATACCCACGATCTCGCAATTGTGCGCCTGAAACCCGGCATACAAATCGCGGAAGTCGGAGCCCTCCACGGTACAGCCCGGCGTGTCGTCCTTGGGATAGAAGTACACCACCAGCTTCTTGCCGCGCATGTCGGTGAGTTTGAAGGTTCGGTTGCCGGTGGAAGGAAGTTCGAATTCGGTAATTGCGGTCATGGCATTCCTCCAAAAAGTTTTCATGAAGACTTGAGTAACACTACCACCGCGCCGCTGCCGCCGTCCACCGCACGCGCCTGGCAAAACGCCAGCACTTCGTCTTTTTGCATCAGCCAGTTTTTCACCTTGGTGCGCAACACCGGCTCGCGGTTTTTGGAACGCAGCCCTTTGCCGTGGATGATGCGCACGCAACGCAGGCCGCGCTTGCCGCAGCCGGCGATAAACGCGCTCAGCGCCTGGCGCGCTTCCACGCTCACCAGGCCATGCAAATCCAGTTCGGCCTGCAGCACCCAGTGCCCGCGCCGCAGTTTTTTGAGCGTGTCGCGGCGCAAGCCAGTGCGCAGGAACACCAGCTCCTCGCCGGTTTCCATGGTATCCTCCCACACGATGTGGTCAGACAGGCTGTCGGCCAAGACCTGACGCTCATCGCGAATACGCTGGCGCGGGATAGGGGAAACGCGCGGCAAGGGCGGTTCCACCTTGCCGTGGTCGGGTAGCGGCTGGGCGTCCTGCACCGCCGCTTTGAACAGTGCGGCTTCGTCCGCTGGAGGCACACGCCCGGCCATGGGGAGATTACTTGCCGAGGCTTTCCAGATAGCGGTCGGCGTCCAGCGCGGCCATGCAGCCGGTACCGGCGCTGGTCACCGCCTGGCGGTAGATGTGATCCTGCACGTCACCCGCGGCAAACACGCCGGGAACACTGGTGGCGGTGGCATTGCCCTTGTTGCCCCCCTGGGTGACGATATAGCCGCCTTCCATCGCGATCTGGCCAGTGAAAATATCGGTGTTGGGCTTGTGGCCGATGGCGATGAACACGCCGGTCAGGGCGATATCCCTGGTGCTGCCATCCACGGTGGACTTGATGCGCATGCCGGTCACACCCGTCTTGTCGCCCAGCACCTCGTCCAGTTCGCTGTTCCACTCCACGCTGATCTTGCCTTCCTTGACCTTCTCCATCAGATGATCGGCGAGAATTTTTTCCGACTTGAACTTGTCGCGGCGATGCACCACGGTGACATGACGCGCAATGTTGGACAGATACAGCGCTTCTTCCACGGCAGTGTTGCCACCGCCGATCACCGCCACGTCCTGATTGCGGTAGAAAAATCCATCGCAGGTGGCGCAGCCGGATACGCCCTTGCCCATGAACGCCTGCTCGGATTCCAGCCCCAGATACATGGCCGACGCGCCGGTGGCGATAATCAGCGCATCGCAGGTGTAGCTACCCTGGTCGCCGACCAGCGCGATGGGCTTGTCGGTCAGTTTGGCAGTGTGGATGTGGTCGAAAATAATTTCGGTGTTGAAGCGGCGCGCGTGCTTCTCGAAACGCGCCATCAACTCCGGCCCCTGCACGCCGTCGGCGTCGGCAGGCCAGTTGTCCACATCGGTGGTGGTCATCAGCTGACCGCCTTGCGCCATGCCGGTAATGACGACCGGATTCAGGTTGGCGCGCGCAGCGTAAACGGCGGCGGAATAGCCTGCGGGGCCGGAGCCGAGGATGATGAGACGGTGATGTTGAGGGGTGGTCATGTAGTACTCCGTAGCGGGATTGAAAACTGGAAAACTGGAACAGTATGGAAGATGGTCACGGACTGGACAAGGTTCAAGTTATAATTTTGCCTTCCGATTAAATTGCTGACCATGTCCATTCCCCGGCGCAATACGCCCAAATCCGTCCGCAAACCGCTCCCGCCCAGGCTCACCGGCCTGCTGCGCGAGGTCGGCTGGCTGCTGAGCGTGGCGCTGGCGGCGTTCCTGGCGGTCATCCTGTTCACGTACACCCAGTCTGATCCGGGTTGGTCGCACAGCGGACAAGGCAGTGTGCACAATATGGGCGGCACGCTGGGGGCGTATCTGGCCGACATTCTGCTTGCACTGTTCGGGCTCTCCACCTGGTGGCTGGTGATGCTGGCGCTGTATGCCACCTGGTGGGGATATCGCAAACTGGAGATTAGCGAGGCGCCCGACCGCCGCCCGTTATATATCCGCAGTGCCGGGTTTTTGTTGCTGCTGCTGTCCAGCGCCGGGCTGGAATCGCAGCGTCTGTATAGCTTGCACATAGCACTACCGGAGCACCCGGGAGGCATTCTGGGAGCGGTTGTGGGAGAAGCAGTCACCCATTTGCTGGGCTTTACCGGCGGCACGCTGGCCTTGCTGGTGCTGATTGCCGCGGGCTTGAGCCTGTTTACCGGCATCTCCTGGCTGGCGCTAGTGGAATCCACCGGGGAATACCTCGAACGCAGCTGGTTATGGGCAATCGAGACCTGGTCCGCGCGGCGCGAACGGCGCATGGGTCAAGCCGCCACGCTGCGGCGCGACGAGATTGTACTGGAAGAAAAGCGCCGCAATATGGACCGCGCTCCGGTGGTCATCGAAACCCCGCCGCCCACCATTATCAAATCGGAACGCGTGCAGGTGGAAAAGCAGGTGCCGCTGTTTGCCGAAATGCCGGATTCCCCGCTGCCGCCACTGCATTTGCTGGATGCTGCGACTGCCCATGTGGAGAGCCTGTCGGCGGAAACCCTGGGATTCACCTCGCGCCTGATCGAGCGCAAGCTGGCCGAATTCAACGTGCAGGCGCGCGTGGTCGCCGCTCTGCCCGGCCCGGTCATCACCCGCTACGAGATCGAGCCGGCCTCCGGGGTCAAGGGCAGCCAGATCGTCAACCTGGCCAAAGACCTGGCGCGCGCGCTGTCGGTGGTGAGCATCCGCGTGGTGGAAACCATCCCCGGCAAGACCACCATGGCGCTGGAAATCCCCAACCCCAAGCGCGAGATCGTGCGGTTATCGGAAATCCTTTCCGCCAAGGTGTACCACGCCATGGCCAGCCCGCTGGCAATGGCGATGGGCAAGGACATAGCCGGCAACCCGGTGGTGGCCGATCTGGCCAAAATGCCGCACGTACTGGTGGCGGGCACCACCGGCTCGGGCAAATCAGTTGCCATCAACGCGATGATCCTTTCCCTGTTGTACAAAGCGGACGCCAGCCGTGTGCGACTGATTCTGGTCGACCCGAAAATGCTCGAGCTGTCGGTATACGAGGGCATTCCGCATCTGCTCGCCCCGGTAGTCACCGACATGCGTCAGGCCGCCGCCGCGCTCAACTGGTGCGTGGCCGAGATGGAGCGCCGCTACAAGCTGATGTCCGCACTCGGCGTGCGCAACCTGGCTGGTTACAACCAGAAAGTGCGCGACGCGAAAAGGGCCGCCACCCCGCTCACCCACCCGTTCAGCCTGACCCCGGATAATCCCGAGCCGCTGGAAGAGCAGCCCATGATTGTGGTGGTGATCGACGAGCTGGCTGACATGATGATGGTGGTAGGCAAGGCCGTCGAACAGCTCATTGCGCGGCTGGCGCAGAAGGCCCGCGCCGCCGGGGTGCATCTGATCCTGGCCACGCAGCGCCCGTCGGTGGACGTGATTACCGGCCTGATCAAGGCCAACATCCCCACCCGCGTCGCGTTCCAGGTATCGAGCAAAATCGACTCGCGCACCATCCTCGACCAGATGGGCGCAGAAGCCCTGCTCGGCCAGGGCGACATGCTCTACCTGCCGCCCGGCACCGGCTATCCGCAGCGCGTGCACGGCGCTTTTGTGGCCGACGAAGAAGTGCATAAAGTCGTGGAATACCTGAAACAGCTGGGCGAGCCCGATTACATTGACGGCATCCTCGACACCCCGGAAGACAATGAAGGCAGCGGCGAAAGCGCGGTCGGCGGCAGTGACGCCGAAAGCGACCCGCTCTATGACGAAGCCGTCGCCATCGTGCTGAAAACCCGGCGCCCCTCCATCTCCGCCGTGCAGCGTCACCTGCGCATCGGCTACAACCGTGCCGCGCGGCTGATCGAGGCAATGGAACAGGCGGGTCTGGTGACGCCGATGCAGAGCAACGGCAACCGCGAAGTGATTGCACCTAACCGGGAATGAACAATGTGATTAGACAGGATTAACAGGATAAGGACCGGATCATTCAGAATAAATATGAATTTTGGGGGGTGTTGAATTTTCTGCACTAAAACCAGACCAACTCTCTTGTTAAGCATTAAAAATCCTGTCCATTCGACTTAAAGTCCCAATGAAAAAACTCAGTCTCTTTACCGCACTCTTGATCTTCTCTGCCAGCGCCGCAGCATCCAGCATCGACGCGCTCAAGGCGTTCGTCGCGGATACCCAGACCGCGCGCGCCACGTTCACCCAGACCGTGCTGGACAAAAACGGACACGCGCGCCAGCAGTCGTCCGGCACCATGGCTTTCGCGCGTCCCGGCAAGTTCCGCTGGGTGTATGAGAAGCCCTATGAACAGATAATCGTCGGCGACGGCAAAAGAATCTGGCTGTACGACGCCGATCTGCAACAGGTCACCATCAAGAAACTGGGCCAGGCGCTGGGCAGCAGCCCGGCGGCCTTGCTGGCGGGCAGCAAGGACATCGGCAGGTTTTACACGATCACGGACGCCGGCAGCCGCGACGGTCTGGAATGGCTGGACGCGCGCCCGCGCGACAAGGAAAGCGCGTTTGAGAACGTGCGCATGGGATTCAGCAAAAACACGCTGGTGGCGATGGAGATCAAGGACAACTTCGGCCAGACCACGGTGCTGAAATTCGCCGGGCTGGAACGTAACCCGGCCCTTCCCGCCAGCGATTTCCATTTCACCCCGCCCCAGGGCGTGGACGTCATCTCCGACGGCAAGTGAGCCACGCCGACCTGTTCGATCATCCGCTGGACAGCGCGCCGCTGGCCGAACGGCTGCGGCCGCGCAATCTGGACGAAGTGATCGGACAGACGCATTTGCTCGGCCCCGGCAAGCCGCTGCGCGTCGCATTCGAATCCGGCAAGCCACACTCGATGATCCTGTGGGGGCCGCCGGGCGTAGGCAAGACCACACTGGCACGGCTGATGAGCCACGGTTTTGACATGGAGTTCATCGCGCTGTCCGCCGTGCTCTCGGGGGTCAAGGAAATCCGCGAGGCGGTGGCGCGCGCCGAAATGATGCAAGGCCAGGGGCGCCGCACCCTGCTGTTTGTGGACGAAGTGCACCGCTTCAACAAATCCCAGCAGGACGCTTTCCTGCCGTTCGTTGAAGCCGGGTTGATTACTTTCATCGGCGCCACCACCGAGAATCCCTCGTTCGAGGTCAATAGCGCGCTGCTCTCGCGCGCCCAGGTGTATGTGTTAAAGCCCATCGTGGAAACCGACCTCGCCGCCCTGCTGGAGCGCGCGCGGATCAGCACCTATCCGGACATTGCCATCACCGGGGCGGCGCGCGCCCAGCTCACCGGCTACGCCGACGGCGACGCGCGGCGCCTGTTGAACCTGCTGGAACAAGCCGCCAATGCCGCACTCGATGCCGCCCGTCATGAGATTGACGAGGATTTCATCCAGACCACGCTGGCGCGCGGCGCACGCCGTTTTGACAAGGGCGGCGACAACTTCTACGACCAGATATCCGCGCTGCACAAATCGGTGCGCGGTTCCCATCCCGACGCCGCGCTGTACTGGATGGTGCGCATGCTCGACGGCGGTGCCGATCCGCTGTACGTCGGCCGCCGCCTGATCCGCATGGCCAGCGAGGACATCGGTCTGGCCGACCCACGCGCGCTGCGCCTGACCCTGGACGCGGTGGAAACCTACCAGCGCCTGGGCAGTCCGGAAGGCGAACTGGCGCTGGCGCAGGCGGTGATTTATCTCGCCTGCGCGCCCAAGAGCAACGCCGTGTACGTGGCGTACAATAACGCCCGCAGCTTTGTGGCGGCGGACAAATCGCGCGAGGTGCCGGTGCACCTGCGCAACGCCCCCACCAAACTGATGAAACAACTGGGCTACGGCCACGCCTACCGCTACGCGCACGACGAACCGGACGCCTACGCCGCCGGGGAGGACTATTTACCGGAAGGTGTCAACGCGCACTTTTACGCACCAACCCCGCGCGGGCTGGAAGGCAAGATCGCCGAACGGCTGGCGTATTTGCGCAAGCTGGATGAACAAGCCAACAAGAAAACAGGGCAAAAATAATGTTAGACATTCAACACCTCCGCAACGACCTCGACGACGTGGCGCAACGCCTTGCCATGCGCGGCTACACCCTGGACACTGCCGAATTCCAGCGCCTGGAAGCCGAGCGCAAACAACTGCAAACCCGCACCCAGGAGCTGCAGGCCAGGCGCAACGCCAGCTCCAGACAGATAGGCATGGCCAAGGCCAAGGGCGAGGATGTCTCCACCATCATGGCGGAAGTGGCGAATCTCGGCGCCGAACTGAAAGCCGCGGAATCCGCGCTGGAAGCCCTGCAAGCCCGGCTCAATGCGCTGTTGATGACCATTCCCAACCTGCCGCATGCATCGGTGCCGACGGGTAAATCCGACGCCGACAACGTAGAGATCGCACGTGTCGGCACACCGCGCGTGTTTGATTTTGCGGTGAAAGATCACGTGGACGTAGGTACCGCGCTGGGGCTGGATTTCGAGACCGCCAGCAAACTGGCCGGCGCGCGCTTTTCACTGCTGCGCGGCGGGCTGGCGCGGCTGCACCGGGCGCTGGCGCAGTTCATGCTGGACACCCACACGGCTGTGCATGGCTACACCGAAGTGTATGTGCCGTATCTGGTCAACGCCGACTCCATGCGCGGTACCGGGCAGTTGCCCAAGTTCGAGGAAGATCTGTTTCACGTGCCGCGTGCGGATGCGGAAAAACTCTACCTCATCCCCACCGCCGAAGTGCCGCTGACCAACATGGTGCGCGACGCGATCGTGGCGCGCGAGCAACTGCCGCTGAAATTCGTCGCCCACACCCCCTGCTTCCGCTCCGAGGCCGGTTCCTACGGCCGCGACACCCGCGGCATGATCCGCCAGCATCAGTTCGACAAGGTGGAGCTGGTGCAACTGGTCGAACCGGAGCAATCCTACACCGCGCTGGAAGCACTCACCGGCCATGCCGAGGCCATCCTGCAAGCACTCGGGCTGCCCTACCGGAAAATGGCGCTGTGCGGCGGCGACATGGGTTTTTCTGCCGCCAAGACCTACGATCTGGAAGTGTGGCTGCCGGCGCAAAATACTTATCGCGAAATTTCCTCGTGCAGCAATTTCGAGGCGTTTCAGACACGCCGCATGCAAGCGCGCTTCAGAGGTGAAAAAGGCAAGCCGGAACTGCTGCACAGCGTGAACGGCTCCGGGCTGGCGGTAGGGCGCACCCTGGTCGCGATTCTGGAAAATCATCAGCAGGCGGATGGATCGGTGGCGCTTCCCGAAGTGTTGCGTCCCTACATGGGGGGGCTGACCGTGCTGATGCCCGCCTAGGAAACGAGCACTGCGCACCAGCCAATACGTCATTCCGGATCAGGTCCGGAATGACGCGCTTGTGGACTACGCTCCGGCTTCATTCCCGGACAACAACAGCGGCTTGTAGGGCCGCTGGTACTTGACCAGAATATCGTAGTAGGTGCGGATGTTTTCCACGAATACCACCGCCTCGCCGCCGCGGCAGTAACCGTGCTTGACCGTGCCGTGATGCTCGGAGCGCGCCAGCAGCGGCAGGGTCTGCTTGACGTCGCTCCATGCGAGCGGATTGAGCTTGTGCCGCTGCGCCAGCACCCGCGCGTCTTCCAGATGACCTTGCCCCTGATTGTAGGCCGCCAGCGCCATCCAGGTTCGATCAGGTTCCTCAACCCTGGACGGCATCGCATCCACCAGCAACGCCAGGTACTTCGCGCCGGCAATAATACTCTGGCGCGGATCGAGGCGGTCAGTCACCCCCATCCTGTCGGCCGTATCCCCGGTCATCATCATCAGCCCGCGCACCCCGGTGGGCGACGTGGCATAGGGATTCCAGTGCGATTCCTGATAGCCGATGGCGGCAATCAGGCGCCAGTCAATGCCGGTCAACTCCTCCGCCTCCTGAAAATAGCGCAGGTACTTGGGCAGCGTGTCTTTCATCCGCTCCAGGATACCTGCCACGTCTGCGCTTTCCAGGCGATCGGTGTGGCCGTAGTAGCGTTCCATCAGGCGCTTGAGCGTGCCATCTTTCTGGATACGCTTGAAAAACGCTTGCACCTGGGCGTACAAATCAGGGGCGACATCCTTGGGAAAAGCCCACGCCAGCTGATCCGGGCGTTTAATCTCGAATGCGACGCCCAGATTGGCATACAGATTTTGGGCAATATCGAATTCGTTGGAATTCACGATCACTGCATCCACCGCTGATTTGGACAGCTCATCCAGCAGATCCTCCCCCCACTCGGTCTTGACCTCAGTCCAGTGCAGGCCGGAGATGCGCTGGCGCATGTCCAGCAAGGTTTCTGCCGCACTGCTGCCCGCTACCACCGCCACGCGCGCGCCCACCAGATCGGCAAAACCGCGCGGCTTGATCGTATCGGTGTTGTAGATCACCTGCTGTGTCACCTTGAGATAAGGTGGGCCAAAACGCATGCGCTCCTTGAGTGCATCGGTCTGGGTGATACCGGCAGCAGCAAAGTGCGCCTGATGTTGCGACAGCTTCTTGAACAGGCTGTCCAGGTCGTTTTCCACCACGAATTTCACCCGGTAGCCCGCCTCCCTGGCGAACAGCGTGACCAGGTCGTACTCGAACCCGGTGGGGTCACCATTCGGATTTTCATAATAGGTCGTGGGGCCATTGTGGGTCAGCACTACCAGTTCGCCGGTCTTGGAAACCGGTGCTACAGGTGGCGGCGGTTTGGGCAAGGGCACATCACAGGACACCAACAACAGGCTGAAAGTAAACAGCAGCAGTTTGCGCATGGCCGCCAGTCTCGCCGAGAATGCCGGGCTTGTCTACCCGCTTGTAACGCATGCCACACCAGCCACGCGGCTTCTATTTCATGGAGCTTGCAGGTACAATTGCGCCTCCTTGGAGAGGTGGCAGAGTGGTCGAATGCGCCGGACTCGAAATCCGGTATGGCGGTTTCCGTCATCGTGGGTTCAAATCCCACCCTCTCCGCCAATATATTTTCATCTGGCTGATTCGCTACCGTCTGACCGCAAGGCTTTGGGGAGCCCATCGGATCCCTGCTCACGCGCACCACTTCCAGCTCAAACCGGTGTCAAAATGCCTGCGTTGCCTGCTCATCTAAAATTCCTTCCGGCATGTGAATGATCAGCTATCGAGGTGTCTGGAAAATTAAACCACCACAAACTTCGATGCAAACATAGGCCAATTGCACTTACCCACCGATGAACAGTCCCACTGTTAAGCGCTATCTGCCCTGGGTCGTCGCCACCGCCCTGTTCATGGAGCAACTCGACTCCACCATTGTCAATACTGCAGTTCCGGCGATGGCGGCGAGCCTGCACGTGACGCCGCTGAGTCTGAAGGCAGTCATTACCAGCTACATCCTGAGCCTGGCCGTATGTATTCCGGTGAGCGGCTGGATGGCCGACCGGTTCGGCACGCGGCGTGTGTTTGGCGTGGCGGTGGCGGTCTTCATTTTTTCCTCGATACTGTGTGGTTTGGCCGTCAACGCGCCGATGCTGGTAGCGGCGCGTATTCTGCAGGGAATCGGCGCTGCGATGATGATGCCGGTAGGCAGGCTTGCGATCATTCGGACCTTTCCCAAAGCGGAATTGCTGACAGCGATGAACTTCGTCATCATCCCGGCGCTGATCGGTCCGCTGCTCGGACCCACGGTGGGCGGTCTCATCGTGCACTGGCTGTCGTGGCGGGAAATCTTCTTTGCCAACGTGCCGGTGGGTCTGGTCGCACTGCTGCTCATCCATCGCCACATGCCGGATTATCGCGGTGCTGCGCCTCGACCGCTGGATCTAGTCGGTCTGGTCTTGTTCGGCTCGGGCACGGCGCTGCTTTCGTGGCTGCTGGAAGTCTTCGGCGAGCATCACCTGGACGTGACTTCGGCGGCTATTCTGCTGCTGCTCTCCCTCAGCCTGCTGGCTGCCTACGTCTTGCATGCCCGCCAGGCGTCTTACCCACTACTCCGCCTCGCGCTGTTTCGGATACGTACGTTCCGCGTCTCGGTGGTCGGCGGCTTCATCACTCGACTGGGTGTCGGCGGGCTTCCATTTCTGCTGCCGCTGCTCTATCAGCTCGGTCTGGGCCTGCCTGCCTGGGAGTCGGGCCTGTTGATGATGCCTAGCGCCGCCGCTGCCATGGCGATGAAGCTCATCTCTGCGCGGGTACTGCGGCGCCATGGATACCGGCAGGTACTCATTGTGAATACGGTCATGATCGGACTCACCCTCTGCCTCTTCTCACTGGTGATCCCGGCCACGCCGATTATACTGATCGTGCTGCTGGGATTGGCGCAAGGATTCTTCAACTCGCTGCAATTTTCCGGCATGAACTCGATGGCCTATGCTGACATCGAAACGCCCGACTCGAGCATGGCCAGTACCATCGCCAGCACGCTGCAGCAGATATCAATGAGCTTCGGGCTGGCCTGCGGGTCGCTGATCGTCGCCTGGTACCTGGGCGGCCTGCCCCAAACCGACCGCGTGGCCGTGACGAATGCGCTGCACCACGCATTCCTGACCCTGGGCGGTCTGACCATCCTGTCTTCGCTATCGTTCCGGGCGCTCCGTTCCGGAGATGGCGAAAGTGTCAGCAGGGGCAACCTGCACGAGGCAGAATGAGCTGAGCGAGAAACGTTCGCCGACAAGCCATATGAGAGCAACATCTGGCAATCCATTACGAAAATCGGATATCCGTATATACGAACGCGTATTTTTAACTTATCAATCGTTTATAATTTGACCGGCATGCATTTCAACATGCCATGCTGATTATTGGTTGATTAAATCTGTATTCTTTCAAAAAATCAACATAGAATAATTGCAGTATTTCCATGGCGATATTTTTATGTGGCTCGATTAGCATTTACAAATAACTCATTCACCAAAACCGCACAGGAACCCACGATCATGACGACTTACAAAGAAATGAAAATCAGAATTGCCAAGCTTGAACAAGAGGCAGAAGCATTGCGTAAAGCAGAGCTGGTTACCGTCATTGCCGACATTAAAGCCAGGATGGCCGAGTATGGCATTACCAGCAAGGATCTGGGGGTCATTAAAAACAAAACGAAAAAACAGCCCGGTCATGCTTCCGGTACTGCAGGCCCTGTTGCCCGCTACAGAAACGATGAAGGTAAAACCTGGAGCGGAAGAGGCCGTAAACCGAAGTGGGTAATTGAGGCATTGGCAGCCGGGAAAACGCTGGAAGACCTGGGGTATTTTATTGGTTGAACCGGGCTCGGGCTGATTTGCGTTCCAATAGACCCGGATTTTCCGTTGCTTGATTTTTAAGCAACGGATAGGGAACTATTTCTTTAACTCCGATCCAACGATCGGATCGTTCCTCAGCAGAAACCATGTCAAAAAACATACCCTCCCCCAGTCTGAAAATAAAGGTATGGGATTTTCCTGTACGCTTCTTTCACTGGAGCCTGGCAATTTGTTTTGCCGCCTCCTGGACCAGTGCCGAACTTTTTGACAACGCCATGCAGTACCATATTTATGCAGGCTACGCTACATTGGTTTTAATCCTCTTCAGAATACTGTGGGGGTTTGTTGGCAGCACTACAGCACGTTTTGCAAGCTTCATTCGAAGCTTTCTCACCACATTGAAATATGCCGGCACCTTACGCGAACCGCAGCCAGGCAAACAGATCGGACACAACCCCCTCGGCGGCTGGATGGTGATAGCGATGCTGGGTTTTTTATTGGTCCAGGCGGGGACAGGCCTGTTTGCCAGTGATGACGTCGTCACCCAAGGGCCGCTGGCGTTTTGGGTTGGCGAAACCCTCAGCGACACCCTCAGCGGCCTTCATCAGCAACTGTTTAATTTCCTGCTCGCGCTGGTCGGACTGCATATTGCCGCGGTGCTGTTTTACCGGTTCTTCAAGCACGACAATTTGATTGTGCCCATGATCACGGGATACAAGGACCTGCCTAATGGCATTCCAGCACCGCATCTGCATTTTGTGAGCAACGGGCGCGCATTTCTGTTATTTGGATTGGTGATGATCGGCGTCCTGGTACCCATTTCTATCGTTTGAATGCCTCATATGCGACGCATCCGAAATTGGCGCGGAATCACTAGCGCGGGCCGCCCCGGAATTCACGATGGCAAGCCAGGCAGCTATCTGTCACCTTCCCGTAATCCGCGCGAATCACATCCATATTCCCTGTTTTTGCACCCTCGACCAGCTGCGCTGAGGCCGCTATGAAAGTCTGCTGCGCTTGTTTGAATTCCGCCGGCTTTTGCCAAACCACGGGCTTCGCTCTGGTCGGCGAGTAATTGCTGTCTGCCGTGAAGTATTTCCAGGGTTGGGTACTCAAGGTTTGCAGTGCCACTGCATACTGCAGGAACCGGTCCTTCTCATAAGGCTTGCGCCCACGCACCACCAGCCCCATGGGTTCAAAATTGCGCAGCATTTGTTTAAATACGAGTTTGCGTTTGGTAAGCGGCTGCCCGGCATGCGTATCTTTCTCGGCATGTCCACAGGATGCCAGTGCAACACAAGTGAAAAACATGAGCGGCAAGCGCAATGAGAAAATGCTGAATTTATCGCTGATTACTTTATTGCTTATCCGTTTTAACCAAATCTTAAAGCTGGGCATATCCAATTCCTTCGTTAAAATCCATTTGCCAATCAAGTTACCCAGGCATAATGGCACAGCCAGCCTTACACTGGCCTTACCATGCAGGAACAAAACCTGTGTAATCAATGCTGAACACGCACATGCATGCATGATGAAGACGGTTTTTTGTCTTACGCATGCTGCCCCGCTGTTTGCGTTAGCGCAGCGGCGGCGATGTGTGAGTAGATTAGTAATTGACAGTCCAGTTCAGTCACTCCACAAAAAACAGCATATAGACGATATCCTGCACAATACCCGCAACGGATCAGGCCTGTTTTTGCCGGATTTCAGGAATATCTGTAGCAGGAACCGGCTGTCATGAGCTGACCTTGCGCGCTCCGATCCATGCGGAACGATCAGGTGCCTGGCGGCCTGCATATTAGGGCATAATCGGGGATGTGCAAGGTCATTCGCGATTACTGCACGGGATACAGCCAGTGATGAAAAATCCGACGCCGTTCAATGCCTTTGTCAAAGCACGCCTGTTCCCGAATCGCTCTTTTGGGTTGCACCTCACCCTGGGCGTGCTGGTGCTGGCGGGCGCAAGTTGGCTGTTCGGGGATATTGCCGAAGCCGTCGTGTCCGGTGGCCAGCTCACCAGCGTTGATGCCCAACTGGCCGCGTGGTTTCACACGCATTCGACGCCGCTGCTTACCCGCTTCATGCTAATCGCCAGCAACCTTCAAGGCATGCTGGCGACAAGTATTTATGCGCTCCTGTTCGGCCTTTTTCTGCTACGGAGACAACAACGCTATTGGCTGCTTGCCTTGATCCTGACTGTGCCCGGCGGCATGCTCCTGAATGTCCTCATGAAGTTCGCATTCCAGCGCGCGCGCCCCGGCTTCACCGATCCTATCATCACCCTGACCACTTACAGTTTTCCCAGCGGACACGTTGCCGGCGCGACCCTGTTCTATGGCGTATTGGCCGCATTCCTGGTCGCGCGTACAAGCATGTGGCGCTGGCGCGCTGTTGTCGTCCTGGTGGCCATCCTGCTGGTGGCCTTGGTGGGGTTGAGCCGTATCTATTTAGGCGTTCACTACCTGAGCGATGTGCTGGCGGCTGGCGCCGAAGGCGTTGCCTGGCTCGCGCTGTGCCTTACCGCCATGCATACGTTGCGGCAGCGCCGCACGCCCTGACTCATGCGAGAACCCATGCCTGCCCCCATTGCCGTCATCATCAACGCCTGCGCCGGTGCAGGCTATACAACAGACTGGGTAGACAATCTGACCGAAATATTTCGTGCGGGCGGACTTGATGTGCAGGTCACGCTTGCGCGCGACGGCGCCGCGATCATCGACACAGCAAACCGCGCCATTGCCGAAAAACCTTCGACTATCGTTGCCGGAGGCGGGGACGGCACGATCAATGCAGTTGCGTCGGCATTGATTGGAACGGACACTGCCCTGGGCGTCCTTCCGCTAGGAACGCTCAACCACTTTGCCAAGGACCTGCATATTCCGCTCGACCTTGATGGGGCTATACGCAATATCATCGCCGGACATACCATCAAGGTTGACGTGGGCGAAGTCAACGAGCGTTTCTTTCTGAATAATTCCAGCCTGGGAATTTACCCCAGCATTGTGCGAGATCGGGAAAATCAGCAGAAGCGGTTGGGACGCGGCAAGTGGACTGCTTTTGTGTGGGCAACCGTGACGATATTACGCCGTTATCCGTTTCTGAACGTGCGCGTCACTGCCAATGGAAAAGAACACGCGCGCCTCACCCCCTTTGTCTTCATCGGCAACAATGAATACCTGATGGAAGGCTTCAATATCGGTGAACGCAGATGTCTTGATGCCGGGCAGTTATGTTTGTATGTGACGCAACGTAGCGGACGGTTCGGGTTGCTGCGGCTCGCCCTGCGCGCCCTATTCGGACGATTGCGCCAGGCAAAAGACTTCGATGCTCTCAGCGCTCAAGAAATCCTGATCGAGGTACGGCACCCGCATATGCGCATTGCCACTGACGGCGAAGTCACCGTGATGGAAACTCCGCTACGCTATCGCGTGCGTTCCGGAGCATTGCGCGTCATCGTGCCACCAATCCATGAACCGGATGGTGGATAAAAGCAGAATATCATGCGCACGCTCGTTCACCTCTCTGATCTCCATTTTGGTCGTGTCGATGATGCGCTTATCGGGCCTTTAATCAAGCTGGTTGCGCAGATCAAGCCCGATGTCGTGGTGGTTTCCGGCGATCTGACGCAACGCGCGCGCAGCGCGCAGTTCAAGCAAGCACGCCATTTTCTGGATTCCCTGCCGTCGCCACAGATCGTCGTACCCGGCAATCATGATGTGCCGCTGCATAATATTTTTGACCGTTTTACTCGACCGCTCGACAAATATCGGCGCTATATCACGCACGATCTCGAACCGTTTTATGTCGATGATGAAATTGCCGTCCTGGGTATCAACTCCGCACGCTCACTGACCTTTAAAAACGGACGCGTCAATGAACGCCAGATCGCGCGCGTACAGGCGCGGCTCTCCACATTGGGCGCCCACATCACCAAAATCATTGTGACGCACCATCCGTTTGATTTGCCCGCCGATTACGCTGATACAGAGGTTGTTGGACGTGCACCGATGGCAATGAAGATGTTCGCCAGTCATGGCGCAGACATGCTGCTTGCCGGTCACCTGCATGTCAGTCACGCGGGAAACACCGCTGCCCGTTATGCAATCAGCGGCTACGCCGCCCTCGTCGTGCAGGCAGGTACCGCGACATCGACCCGGAGCAGGGGGGAATCCAATTCCTTTAATGTCATCCAGGTAAATTCTCCGCACATCAGCATCAAGCGTTTTGCCTGGGCGCCGGAACTGGGCGCTTTTAGCGTTTTTACCACCGAATCGTTTCAACGCAGCGCCAGAGGATGGTCGCGAGATTCTGCAACAAAGGACTGACCGATGATCAGGACGGCGGCTCCATGGGCCTGATCTTTGCCTTTTACCTGCTTGTTTTCCCTGTGGTTAAGTGTTTTTTCCAGACTCATTCGCTTTTTCAGAACAATCATTGACACAAAATAGTAACCTGCGTTACTTTCCGCTCCGTTACCATCACTCAGAAAATCATCTTCGTGGTCACACAATGCCTGAAAGAATTCGAGTCGCGCCTCGATGAAGTTTCCAGCCGGGTGCCAGGACAGCCGCGCCAGGAAGTGGTGCTGTCGCGGCTGTACTACATGGTATTCAAGCGCCTGCAGGAAACCATCAACCACAACCTGCAACCCTACGGCATCAATGATTCGATGTGGACGGCGCTGATCATGATGTATTCCAGCCCGGAGCATTTCATTTACCCGAGCGATCTGAGCCACGTGACCGTGTCGTCGCGCACCCATATCACCCGGCTGGCGGACGAGATGGTCAGCAAGGGCTGGGTGAGCCGCCAGGGCTGCCAGAGCGACCGGCGCAAGATCATTCTCACCTTGACTAAGTCCGGCACCAGGCTGGTCGAAACGATATTGCCCCGGCAATGGGCGCTGTATGAAAAACTCTGGCAAAGCTTTGATGCTGCGGAAAAAGACCAGATGGAAGCCATGCAGCGCAAGCTGCTGGCAGCCTTGTCCAACTAATTTCCTCAACGGAAAACACCATGTCGCTTAACCCCCCTTCACCCTTCCCCGCACGCCGCTGGGCTGGCCTGTTGCTGATTCCTGTTGCGCTGCTGGCGGGCTGCAAGGGTGAGCAAAAGGCGGCATTCAACCCGATGCTGGCACCGGTCGCAGTCGAAGTGGCCGAGGTAAGGGTTGCCCCGTTGCAGCAGACCCTGGCCGCGGTGGGCAGCTTGACCAGCCCGCAATCCACACCCATCGCGCCGCAGATCGGCGGCAAGCTGGTGGAACTGAATATCCAGCAGGGTGCATTGGTGAAAAAAGGCATGGTGCTGGCGCGGCTGGATGACGCGGTGCTGCGCGCGCAGCTCATGGCCGCGCAATCGGCACTCACCAACGCTCGGCAAATCTACGCGCGCGACCAGCAAATCGCCGACAGCGGGGCGCTGTCGGCACAGCAGGTGGAAAGCGATGCGGCCGCGGTGCGCACGGCCGAGGCCAATCTGGCGCAGGTGCGCGCCAATCTCGACTACGCCACGCTGCGCGCGCCGTTCGCCGGCACACTGGGCATCCGCCTGGTCAGCCTGGGCAGTTACGTGGCCCCCGGCACCACGCTGGTGACGCTGCAAAGCCTCGACCCGCTGTATCTCGATTTCAGCCTGCCGCAAAGCGAGCTGGCACATGTGCGCAATGGCCAGACCGTACATTTCAGCGTGGACGGGGTGAAGGGCGATTTCAGCGGCAAGGTGGTGGCGCTGAACCCGGCGCTCAACACCGGTTCGCGCTCGATAGCAGTCCGCGCCAACGTAGCCAACCCCGGCCAGAAGCTTAAACCCGGCATGTTTGCCAATGTGCGCCTGCACACCGGCACCATAGCGCAGGCGCTGTTTGTGCCGCAACAGGCGGTGGTGGCGGAAGGCGTAGCGCGCAAGATATGGGTGGTGGACGCCGGCGGCAATGCGACTTTGCGCGACATCAGCCTCGGCCAGTATCAGACCAACTCGGTGCAGGTGACCGCCGGTCTCCAGCCCGGTGAGCGCGTGATCGCGACCGGGCTGCAAAAAATGCATCCCAAGGCCAGGCTCGTCATCAAGCCTTATCAGCCGATTCATAACCCGCGCCTTGACCTGAGCGATCCGGCAGAGATGGGCGGCGGTGCATGAAGCTCTCCGATACCTCGATCAGCCGGCCGGTCTTTGCATCGGTCATCAGCCTCATCATCCTGCTCACCGGGCTGGCCGCCTATTTCGGCCTGCCGGTGCGCCAATACCCGGACGTCAGCAACCCGGTGGTGTCGGTCACCACCACTTACATCGGCGCCAGCCCGCAGACGGTGGAGAGCACCATCACCAACCCGCTGGAAGAAGGACTCAACGGCATCGACGGCATCCGCGCCATCACCTCGCAAAGCTCGTTCGGCACCAGCGCGATTACCGTGGAATTCGAAAGCAGCCGCAATGTCGACGCCGCTACCCAGGACGTGACCAACGCGGTGAACAAGGTCATCAACCAGCTGCCCAACAACGCCAACGTCAACCGCCCGGTGATTACCAAGGTCAGCGCCGATTCCCAGCCCATCATCTGGCTGGTGTTGCAGGGCAAGAATTATTCGCCGGAACAACTCAGCCAGCTGGCCGACCGGGTAGTCAAGCAGCGTACCGAGATTTTGTCCGGGGTAGGCAACGTGATTATCGGCGGCTACCAGGAGTGGGCGATGCGCGCCTGGCTCAACCCGAAAAAGCTCGCCGCGTACGGGCTGACCGTGAACGACGTGGTGACCGCGCTGCAACAGAATAACGTGCAGTTGCCCGCGGGACAGATCAAATCCGACGCGCTGTTCTTCAACGTCATCGCCAACGGCCAGATGGCCGACCCCAGGCAATATGCCGACCTGGTGGTGCGCGAGGTGAACGGTGTGCCGGTGCGCATCCGCGATGTGGGCTGGGTGCAACTGGGCGCCAGCAGCTACAGCTCGTTCGCCCGCTTTAACGGCGAGCGCGTGGTGGGGGTGGGCATCGTGCCGCAAAGCAAGGCCAATACCCTGGATGTATCGACGCTGGTATACCAGGCGCTGCCCGGCATTCGCGCCGCGCTCCCCCACGGCGTGACCCTGAACGTGGCCGTGGACAAAACGCAATACATCCGCGATTCCATCCACGAAGTCAGCATTACGCTGTTCATTGCCTTTGGCCTGGTGGTGCTGGTGGTGCTGCTGTTCCTGCGCACTTTCCGCGCCACCATCATTCCGGTGGTGGCGATTCCGGTGTCCATCGTCGGCGCCTTTGCCGGCATGTGGGCGCTGGGCTTTTCCATCAACGTGCTGACCTTGTTTTCGCTGGTGCTGGCGATCGGCCTGGTGGTGGACGATGCCATCATTGTGCTGGAAAACATCTATCGGCGCCAGGAGCTGGGCGAATCGCGCCGCGTCGCCGCCATCAACGGCGCGCGCGAAATCGGCTTTCCGGTGCTGGCCACCACCGCCACGCTGATCGCGATTTTCATCCCGCTGTCGCTGATGCAGGGCAATATCGGCAAGCTGTTCCACGAATTCGCCATTACCGTGGCGATTGCCGTGGGCCTGTCCGGGCTCATCGCCCTGACCCTGACGCCGATGCTGTGCTCGCGTTTCCTGCGGGTATCCCACGCCAGCTGGGGCCTGTTTGTCTATACCGAGCGCCTGATCGAAGGCGCCCGCGCGCGTTATGCAAAAACCGCCAACTGGGCCACCCATCACCGCAAGTCGGTGGGCATTTTCATGCTGGTCAATCTGGCACTCCTGGGCACGCTGTATTTCTTTTCGCCCAGGACCTTCGTGCCGGTTGAAGACCAGGGTCTGATCCTGGCGGTGGTCAAGGCACCTGAAGGCTCCAATCTGTTCTACACCTCGCACTACCTGCGTCAGGTCGAGGCGGCGTTCAAGGCGCAACCCGCGGTCAAGCAATACTTCGCCGCCGCCGGCCTGCCGGTGGGCGGGCCGGCTTCGCCGCGCAATGCGATTGTGTTCGCGCGCCTGCAGGATTTCGACAAGCGCAGCCAGAGCCAGATGGATGTAGTGAAACATCTGTTTCCGCCATTGATGAAAATCTCCGGCGCGCTGGCTTTTCCGATCAACCCCCCGTCGCTGAACGGTGCGGCCACCGCACAGGACGTGCAGTTCGTGGTGCAGGGGGCGGACTTCAACACGCTGGCTAAGTTAAATCAGCAGTTGCTGGACAAGGCCAGGGCCACGCCGGGCATGGTCAACGTGCAAAGCGATCTGACCGACCACACGCCGCAGCTCGAGGTGGACTTCCATCGCCGCCAGGCGGCGGATCGCGGCATCAGCGTGGGTGCGCTGGCGCAAACCCTGCAAACCGCGATTGGCGGCACGCACGCCAGCGATTTCATCATGAACAACAAAAACTACCAGGTGATCGCGCAGCTGGAACCGAAATACCGGGCCACGCCGGACGCCATCAACGGCCTCTACGTGCGCGCTGCCAACAACGAGCAGGTGCCCATATCCGACCTGGTCAAGGTGAGCCACAGTTACGGCCCGGACACCCTCTACCACTACAATCTGCAGCGCTCGTTTACCCTGAGCGCCAGCCTGTTGCCGTTCCTGCCGCTGTCGACCGCGCTGGATGGCTTGCAACAGGAGGCCAACAAAATCCTACCGGACGGTTATCAGACTGCGCTCACCGGACAAAGCCGCGATTATGTGGAAACCTCCGGCTCGCTGTATGTCACCTTTGCGGTCGCGCTGATCTTTATCTACCTGGTGCTGGCGGCGCAGTTTGAAAGCTGGGTGCATCCGCTCACCATCCTGCTGTCGGTGCCGCTGGCGTTGACCGGCGCCCTGCTGACCCTGATGCTGGCGCAGCAGAGCCTCAACCTGTTCAGCGAAATCGGCATTATTCTGCTGATCGGCCTGGTCACCAAAAACGGCATCCTGATGGTGGAATACGCCAACCAGCTGCGTGCCGCCGGCAAGGATCTGATCTTTGCCGCAGTCGAGGCCGGGCGCATCCGCTTCCGCCCCATCATCATGACCTCTCTGGCGATGATGGCCGGCAGCCTGCCGCTGGCGCTGGCGACCGGCGCCGGCGCACAAACCCGTCAGCCGCTGGGCTGGGCGGTGGTGGGCGGGCTGCTGTTCAGCACCGTCTTCAGCCTGCTGGTGACGCCAGTGTTTTACATGCTGATTACCGGACTGGCGGACAAGCTGGGCTTCCGTACCATCCCGCCCAAAATACATTTCGAGGAAGAAAAAGACCTGGAGCCGGCAGCATGAAAGCACGCAACGCACTTAACGCTGCACTGCTGCTGACCGGCCTGTCCGGCTGCGCGGCCGGCCCCGACTTCATGCAAGCCAAGGCACCCGATGTGCCGCGCTACACCCGCGCCGCCCAGCCAACGCAAACCGGGTCTGCCGCTGGCGTGGCGCAAAGCTTCAGCGCCGGTGCGAAAATCAGCGCCGACTGGTGGCGGCTGTTCCAGTCGCCGGCGCTGGACAGTCTGGTAAAAGAAGCCCTTGCCAGCAACCTCACGCTGGAGGCCGCGCGCGCCCGTCTGACCCAGGCGCAGGAAGTGCTGGAAGCGGATTACGGCGCGCTCTATCCGCAACTCACCGGCAGCCTGGGCGCGCAGCGGCAGCGAACTCCCGCGGTGCGCTTCGGCACCATGGCCAGCAGCACGATATTCAACCTCTACACGGGTTCCGTCGGGGTGAGCTATGCGCTGGATTTCTTCGGTTACTCGCGCCGCACGCTGGAACGCGAACAGGCCAACCTCGAGAACCAGCGCATGCAGTTGCGCGCGGCGCAGCTCACGCTGACCGCCAACGTCATCAACGCCGCGTTCCTGCGCGCCTCGCTGGCTGCCCAGATCGCAGCCACCCAGGGCATCATCCGCACTCAGCAGTCTCAGCAAAGCCTGGTCGGGCGCCAATACCAAGCCGGCCTGGTGCCCTATTCCGACGTGCTCAGCCTGCAGTCGCAACTGGCCGCCAGCGAGGCCACGTTGCCGTCGCTGCAACAGCGTCTGAGCCAGGCCAGCCACCTGCTCGCCACCTACCTGGGCAGGCCGCCGGCAATGGCAGACTTGCCGGAAATTCGCCTGGCGGATTTCCGCCTGCCCGCCGCACTGCCGTTGAGCCTGCCCTCCGAACTGGTGCGCCAGCGCCCCGACATCCTCGCCGCCGAGGCGCAATTGAAAGCCGCCAACGCCCAGGTCGGCGTCGCCACCGCCGCGCTGTATCCGCGTTTCACGCTCAACGCCAGCTACGGTCAGAACAGCCTCAAGCTGGCCAGCCTGTTCGACTCCGCCAACAGCCTGTGGACACTCGCCGCCAACCTGTCGCAACCGCTGTTCGACGGCGGCACGCTCAGAGCGCAAAAACGTCAGGCCGAAGCCGCCTACCGGGAGGCGCTGGCCAACTACAAGCAAACCCTGATCACCTCGTTTGCCCAGGTAGCCGATGTGTTGCGCGCGTTGGAGAATGATGCCGACAGCCTGCGCATTCAGCAGCAGTCGGCCCAATACGCGAGCCAGGCCAGCAATCTGGTCAACCTGCGCTACAAGGCCGGCAAAGCCAGCTATCTCGACCTGCTCAGCGCCCAGCGCCAGGAGCAACAGACGCGCATCGCTCTGGTGCAGGCCCAGGCGCAGCGCTACCAGGACAGCGCCGCGCTGTTCACCGCGCTGGGCGGCGGCTGGTGGCAAAACCCCGAGGCTGCGGATAAAGCCGCGATCAAGACCGGTTCCTGAAGTAATGGGTGGCGCATCGCGCCCAGACTCGCGCCGTATCGGCTACTGCTCGACCACCCTGGGCGATCCGGTATGCCGGGGCATGCGACCGCACCAGCACCGAAGTGGATCAGTGAATTTTGCTGTCGGACAACCAGAAACAGGCGGTCCGGGAACGCATCGCGCTTGACGACACCATCAGGGACAGGCGCATGGAATGACCCTAATTGTCTTGCGCCTGCGCAATCCACGCAGGCCCAGCACGCCCACAACACCGTTGCGTTTATCGCCCCCAAGGCGAAGCTGTATCCGTAAACAACGGGGAATATCTGGCTACCGGGAATGGCACAAACGCGGTGTGTCACCAGCCATCCGTCTGTTTTCATGCTGCAGTCTTATTAAATTCCTCATTTACGTACGCTAACGCACGGAGCCGTGCCGATATTCGTTCTATCTTGACAACGCTTGCTGTGTTTTCGAAATAGGAATTAAGTGGCTTTCGGCCAATTCTGTTGGTGAAAAACAGTGGGCAGCAATATGTTCAATATGCGTAATTCATCACCGTTGAATGGATTTTTAATTTTCATTAGGAGTTCCAATCATGAACAAAGATCAAATCAAGGGTACGATCAAGGACGGCGTCGGCAAAACTCAGCAAGAGACAGGCAAACTGATTGGAAGCAAGGAGCAGCAAGCCAAAGGACTTAAAAAACAAGTGTCTGGCAAGATGCAAAAAAGTGTAGGCGACGCCAGGGAAGCCATCAAGGATGGAACAAAAAAAGCCTCACACAAGCGCTGATTTGATTTAAGGCCCGTTGTTTTGGCAATGCCTATCCTTTCGATGCATCGAAGAGTTCGAGCTTCTCAGGCCAGGGTTTTGGCCACATGCATGAGTGTGGCCAAAACCCACAGAAAGCATATATCTGCCATGGATCAAAAAGTCCAAATACCGATCATGAAATCCAAATTCGTGGCATTGGCTCTGACCATCTCATTCGCCACGGCACCCGGTATGACAGGCGCGGCAGGCTGCCCCAAAGGGGCGAGCAAAGCTTCCATTGCGGGGCAGCGCACGGTTCCTGAGGCAATGGGTGGCGATGCTGTTGAACAACGCTCAGCGAGGAAGCGCGCACTGGAAAAAAAGAAATTCATGCAGCAGAACAGGCCGCGATGGACGTAAGCCGTTCGGGAGTAACGCGTTCAGCGTGACAATTTGTGTCTTCAATAATTGCTCTTCACCTCCCAACTGGAGATGCAAAATGCGCCATTCATCGCCTGCTCGTCTGCCTGTTAATACTGAATCTTGGCGCCTGTGGTGAAGTGGCGACATTGCCGGAACAGGCGGGCGTCGGTCCCCATCCGACGCTACCGACGCCGCACCCCACATTATTGCCCACCGTCAATATAGCCCCGGCCAAAGGCTGGCCTGCGGGCGCGACACCGAGGACTGCCGTTCGCCAAGGTACCCTGTCTGGACACCTGAGGATGTACTCACCGGCTTTGTCAGTGCGCACGGTGATGCGCTAGGCCGTCCGGTTGGCGTGGCAGTCGACCGTATGGGCGCGCTGCTTGTCGCCGATGACGTTGGCAACATCGTATGGCGGGTGACCCCCGCCATGGCGAAATAGGGGCTGCTCCACGCCGATGATGAAACAGCATGCAAGCTTTCCGGATTCCGTATGATTTTTTACCCATCGCCAGCATCGCAGCATCCAATCAAACAATCAATTAAGGAGACCCGTTCATGGATCAAAAGCATTTCAGCCGGCGCGATGTGCTGCGTAGTACATTACTGGGTCTAGGCATCGCCAGCCTGAGTCTGGGCGTGGCACGCGCCGCAGGTTCGCGCGTCCAGGCCGCGAATCTGCTGGCGCCGGGCGCCAAGACCCTGCAGGCGCTGAACCAGCGCCTGGCTGTATTGCCGCGCCGGCGCGATTTCAAGACGGTGCCGATGATACTGAACGCGCCGCATCAATGGGACAGCAAGGCATTCAACGAAGTGCTGCAGTACACCGGAGGTCCCAAGCAGGTTTGGGACAATACCGACCTGGCAGGTCCGTGGCTGAATCTGATGCGTAACGCGATGAATGCACAGATATGGGCGTTCAGGCACCCGGACTTTCTGGCAGTTTCGGCTACCCACGGCAGTGCACATCTGGCGCTGTATGACGAAATGATCTGGGACAAATACGGTTTCGCCAAACTCAGCAAGGACAAGTTCAAGACCAACACATTTCTGGCTGCCCCACTCGGATCGAAGGCTAATCCCGCCGATTACGAAAACACCAAGGGTGTATTCTCTCCGTACGACAACAGCATCACCGTGCTGCAAAAGCGCGGCGTGGTATTCCTGGCCTGCCACAACGAAATCTGGGAGGTGACCATGGATCTGCACAATAAGGGCGTGAACCCCGACCACCTGAGCCACGAGCAGATGGCCGCCGAGTTCACCAACCATTTGATTCCGGGTGTGATTCTCACCCCGGGCGTTGTCGGCACGCTGGTGGAATTGCAAAACGCCGGCTATCATTACGCCACGTAAGCCAATCCCGAGGAGGCAACGATGAAACCAGCCGCCAAACATACCCTCTCTGCTGCGCTGGGTGCAGCACTGCTCTTTGTGTTACCTGCCTGCGCTACGACTGCCGGCTGGGGCGGCAAGGTGCAGCCGCCCCAGTATAAAGGGGAGATTTTTCCACCCTGGCAGCAGGGCGCCAACGCACCGGCGACCATCAAGGGGCTGCAGTTCACCGTGCCCGAGGTCAACGTCCTGGCGGATTTCCACGGCAATCTGAATAATCCAAAACTGGTGATTTTCGTCGCCGGCAACTACTACTTCGCAATGGCGCCGCTGGTGGCTGCGTTCGAGCAGGAACACCCGCAATACCAGGGGCGCATCTATTTCGAAACCCTGCCGCCGGGCATTCTGCTCAAGCAGATGCATGCAGGTGGCACCATTACCGTGGGCAACATGACCTGGACGGTCAAGCCCGATGTGTATGCGGCCGGGCTGAAAAAGATCCGGGCCGCGATCGCCGACGGTATCCTGACCGGTGCGGCCGTGCCCTACGTGACCAACGATCTGGCCATCATGATTCCAAAGAACAACCCGGCGCATATCACCGGCCTGACCGATCTGGGCAAGCCTGGCGTGCGCCTGTCCATGCCCAACCCGGAGTGGGAAGGTGTGGCCCGGCAAATCAAGGCCTCGCTGGCCAAGGCGGGCGGTGCTGCACTGGAAAAAAGCGTGTATGAGGACAAGGTCAAGGACGGCCAGACCATCCTGACCCATGTCCACCACCGTCAGACGCCGCTGTTCCTGATGCAGGGCCTGGCCGATGCCGGCGTGACCTGGAAATCGGAGGCGATTTTCCAAGAGCAGGTTGGCCACCCGATCAGCAATATAGCGATTCCGGCTGACCAGAATACGACTGCGATTTACGCTTCGGCAGTGGTCAAAGGCGCAGCGCATCCCGAGGCTGGCAAGGAATGGGTGGGGTTCTTGCGTTCACCCACGGCACGGGCTATTTTCGAGCGTTACGGGTTCAGGGCCTATAGCGCGGCCAGGTGAGTGCAGCAGGGCAGCTGCAACACCAGACACAACACATCCGGCCCATATTGAATCAAGGGGTCATATTTTGTGTTCTGGCGATTTTTCAGGTTGAAGCTGCCGAGTCATGCTATCGGGTGCCCAAGGGGGCCGAATCGGCATTTTCCCACAGCGGGTCAGGCGCGAGCTAAATCCATGGCTTGCCAACAGCGCCGGGCTTGATTTTTGCCTTCCTTGTTTTTTCCCCATGGTTAACTGTTCTTTCCAGGTTTATTCCGCTCAACATCGGTTTTAGCCTCTCCCGTATCCTGTGGCTGCTCCGCCGACACTCCCTGTTCATCCAGCGCCGCGAGAACCAGATGTGGGTCGGTCGATTCCTGGAATGCTTCCGCTTCAGGATCATAGCGGTTTTTGACCATGGGCAGATCGCGTCTCAGTTCTTCCAGCAGGTCAATGATTTTGGTACTTTTCTGTTCGGTCAGCAGATTGACCTGTAGATCCAGGTGCGCGCGCTGTTCCTCCATCTTGGCCATGCGATTTTGCTTGATCGCAACCACTGTTGTTGTCAACAACGCACCCAAACTGACCGTACCTTGCAGCCAAAGAAATGGAGGTTCGTCAAATTCCACCAACCCGAGTTGGCGCGCAAATACATTGGCCAAAATCCAGGCTGAAACAAACAGCAGGATCGAACCGAAATAAAGCGGCTGTCCGACAAAATGGCTAATGTTCTCCAGGAACCGTTGCGACGGACTGATCTTTTGTTTTTCGCGCGCGTAGAACGCTGAAATGGCGCCGATGTTCTCGTTGATCTGGTCCAGTCCAGCTTCGGATAATTTGTCATGGCTATGTGAAGGTGATACGGGTTTAGAAGGTTTAGAAGGTTTGGAATTCATCGGTCTGTCAAGCTCCTTTCAGCATTGCATGTAGCCTGGTCATCGCAAGTTCATTACAGCCCACTTGCCCGATCAGCGCGCCCGGATCCGGCCCGACCGATCCAGGTGGTGCCGAAGTCGCCACGCACCAGGTGCGGCGCCAGGAAGCGCACCGGGTTCATCAGGGCGCCACTGATCGGCGCCGCCCAAGCCCCTGCCAGGGCAAGCTAGCCGCCCACCGCGATGGCGCCGTTGGTGCCGGTGTTGCGCGCTCCTGAGGCGGTGCCGAGAATCGTGTTCACCAGTCCGGCACTCAGCGCCCGCCACCGGCAGCAACCATGACCAGCAGAAAGGTGCCCCAAACCTCGGTAAACAGACGCCGCCACTCGAGCGCGCGATCGAGGGAAGCCGAGCGCTGACGCGACCCCCACCATACGTTGTTTCTGCGCTGTATCGGGTCGATTTTTGCGCAATGCCGTCATGCACACCTCCGCTTGTTTCAGTTACATGGATGTGACTAGATGTATTCCCGGCAACAGGGGATTGAATAGACTAAACAGGGGGGTTGGTTTCACGCCTTGTCACGCATCAAACATAGCGTCACTTCCTCGCGGTCGTGATACAGCTGTTTGATCTGCAAAGTGTAGCTCATATCTTCGCGCTCCAGCCGTTTGGCGATAATTTCTTCGCAGCGGCGCACTTCTTCCAGGCGTTTTTTCATCGGCAGTTTGAGATTGAAAATGGCGTGGCGGGCATGGCCGCGCGCGATCCATTCCGCCACCAGCTGGGCAATGCGCGACGGGCTTTCCACCATGTCGCACACCAGCCAGTTCACCGGATGATGCGGCCGGTAGGTGAAGCCGTCGCCGCGCATGTGCTCGACCATTTCGGTGGCCATCGCCGCTGCAGCCATCGGACCGTTATCCACGGCGGTGACGCGGATGCCTTTTTGCGCCAGCACCCACGCCCAGCCGCCGGGCGAGGCGCCCAGGTCGACAGCGCGCATTCCGGCCTTGAGTTCATGCGCGTTGCTGCCGTCGAGAAACACCATCAGTGCTTCCGCCAGCTTGCCGGCGGAGCGGCTCGGTGCATCGCGCCCGACGCGCACGCGCGGGATACCCATGAACCACGGCGCGGAATTGGCCGGATCGGAGATGCCCACATAAGCCGCATCGTCGGCCACAAAACACACATGCAGGCGCGGCGCGCTCGCGCCGGGAACCAACTGGCGGGTTTTTTCCAGCGCCGCGGTGAGCGGACGGGTGAAACGCCCACAAAATCCCAGACGCGTTTTGGCGACATCGGTGTCGGGGGTTTCCACCCGGATTTCAGAATAGCGTGGCGCAAGCTGGCTCACGGCGGCCTTGACTGCGGTAAGGCGGTCGCCCTCAGGCATGCCCTGAATCAGCGCCGCGACTTGCACCCACTGGCGCGCAAAAATGAGGCGGGTAAAGGGTAGCTCGCTGGTAATCAGCGTGATCTCATCCTGCGTTTCAGCCTGGAACAGGACCCAGCCGGTTTGCTCGGCGGCTCTGACGTAGCCATGTACGCCCAGCTCGGTCGCCCAGGCCATGATTTCGCCCGCGCATTCTTTTTCGAACCCGGCGCGACAGTAGAGTAGCAGTGCATTCATGCTGCTCATTGGAATTCCTTTATTCGATTAACGGGGTATTTTGTCTGACGGGGTAAATCGCCGCTGCGATGGGTTGCGCTGTATGCAACAAGGCCAATTGCACGGCGCCATGCCTGTCAGTATAACCGGCTGCATGGCGCGCCGGGGAAGCGGTTGCATGGCACCCCTGATGCTGGTAAAACGCGCAAGGCGCCGCGCGGGCGCTATACTGACCCATCCCAATCAGTCCAGTTGCAGGAGGCCAGCGTGACAGAAAACAATATTGAAGCCGGCAAGTTGCCGGCGGATGGCCTGGTGACGATCACCCACGTGATTTATGGTCTGCATGCGTTCACCGTGGTCACGGGTTTGCTCAGCCCCATGCTCATCGTTACTGCCTTCCTCACCGGCTGGCCGTCGATCCTGGCGGTGGTGCTCAACTATATCAAGCGCGGCGAGGCACGCGGCACTTATCTGGAATCGCATTTCCGCTGGCAGATCCGCACTTTCTGGTTCGCCTTGCTGTGGGTAGTGGTGGCGTGGCTGCTGGTGTTTACGCTGATCGGCATTCCGCTGGCGATTGCGGTCGTCTCCATCGCCGGATTATGGGTGCTATACCGCGTGGCACGCGGCTGGCTGCGGCTTAACGACAAACTGGCGATGCCGTTGTAGCGGGTAATGACCTCTCTTCGAAAAACAGTTAACCACGGTCACGGAGAGCACGGAGGAAACTGCAATGCAAAATTCAAGACGCCTCTCTGGACTTGGTTTTTGTCTTTCCATTTTTGCTTTTTTCCTTTTGCCTTCCTGCTTCTCCCCGTGCTCCGTTAATGCCGTTTCCAGACTCACGCCAGACGGGTCAGAAATCGATCCAGCTGATTGGCAAACGCCTGCCGGTCACTATTTGAAAAGGCCGCCGGGCCGTCTGTCTGTACGCCGCTGCCGCGCAACGCGTCCATGAAGTTGCGCATGGTGAGTAAAGCCCGGATCGTTTCCTTGCTGTAAAACTCGCCTCTGGGGTTGAGCGCATGGCCGCCTTTTTCAATGACGTCCGCCGCCAGTGGAATATCCGCGGTAATCACCAGGTCGCCCGCTTGCAGCCGCTGCACGATCTCGTTATCCGCCACGTCAAAACCCCTGGCTACCTGCAGCGCGCGGATATACGGCGAAGGCGGCGTGCGCAACAGCTGGTTGGCCACCAATGTCATGGAAATGTGCGCCCGCTCTGCGGCACGGAACAGGATATCCCTGATGACGCCCGGGCAGGCGTCGGCATCTACCCAGATGTGCATGACCGAATCCCGGCAATCAATGGCGCATCTTTAGACCGGCGCCTGCAGTACGACAAATTCCACCGGCACCGTTTCGGTGTCGCTGGACAGCCAGATTGCGCCATCTTCTATCGTGCAACTGAGCTGCATGTTGCGTTGCGCCAGTTTGGCCAGCGCCTGGGTGACGGGCAATGGCAGATTGATCACGGTCAGGTTTTTCAGCCGCGCGAGTCTGGGGCTGATGGCAGCCCACCACAGGTTGGCGCCGTGGCCGCCATAGCTGTATATCGCCACCTGGGCGGCACGGCCGCTGGCTTTGAGGATGCGTTTTTCATCAGGCAGCCCCACGTCTATCCACAGTTCAATCGCGCCGGTCAAATCCTTCTGCCAGGCGTCAGGCTCGTCCGCTTCGGAGATGCCTTTGGCAAACGCCAGATATTCATGCGCGTGGCGGGCGAATGCCAGCAGGCGCACCATCATGCGCTCGTCGGTTTCCGACGGATGGCGCGCAAGGGTCAGCGCGTGGCTGGCATAATAGTGCCGGTCCATATCGGCGATTTGCAGGTCGGCTTTGAAGATGGTTGCTTTGAGTGCCATGGGCTAGGGGGTATCAGGGTGGCGTGAGCGCGACAGTTTAGCCCCGGATGCGCACCCGTGCGAGCGCATCCGGGTAAAATTCGCCCAACACAAGGAATACACATGGATATTATCGAACTCGCCGGTTATGGGCAGCTGAAAAAATTGCTCGAAGCCGCGCAGGGCGGCGATGTGACCGCGCAATACAACCTCGGCGTGCTGTATTTCGAGGGCAAGGACGCACCGCAGGATTATATGGAGGCCGCCAAATGGTACGGCGCAGCGGCCGATCAGGGCGACCGTCAGGCGCAGTTCAACCTGGGATTGATGTTCTACCGTGGTGTGGGTCTGCCGAAAAACCTGGTGCATGCCTACGCGTTATTCAGCCTTGCCGCCGCGCACGGCGACGAGCGTGCCAAACAGGGCATGGCGGCGATCCAGCGCGAGGCCGCACCGGAACAGCTTGCGGCAATCAACGCGCTCGGCACCGATTCACACAGGCATTGAAACAGGGGCGCGCGGCGGTTCGTGCGCAGGTGCTAAGTCGCGACGTCCAGGTGCCCTATCTTGACCAGGATGGTGCAACCCGGCTCGCTGAATGGCTGATGCACGCTCAGATGCGGGCTGCGCAGCCACATCCCCTGACCGTAATCGCCAAACTCATCCTGAAACACGCCATCCAGCACCAGAATTTCCTCGCCGCCATAATGCCGGTGCGGCTGAAAGCGCGTGCCGGGCTGCCAGCGCACCAGCGCGGTATGCTCGCCGCCGAATGCGGACAGCGGCAGCACCTGCAGCCCGTCCACCAGCCCCGGCAGCCACTGCGCTTCATGGGTGTTGATGACTACGCGCTGCGTGTCGTCCGGCTGCATGTAGCGCAGTTTCACAAACAAAGTACAACCGCTGCTGCTGAACGGACGGTGCGCCGAACCCGGCGGATTTTTCAGATAAGTGCCTGCCGGATAGACGCCGTATTCATCCTCGAAGATGCCCTCCAGCACCAGGATTTCCTCACCCTGCGGATGGGTATGCGCGTCAAATCCGGCGCCCGGCTGATAGCGCACAACCGAAGTGGCGCGCGCCGCTTCCGCGCCGTTGCGCTCCAGCATGCGGCGCGCCACACCGGGCAGCGGCGAATCCACCCAGCGCAGTTGGGCGGGGTCAACCAGTGCGCGCTGGCTGTGGTCTGCGTTGATCATCATGGTGTTTCCTGGGCCTGTGTTTTGATTTGAGCGGGAACGCTTTCAATTTGGCTGACTCTTAATTCAACAACAAGCTTGCCGGAGGCACGTATCATGTCACCCCTGTTCAGACGCAGCTTAACGACATTGCTGGGAGTACTGGCGCTATTCATGCTGCAGGCATGTGATTCGGCTGGCGCCACCCTGCCCGATCCGGCAGCGGATGCCGCGCTGACCCGCCACGCCGCGCCGCAAACGGCAGTACTCGCCGGCGGCTGCTTTTGGGGCATGGAGGCAGTATTCCGGCATGTCAAAGGAGTGACGGCCGTGCAAGCCGGCTATTCCGGCGGCGCAGCGGATAGCGCCCGCTATGAAACCGTCAGCGGCGGCAATACCGGACACGCCGAGTCGATAAGAATCACCTATGATCCGTCCGTAATCACGTACGGCCAGTTGCTCAAGGTGTATTTCTCTGTCGCACACAACCCTACCGAACTCAACCGCCAGGGGCCTGACCGCGGCACCCAGTATCGCTCCAGCATCTTTATTGCCAATCCCGAACAGCAGCGCATCGCACAGGCCTACATCAGGCAGTTGCAGGCAGCCAAGGTGTTGGCCCGGCCCATCGTCACCACGGTGACCCCGCTCCAGGCATTTTATCCTGCAGAAGCCTATCACCAGGATTACGCCATGCGCCATCCGCATGACCCCTACATCATGATTTACGATCTGCCCAAGCTGACCGCGCTGCGCCAGCAGTTTCCCGGTTTATACGCGGGCGGCTAGCGCCCATCAGAAACGAATATAGGCGTAACCACGCTGCTGCAGGTCAATCAGCCGGGTGTAGGCGTCATGGACGATGACCACGCCGGGCAACAAATCTTCTGGCGTGAACCCCTTGGCGCGCATGGTGACGTTGCAGATCTCCACACTCACGCCATGCTGCAGCAGTTCGGCCACCACCTGGCTGTTCGGGTTGTAGGCGAACCGGTCTTTTTTGTCACGCTGATAAGCCTGGTCATTGAGCAGCCAGTATGCCGTGGGGCCATGCAGCACGATGCTGATGTGCAACTGATCCTGCCGGACACCCAAGGATTTGTATGCTTCCAGCAAGCCGCGCAGATAATACAGTCCCTTGCCGATCCCCGCCTCCCACACATCGTCCTTGTCATCGTATACAACCTTGATGTCTGTGCGTTTCTGCACACCGATCATGTCTGTTTGCTGCGACTGCGCTGCGGCGGACATAACGGGCGCGATTCCAGACAGGCAGCCGATCAGCAGGCAAAAAATCAGGCTGGCTTGGCGGGTCATGGTCATTCTCCTTCTCCTTTTGTATAAACGCGTTAAACATAGACCTATTCGCCCAGCGGTGCCAGCGCCCAACAGAAATTGTCCAGGTTAATCCGTTCAAACTGATTGGGTGCGGGGAATTTGTCACACGGCCTCCCTGGCGCTGGCGGTTATAATTCCCTGACTGGAGATGGAATGGACACCTCCCTCCCTACGGGGAGGGGGCTAGCAGTAAGTAGTGGGTCCCCCAGGACCGAACGGCATCGATGTGCCAAAGTGGAGTTTCACAGCAACCACTTGAGGAACGAGGGGCCCGAAATGAATGTTACGACATACGGATTAGATGTAGCAAAGCGTGTTTTCCAGATGTACTGGGTTGACGCAACGACCGGGGAAGTCGTGAATCGACGGTTTGGACGAGAGGAATTGATTGCATTTCTGGCGCAGCGGCCGGCGGGCCGGGTAGCACTGGAAGCGTGCGGGAGCGGTCATTGGTGGGCCCGCAAGATCAAGTCGCTCGGACACAAAGTGAATCTGTTGCACGCGAAATTCATACGTCCCTTTGTGCAGACCAACAAGACCGACGCAGCAGATGCGCGTGCCATCTGGACGGCAGCGCAGCAGCCGGGAATGAGGACGGTGGCGGCGAAGACGGAAGATCAGCAGGCAATGCTCAGCTTGCACCGGATGCGCGCACAGTTGGTCAAGATCCGGACGATGCAGGTGAACCAGTTGCGAGGGTTGTTGTACGAGTTCGGCATTACGTTTCGAGCGGGACGACTGGCAGGACTGACGGAGATTCGCCGGCGCATGGCCGAGATGGAAGAGATACTGCCTGGCAGGGTATTGAAGGGTCTGCAAGATCAGTTGCAGCGCATCGACGCGCTGGGGCAGGAGATCGATGAGTTGGAGAAGCAAATAGGCACGTGGCAGAAACAGGAAGCGGCGTGTCGCGCGATCACGGAGATTCCTGGCATTGGCCGGCTGACGGCAACGGCGCAGGTGGCAATGATCGGTGATGCCCGGACCTTCAAGTCAGGGCGCGAGTTTGCATCGTATCTGGGCCTGGTGCCGCGCCAGAGTGGCACCGGCGGCAAGGTGAAACCGGGGTCGATCTCGAAGCGAGGTGATCCTTACCTGCGCACCTTATTGATCCACGGTGCGCGCTCCGTGCTGAGTCACGCCAAGGTACCGACGGACTGGCAGAAACAAATTCAGGCACGGCGCCCCGCAAATGTTGCAGCGGTCGCCCTGGCCAACAAGATGGCACGTACAGCGTGGGCGATTCTGGCCCACGACCGGGCCTGCCAGCAGGACTACGTGAGCGTAAGGCCTGCGTAGCCGATTAACTTTACAGAGGAGTGGATGAGCCGATAGGTTGCGAAGGTTGATTACCATGTGATGGCAAGACTGGTCGGACCGCAAGAACGCAAACCTGGATGTTTCCTTGTGCTTCCAAGCACGCGACGGAGATGAGGACGTTCTTGGCGAATTCCATCAGGGCCCGCAGACGGAAAAATGGTCTGTAACAAGGCCGGATATAAGACTGCAGCCGTTTCCTTGTCGAGGCATCACGTAAAAATCATCCTTGCAAACCGGGAGGTGTCCATATCAAGGAATCATGCTGGAAATCGTTATTGCCCTGGCGGCGCTCATTATCGTTGCCGTGCTGCTCTGGCTCGGGTTCAAGATCAATTTGCTGGCGCAGGCGCAGGCTGGCCTGCCGGGCACGCTTCATGACGGCCTGGAAGTGCGCCACCGCGCCATGCTCACCGATTTACACAATGGTTTGGCGAATCAGTCCGATCGCACCCAGGGGGCATTGACCGAGGTGTCCGAGCGCCTGCGCCACACCGTGACGGGTGAGCTGGCTGCCACGCGCGAAGCGGTACTGGCGCTGCAGCACGCGCAAACCCGCGAGCTCGCGGACAGCCGCAGCGCGCAAAATGCGCAGCTGGCGGATTTTTCCGCCAAAATCCAGGCCGCGCAAGCCGATACCCTCGCCCAGACCCTGCAAACCCTGGCCAGGCAGGGCCGCGAAGAACAAACGCTGATCCAGATCACCATGCAAAACGCCACCACCCAGCTGTCGGCCGCGGTGGAAACGCTGGCCAGGAGCGTGGATGCGCGCCTGGCGGAAATTTCCGGCAAGGTCAGCGAACGCCTCGATGAAGGCTTCAGGAAAACCAACGAGACCTTTGCCAGTGTGATGGCGCGGCTTGCCACCATCGACGAGGCGCAGAAGAAAATCGACGGCCTGTCCAGCAACGTGCTCACCCTGCAGGAACTGCTCGGCGACAAGCGCTCGCGCGGGGCGTTTGGCGAGGTGCAGCTGGAGGGGCTGGTACGCAATATCATGCCGCCGGATGCGTACAGCTTTCAGACCACATTATCCAGCGGCAACCGGGTGGACTGCCTGCTGGTGCTGCCGGAACCGACCGGGCGTGTGGCAGTGGACTCGAAATTCCCGCTGGAAAACTATAACCGCATGTTTGCCCGCGACGCCGCCGATACCGATCGCACCCTGGCCACGCGTGCTTTCAAGGCCGACGTGAAAAAGCACGTGGACGATATTGCCGGCAAATACATTATCGCGGGAGAAACCTCGGACGGCGCGGTGATGTTCGTGCCCGCCGAGGCGGTGTTCGCCGAAATCCACGCCTACCATTCGGATCTGGTCGAATACGCCATGAGCCGGCGTGTGTGGATCGTCTCGCCGACCACGCTGATGGCGGTGCTCAATACCGCGCGCGCCGTGATCAAGGACGTGGAAACGCGCCGCCAGGTGCACATCATCAAGGACGAGCTGTCCAAGCTGGGCAAGGATTTCTCCCGTTTCGACGTGCGCATGAAAAAACTCGCCGACCATATCCGCCTGGCCAATGAAGACGCCACGGAAGTCCACATCAGCAGCCAGAAAATCAGCAAGCGCTTCAGCCAGATTGAATCGGTGGACCTGGAGCATTTGCAGCCCGCAGCGCCCCTGCTGCCCGACGCCGAAGCATGAGCACGCCGCACCCGCGCATTGCCGCACGCATGGCAGGCATCGCGCCGTTTCACGTAATGGACATCCTGGCGCGCGCGCGCCAGCTGGAAGCGCAAGGCCACGCTATCATCCATCTGGAAATCGGCGAGCCGGACTTTCCCACCCCGCGCCCGATTATCGAGGCGGGCATGGCTGCGCTGAACCAGGGCGACCTGCATTACACGCCGGCACTCGGGCTGCCGCAGTTGCGCAGCGCCATTGCCGATTTTTACGCGCAACACTATGGCGTGCAGCTAAGCGCACAGCGCGTAATCGTCACCCCCGGCGCATCCGGTGCGCTGCTGCTCGCACTGGGCGTGCTGGCCAATCCTGGCGATACGGTTCTGCTGGCCGATCCGGGTTACCCGTGCAATCGGCATTTTGCGCGCTTCATCGAAGCGCGCACGCTGGCCGTACCGGTAGGTGCCGATACCGGCTACCAGCTCACGCCCGAACTGGTTGAGCGTTACTGGGCACCCGGGATCAAGGTCGTGCTGCTGGCTTCGCCGTCCAACCCCACCGGCACCGTAGTGCCGGATGCTGACGTGCGTGCCATTGCCGGTATCTGCGCCGCGCGCGGCGCCACGCTGATTGTGGATGAGATTTACCACGGGCTGATTTACGAAGGCAGCTATCACACTGCCCTGGCGCACTCGAACCAGGTGTTCGTGGTGAACAGTTTTTCCAAGTATTTTCAGATGACAGGCTGGCGGCTGGGCTGGCTGGCAGCGCCGGAGTGGGCAATAGAAGCACTGGATCGGCTGGTGCAAAACCTGTACCTCGCCGCCTCTACGCCTGCCCAATACGCCGCGCTTGCGGCTTTTATGCCCGCCACGCTTGCCATTCTGGAAACGCGCAAGGCCGAACTGAAAGTGCGCCGCGATTATCTCGCCAGCGCGCTGCGCGAACTGGGGTTTGACCTGCCCGTGCTGCCACAGGGTGCGTTTTATCTCTATGCCGGCTGCGGGCGATTTAGCCAGGACAGCTTCGCCTTTGCGGCGCAGATTCTGGAACAAACTGGTGTGGCCATCACCCCGGGCGTGGATTTTGGCACGCACCAGGCGCAGCGCTTCGTGCGTTTTGCCTACACGACTTCGCTGCCTGACTTGCAGGAAGCGGTGCGACGGCTGCGGGAATATCTCCAGCCCTGAAGCTTGCAGACCACTGGATTCTCGGCACGACAACAAATATCCAGACCGAAAAAAAACCGACCCAAAGGTCGGTTTTCTAACAGCAGATGAGTTTGCTGGATTACTTCTTGTCTGCAGGAGCAGCGGCGTCAGGAGCCGGTGCAGGAGCAGCGGCGTCAGGAGCCGGTGCAGGAGCAGCGGCGTCAGGAGCTGGGGCAGGAGCAGCGGCGTCAGGAGCTGGAGCAGGTGCAGGAGCAGGTGCAGGAGCCGGTGCAGTAGCGTCAGGAGCTGGAGCCGGTGCAGCGGCCTCTTCTTTTTTACCACAAGCAGACAGAGAAACGGCCAGAAGAGCGGCGAGCAGGATGGAATGTTTCATTTATGTTCCCTCTTAAAAATAATGACAAGCAACCACAGTGAATCGGCCCAAAGTCATTTATGATGACCGACGGCCAAAATTCTAGCAAAATTCAGGAAATTTACTAGGGGTATACGTTATTTTGCGCGTTATTTAATTCGGATTACGCAAAAAGGCCACTCATTTTCACCTATTTTGCATGTTTCGGCAATCGCTAACCGTGTCCAGCACCCAGCCTCAGAAAACCATCGAGATAAAACCCATACAGCAATGGCAACAAATCCGCATTCACTTCGGCAGGCGCTAGCCGACGCCTGTCGGCTAGCGCCTGCAAGTCAGTGCGGCTGGCTCCGCTACTTATACGCTCACCGTTCAGGAAAAAGCTGCCGCCCCGAAACAGCATGTGTGACCGAGCTGCCAGGCGCACGCCGGACTGCCGTGCCCGCCGGTTAAAACCCGCTTTACTCAATGGTGTGGCAGGCGGATCAAAAAACACATGCGGCTTGGGCTCGGTGAGATAACATCCAAGAAAATCCGCAATCTCCGTCCGCCCCCAGTGAATGCGCGCCAGCATCGTCTCGACCCGCTCCAGCATGGCATCACTGATTTGTGCGGGGTGCTTTTGCAAACGCAGGTCAGGGTCCTGGTAGATACCGGTCAATTCGATCCTATCCTGCAGGTACACCAGAAACTGGGTGGCAATCTCCTGCACACCGGGGGCACGAAACCCGATCGAATAGGTGATGCATTCGCCTACTGCCACACCATTGTGTGCATAGCGCGGTGGCAGATAGAGCATATCGCCGGGGTTGAGCAGCCACTCCTGCTCCACCTCGAAATGACGCAGGATTTTCAGCGGCACGCCCGCCACCAGATCAAGATTGTCTTGCGCACTGACTTGCCAAAGACGCTGCCCCATGCCCTGCAACAAAAACACGTCATAGGAATCAAAATGGGGCCCCACGCCGCCCCCGTCCACTGCATAGCTCACCATCAAGTCATCCAGACGCGCGTGCGGGATGAAATTGAAACGTGCCAGCAATGTTTCGGCAGCATCCAGATGGTGATTGAGTTCCTGTACCAGCAGCGTCCACGGCAGTTTGCCGATGCGTTTGAAACCGCTCCTGGTAAAGGGCCCGTGGTGCAGCTGCCAGCCGTGTTTTTTTTGGCGTACCAGCCGGGCTTGAACATCATCTGCGCAGGATAGTTCGATGAGGGCATCGGGGTTAATCAGCCCGGCAAATGCGGGCACCGCATTGCGTATCAGGAGGGGCTTTTTTTGCCAGTATTCACGCAAAAACCGGGTAGCGCTGAGCCCGCCAAGCAAGTGTTTGTCCATGGGCGGATTATAGCGCCGCTGCAAACGAGATTGCCTACAGCCAGGTTTGAAATAGGTTAGAATCCGCCCATTACGAAGCAGCACACGTAGGGGTCAGCATGTTGCAGCCGGGTCAGATTGCGCCAAATTTCAGTTGTGCCGATGCCGACATGGAGCTCATCAGGCTGGCGGATTACAAAGGACATGCGCATGTGGTGTTATATTTTTACAAACGCGACAGCGCACCCAGCTGCACCCAGGAAAATATCGAATTCAGCGATCTGGCAGCTGACTTCGCCGCGCATGAAACGGTACTTTTGGGTGTGTCACGTGATGATTGCCTCAGCCATGCAGCGTTTCGCGACCAGCATGGCATCAGCACACGCCTGCTGGCAGACAAGGATGCCGTGGTATGCCAGAAATACGGCGTGTTGCATGATAGAATCATCGACGGTGTAAGCCGTAAAAGCACGCTGCGCTCCACCTTCATCATTGATAAGCATGGTGTAGTGCGCCATGCGCTTTACGACGTTGCAAGCAAGGGGCACGCACAACAAGTGCTTGCATTGGTCAAGCAGCTTTAATCTAAACACCGGCACTGCATCATTGCTATACCGCTTTCACTAAATTATCAACCGGCCTACCGAGGACACCATGCAAATCGCCAAAGACACCATTGTCACCATTTCCTACCAGCTTACCAATCTGGCGGGTGATATCCTGGAAAAAAGTAGCGCGCCAGTAAGCTACCTGCACGGCGGCTATGACGGCATTTTCCCGACCGTGGAAGAAGCCCTGCAAGGCAAGCAGGAAGGTGACGATATTGATGTCACCCTGGAACCGGAATACGCCTTTGGCGAATACGAGGCAGAACTGCTGCGCGCCGAACCGCGTCACCTGTTCCCGGCGGAAATCGCTGTGGGCATGCAGTTTGAAGGTGCGGCTGAAGGCACCGATGAATTCATGCTCTACACGGTCACCGAACTGACCGAGGACACCGTGATGGTGGACGGCAATCATCCGCTGGCTGGCCAGACCCTCAAATTTTCCTGCCACGTGGACAACGTACGTCCTGCCAGCGCAGAAGAAATCGCCCACGGTCACGCCCACGGCGAACACGGCGAACACGGCGAACACGGCCATCATCATTAATACAATGACAGCCTGCGTGCGGCACGGGCTGGAATGCGATTCAGCCTGGCAACTGAATCGGCTACAATGCCGGTTTTTTCACGGCCCTGACTGCCCATGAAAACCACTTTTCTGGATTTCGAGCAGCCGATCGCTGAGCTGGAAGCCAAAATCGAGGAACTGCGCTATGTGCAGGACGATTCTGCGCTGGACATCTCGGAAGAAATCGGCCGCCTGCAAAAAAAGAGCGAAAAGCTCACCAAAGACATATACGCCAAGCTCAGCCCTTGGCAGATTTCGCAAGTGGCACGACATCCGCAGCGCCCCTATATGCTGGACTATGTGGGTGCCCTGTTTAACAATTTTGAGGAACTGCACGGCGACCGCGCGTTTGGTGACGACCCGGCAATTGTCGGTGGCCTGGCGCGTTTCAATGGCCAGAGCGTGATGCTCATCGGCCATCAGAAAGGCCGTGACACCAAGGAAAAAATTTACCGCAATTTCGGGATGCCGCGTCCCGAGGGCTACCGCAAGGCGCTGCGTCTGATGCGCCTGGCGGAAAAATTCGCCGTGCCGGTAATGACCTTCATTGATACTCCCGGCGCCTACCCCGGCATTGGCGCCGAGGAGCGCGGCCAGTCCGAGGCCATCGCACGCAACCTGTTTGTCATGGCAGAGCTGAAAACGCCCATCCTGTGCACCATCATCGGCGAGGGCGGCTCCGGCGGCGCGCTGGCGATTGGCGTGGGCGACCAGACCATGATGCTGCAATATTCGACTTATTCGGTGATTTCCCCGGAGGGCTGCGCGTCCATTTTGTGGAAAAGTGCGGATAAAGCGCCAGTGGCTGCGGAAACACTGGGCATTACCGCCACACGCCTGAAATCCTTCAACCTGATTGATGGTATCGTGGACGAACCGCTGGGCGGCGCGCATCGTGACCCGGCGCTGATGATGCAATCCATGAAAAAGGCGCTGCAGGATGCTTTGGACAGCCTCACCAGCCAACCCCTCGACGCCCTGCTCAAAACCCGCTACGAGCGCCTGATGAGCTATGGCCGATTCAAGGACGCACCAGCCAAGTAATCTGCTGGAAACGGTGCGGACGCAACTGGTCCGCCATGTCCCGCCCGGCAGTCGCATCACCCTGGGCTTGAGCGGCGGCGTGGATTCGGTGGTATTGCTCGACCTGCTGGCGCGCCTGGCAGCCGACCATCCCTTCCGACTCTGCGCCATCCACGTCAACCACCAGATCAGCCCCCACGCAAAAGACTGGGTAGACGCCTGCCGCACGCTCTGCACTGCACATCATATTCCGCTGCAGGTGCATACCATCCGCATCGAGGACGCCGCGACGCTGGGACTCGAAGCCGCCGCGCGGCGCGCGCGTTATGCCGCATACGCGCGCCTGGATACCGACTTCGTTGCGCTGGCTCACCACCGCGACGACCAGGCTGAAACGCTGCTGCTGCAACTGCTGCGCGGCGCGGGGGTAAAAGGTCTGGCAGCCATGCCGGTGTTGCGCGAGGCGGGCAGCCATCCCGCCTACCTGCGCCCGTTGCTGGATATTGACCGCAGCGTGATCGAGACCTGGGCGCGACAACATGCGCTGCAATGGGTAGAAGACGAGAGCAACCAGGACACCCATTTCAATCGCAATTTTTTGCGCCGCACCGTGCTGCCGCTACTGGGTGGACGCTTCCCGGCGTGGCGTGCCAGCCTTGCCCGCAGCGCGCAGAATCTTGCTGAGGCCGCTGACCTGCTCGACCAGCTCGCCGCGCTCGACGCCACCGACGCCATCCAGCCCCAGCGCCTGGACTGCGCCCGGCTGGCTGCCCTGCCCCCACCGCGTGCGCGCAACCTGCTGCGCCATTTTCTCGCGCTCAATCACATCCCCATGCCCAGCCAGGCGCGACTCGCCGCCATGCTGGGACAACTCACCCACGCCGGCGCGGATAGCCAGCCATGCATCCGCCACGCCAATTGGGAACTGCACCGCTACCAGGGCTGGGCGCACCTCGCAGCCCGACTGCCCAGTCCCGACCCCGGCCTGCACTGGCACTGGCAAGGCGAAGCGCAACTTGCACTCGATCAGCTCGGCGCCAGCCTGGGTTTTACCCATGTTACCGGCCAGGGTCTGGATCGCGCCAAACTCGGTCATGCCCCGGTCACCATCCGCCTGCGCCAGGGTGGTGAACGTTTCCGCCCCGACTGCCGGCGTCCGCGCCGCAGCCTGAAAAATTTGTTGCAGGAATCCGCCATCCCGCCCTGGCAGCGTGATCGTCTGCCTTTGCTGTATTGCGGCGCGACGCTGGTGTGGGTAGCCGCGATCGGGGTGGACTGCGCCTGGCAGGCTCCGGCGGGTGCAGCAGGCATACAGCCGGAATGGGATAACAACGCCTGCTAAGCCTTTATTTTATGGGCGTTTCGTGGTATTTTAGGCGGGATTTTCAACCCTGAAACCCCTTACATCCACGGAGTACCGCAATGGCTGTCGAACGCACCCTTTCCATCATCAAACCCGATGCAGTCGCCAAAAATGTAATTGGCAAAATTTACCAGCGCTTTGAAGACGCCGGCCTGAAAATCATCGCCGCACGCATGATGCATCTGTCCCGCGCTGAAGCTGAAGGTTTTTATGCGGTACACCGCGAGCGTCCTTTCTTCAAGGACCTGGTGGATTTCATGATCTCCGGCCCGGTGATGGTGCAAGTACTGGAAGGCGAAGGCGCGATCCTGAAAAACCGCGACCTGATGGGTGCGACCGACCCGAAAAAGGCAGCACCCGGCACCATCCGCGCCGATTTCGCCGACAGCATTGACGCCAACGCCGTACACGGCTCCGACGCAGCGGAAACCGCCGCGGTGGAAATTGCCTACTACTTCCCGGCGTTGAACGTTTACTCGCGCTAGCAGGCTGTCGGACTTGAAGAATCGTAGCGCAAAGGTTCAAGCAGGCAATCCGCACAGCGGATGCTCGCAAAATTCGGCTGGGCGCGGGCAGATTTTGCGAGCTTTTGCCTTACGGCGAAATGCCTGCTTACCCCATTTGCCGGTTGTGCAGGGGCGCGCGGACTCGTTAGTGGCGAAGTCGCCCGCTTGCGGGAAGCGCGCCTTTGCCCCGCCTCCCGCCCCGGATGGCTTTGCCAGCGCCGTGTCGGCGGGGCATAGCCGTTCTATTGACCGAAAAAACGGTGAAATAGGCACCGGCCACGCGGATTTGCAGCCGGTTTTCTTTAAGTCCGACCGGCTCCCAGGCAGTCCTACCCGGTTTCCGCCCGCCCCCAACCCATGACCGTCAACCTGCTCGACTACGACCTGCCCGGCCTCACCGGTTATTTCGCCGAACTTGGCGAGAAGCCGTTTCGCGCCAAACAGGTGATGCGCTGGATGCATCATTTCGGCGCGGCGGATTTCGCCGAAATGAGCGATCTGGCCAAATCGCTGCGCGAGAAACTCGGGCAGCTGGCAACGGTGACGCCGCCCAGCATGATGGCGGAGCAGGCGTCCTCTGACGGCACGCGCAAGTGGCTGCTGGACGTGGGCAGCATGAACGGGGTAGAAACCGTGTTCATTCCGGATGATGCGCGCGGCACGCTGTGCGTGTCGTCGCAAGTCGGCTGTGCGCTGGAGTGCACATTCTGCTCTACCGGCCGTCAGGGTTTCAACCGCAACTTGTCGGTGGCGGAGATCATCGGCCAGCTGTGGTGGGCGAACCATGCACTGGGACACGACCCGAAGGGCCAACGCATCATCACCAACGTGGTGATGATGGGCATGGGCGAGCCGTTGGCGAACTACACCAACGTGGTCACCGCACTCAATATCATGCTCGACGACCATGCCTACGGCCTGTCGCGGCGCCGGGTTACAGTGAGCACTTCCGGCCTGGTACCGGCCATGGACCGGCTGCGCGCGGATTGCCCGGTGGCGCTGGCGGTTTCATTGCACGCCCCCAACGACAGGCTGCGCGACGTGATTGTGCCGATCAACCGGAAATACCCGCTGGCTGAACTGATGGCAGCTTGCCTGCGCTATCTGGAAAAGGCGCCGCGCGATTTTGTCACGTTCGAGTATGTCATGCTGGATGGCATCAACGACCAGCCGGAACACGCGCGCCAGTTGATTGAACTGGTACGCGATGTGCCATGCAAATTCAATTTGATTCCGTTCAACCCGTTCCCGGATTCCGGTTACCGCTGTTCGCGCGGCGATGCAATGCGCCGCTTTCGCGATATTCTGATGCAGGCGGGCCACATCGTCACCACCCGCAAGACCCGCGGCGACGACATCGATGCCGCGTGCGGCCAACTGGCCGGGCAGGTGCAGGATAAGACCCGGCGGGTCATGCGCCGTATGGAGGTGTCGCATTGAACAAGCTTGCTGTCCTTCTCATTACCTTGCTGCTGGGCGCCTGTGCTCAACCTCCGGGCGCCGATGCGCCAAGTTCGCAGCAGACCGCCACCAGCAACGTCGGCGAAGCACAAAACCGCGCGCGCATACACACCGAGCTCGCTGCCGACTACTTCACCCGGCGCCAGTATGCAATCGCGCTGGAAGAGTTGCGTGATGCCATCCGTGCCGATAGCCGCTATGCACCGGCTTACAACATGTTTGGTCTGGTCTACATGGAATTGCATGAAGACAAGACCGCTGAGAACAACTTCCGCCGCGCCCTCGAACTGGCGCCTAACGAATCCGAAACGCACAACAATTACGGCTGGTTCCTGTGCACGCGCAACCGCTTTGAGCCAGCCATTGCACAATTCAATGAGGCGCTGCGCAATCCACTCTATCCCTCGCCTGAACGCGCACTCACCAATGCGGGTGTGTGTTCGCTGAAAGCGGGGAACCAGACTGCCGCTGAAGCCTATTTCGAACGCGCGCTCAAGCGCCAGCCCAACCAGCCGCAAGCCCTGGCACAGCTCGCCGATATCTATTATCGCCAAGGCCGCTATCCCGAATCGCGCGTGCTGCTTGCCCGTTTTTTCGACGTCAGCCAGCCCAGCCCGGCTCCGCTCTGGCTGGGCGTGCGCCTGGCGCGTAAAATGGGGGATCGCGATGCTGAGGCGAGTTACGGCCTGCAATTGCGCAGACGTTTCGCCGATTCGCCAGAAACGCACTTGCTATTGAACGGACAATACGAATGAGCGCAGACGAACAGTCCGGCCACAGCGCCATCCAGTCAGTCGGCGCGCAACTCGCCGCCCTTCGTCAGGCACAGAACATGAGCGTGAGCGATGTCGCCTATCGCCTCAAGCTCACCCCCAGGCAGATAGCCGCGATTGAACAGGATGATTTCGCCAGCCTGGGACCGCTATTCAGCCGCGGTTTTGTGCGCAACTACGCACGGCTGCTACAGCTTGATCCGCAGCCGCTGCTGGATGCGATGCAGGCAGCCTCTGCCAACCCTGCCGAAGCGCTCGCCATCCATGACGAACACATTGCGCTGACCAGCAGCCTGTCACGGCACTGGCTAAAACTCAGCCTGCTGGCGCTGGTCATCGTGGTCGCATTGCCGTTGACGGTGTATCAGTGGCTACGTGCCGACAACGCGCCACCGACAGCGCTTCCCGTCTCCCCGGTTGCAGCGCCGCCAATTCCTCCCGCCACCCCAAAAGTTGCACCTGCACCGGTCGCGCCGGCAGCCGCGCCTGCCATGGCAGCGCCGCAGTCCTCACCGCCGGCTGCCCCCGCTGTTGCAGCACCTGCCATACCCGCCCAGGCAGGGGACGGTCATATCCAGCTCAGGTTCGCGCAGGATGCCTGGGTACAAATCACCGACGCCCGTAAACGACGCCTCACCGCGCGCCTGTATCGTGCCGGGGAGACAGCGCAACTCTCCGGTGAAGCACCCTTTAGCGCAATCGTTGGCAACGCCGCAGGCGTCGCCATGACCTACAATGGCAAACCGGTTAACCTCACGCCGCGCTCCGGAACAAGTGTCGCGCACCTGACTATCGAGTAAGCAAATGTTTGATTTTCACATCTCGCGTCACCCCACACGCACGGTATGGATTGGCAATGTCGCTGTCGGCGGCGATGCGCCGATTGTGGTGCAGTCGATGACCAACACCGACACCGCTGACAGCGCTGCTACCGCTGAGCAGGTCTACGCGCTGTGGCGCGCCGGTTCGGAACTGGTGCGCATCACCGTGAATACCCAGGAGGCTGCCGAGGCGGTGCCACGCATCCGCGACCTGCTGGACCAGCGCGGCTGCGACGTGCCGCTGATCGGCGACTTCCATTTCAACGGCCACAAGCTGCTTGCCAGCGTGTCCGCCTGCGCCGAGGCGTTGGCCAAATACCGTATCAACCCGGGCAATGTGGGTAAAGGCAGCAGGCGCGACGAACAGTTCGCTGCCATGATCGAAACCGCCTGCCGCTATAACAAACCGGTGCGCATCGGGGTGAACTGGGGCAGCCTGGACCAGGCGCTGCTGGCGCGCATGATGGACGACAATGCGCGGCTGGCCGAACCGCGCGCAGCGGAATGGGTGATGCGCGAGGCGCTGATCACCTCGGCGCTGGATTCGGCACGCAAGGCCGAGGAACTCGGCCTGCCCGGCGATCGCATCATCCTGTCCTGCAAACTTTCCGGCGTGCAGGATCTGATCAGCACCTACCGCGAACTGTCCACACGCAGCGATTACCCGCTGCACCTGGGCCTGACCGAGGCGGGCATGGGCTCCAAGGGCATTGTCGCCTCCACCGCGGCACTGTCGGTGCTGCTCCAGGAAGGCATCGGCGACACCCTGCGCATTTCCCTGACACCGCAACCCGGCGGCGACCGCACCCAGGAAGTCGTGGTCGCTCAGGAAATCCTGCAAACCATGGGTTTGCGTTCGTTCACCCCGATGGTGGTGGCCTGCCCCGGCTGCGGGCGTACCACCAGCACCGTGTTCCAGCATCTGGCGCAAGACATCCAGCGCTACCTGCGCGAGCAGATGCCGGTATGGCGCAACCACTATCCCGGCGTAGAGGACATGCGTGTGGCAGTGATGGGCTGCGTGGTGAACGGCCCGGGCGAATCCAAACACGCCAACATCGGCATTTCCTTGCCCGGTAGCGGCGAAGTACCGGTCGCCCCGGTGTATGTGGACGGCCAAAAAACCGTGACGCTGAAAGGCGAGCGCATCGCCGAGGAGTTTCAGCAGATTGTCGAAGACTACGTGCACAGCCGCTATGCTGATGGACAGATGGTCAGCAAGCCCAAAACCATACCGATTGCGGTTGCCTAAAACCATTTGCCACTGAGCGCACAGGGGGAATGCCTTTCTCTGGGCCCTCTGTGCCCTCGCTGGCAAAAGAAACGATTGAAAAATGAGTAACACTATCCAGGCCATACGCGGGATGAACGACATCCTGCCCGAGCACAGCCCGCGCTGGCAACACTTCGAAGCGGTGGTGCGCGACTGGCTCGCCGCTTACGGCTATCGCGAGATTCGCACGCCCATCGTCGAGCAGAGCGCACTGTTCAAACGCGCCATCGGTGAAGTCACCGACATTGTCGAAAAAGAGATGTACGCGTTTGAGGACATCTTGAACGGCGAACATCTCGCGCTGCGTCCGGAAGGCACTGCCGCCTGCGTGCGCGCCGTGATCGAGCATAACCTGCTGTACAACACACCGCAGCGGCTATGGTACGCCGGCCCCATGTTCCGCCACGAGCGCCCGCAAAAAGGCCGCTACCGGCAGTTTCACCAGGTCGGCGTCGAGGCACTGGGCTTTGCCGGTCCGGACATGGATGCCGAGCACATCGTGATGACCGCTGACCTGTGGCGGCGTCTCGGCCTCACCGACATTACGCTGGAGCTGAACACGCTCGGCAATGCCGCCTGCCGTGCCCGTCATCGTGGCCGCCTGATCGCCCATTTCGAGGCGCATCAGGATCAGCTCGACGCGGACGCCAAACGCCGTCTGCACAGCAATCCGTTGCGTATTCTCGATACCAAGAACCCGGCCATGCAGGCGCTGGTAGAGTCCGCGCCGCGCCTGATGGACGACCTCGACACGGACGCCATCAGGCACTTCGAGGACGTACAAGGCCTGTTGCGCAGCAATGGCATCGAATACCGCATCAACCCGCGCCTGGTGCGCGGACTGGATTACTACAACTACACCGTGTTCGAATGGGTAACCGACAAGCTCGGTGCCCAGGGCACGGTGTGCGCCGGCGGCCGCTACGACAGCCTGATCGAACAGATCGGCGGAAAATCCGCTCCCGCCTGCGGTTACGCCATGGGCGTGGAGCGCCTGCTGGCACTGCTGGAAGGATCCGGGGCAGTTGTGCCCGCTACCCCGACGGATGCCTACATCGTGCACCAGGGCGAGGCTGCTACGGCGTTTGCCTGGCAGGTCGCCAATGCCTTGCGCCAGGCCGGTTTGAACGTGGTGTTACACTGCGGCGGCGGCAGCTTCAAAGCACAGATGAAAAAGGCCGATGCCAGCGCCGCTCGCTATGCGCTGATTATCGGCGACGACGAAGCCGCTGCCGGAGAAATCACCCTGAAATCATTACGTGAAGCAGCCGAACAGGCGCGCTGCAGCATCGTTGAGGCAACATACCTCTTGCAATCAAGGAACTGAACATGACTTTCGATCTGGAAGAACAGGAAAAACTCGACGCACTCAAAGACTGGTGGAAACGCTACGGCACCTGGGTGACGGGCGCCCTGGCCATACTGATCATCGCGGCGGCGGGCAGCCAGTGGTGGAAGCATCAACAGCGCGAAAAATCTGCCCAGGCCGCCGTGATGTACGGCGCACTGCAACTTGCCTTGCAGGCGAACCAGCCCAAAGCCGTCAAGGATGATGCCGCAGCCATTATCGACAAATACCCCGGCACACCCTATGCCCCGCGCGCGGCGATGATTGCCGCCAGCAGCAACGCCCGGGCCGGGGATATGAAAAGCGCGCAGGCGCAATTACAGTGGGCCATCGACCACACCCGCGAAGACGGCATTAAACAGCTGGCGCTACTGCGTCTGGCCGCCCTGTTGCTGGAACAGAAAAACCCGGCAGGGGCGCTTAAATTGCTCGATGCCCACTACAATGAAGCCTTCGCCGTGCGCTTCAATGATCTCAAGGGCGATGCGCTGGTACAGCAGAACAAGCTTGCCGATGCGCGTGCCAGCTACAAGATCGCACTAGAAAAAATCGACGCGCAAAGCCCGTTCCGCAAATATATTGAAGTCAAACTCGACGCCCTCGGCGGGGAACCCAAATGAACAAGCCCATGAACATGTTGCCGCGCATCGGCGTATTCGCACTCGTCGCCGCGCTTGCCGGCTGCTCCAGCATGAACCCGATGAACTGGTTCGGCAGCAGCTCCACTGCCGAAAGACCTACACCGCTGGTAGCGTTCAAGCCTGCAGTCAATCTCAAGACCGGCTGGCAAGCCAAGATAGGGGCGGCACACAACTATGCTTTTGCACCAGGCTTGAGTGCCGATGCGATTTACGTGGCCGGATACGATGGTCAACTGGCCAAGCTTGATGCCGCCAACGGTGCCACGCTGTGGCGCATTGCAACCGGCGGTAAACTGTCTGCCGGGGTCGGCATAGGCGCCGACCTGGAACTGGTGGGCACACCCAAAGGCCAATTGCTGGCTTTCGATGGCAATGGCAAGCCGCGCTGGCAGGTGCAACTATCCAGCGAGGTGCTGGGCGTACCGCAAGTTGCCGAGGGCACCGTCGTGGCGCGCACCGCTGACGGCCACATTTATGCGCTGGACGCCAGGGACGGCAAGCGCAAATGGATGTACGAGCGCGCATTGCCCGCACTGTCGCTGCGCAGTCAGCCCGGTGTGCTGATTACCCGGGGCGGCGTATTCGCCGGTTATGCCGGTGGCAAGTTGGTGGCGCTGGCACTGGATACGGGAGTCGTCGGCTGGGAGGCCAGCGTGGCGATTCCCAGGGGCGCATCCGAAATCGAGCGGATTGCCGATGTCACCAGCAGTCCGGTCGCTGATGACAAACAGGTGTGCGCCGCGGCCTACCAGGGGCGCGTGGCATGCTTTGACCTGCGCACCGGCAATCTCGACTGGGCGCGCGACCTCTCCAGCGTGGCCGGTCTCACCATGGATGACCGCAATCTCTATGTAACCAATGACAAAGGTGAAGTCGTTGCACTGGAAAAAACCCGTGGCGTGAACCTGTGGACACAGGACAAACTGCGCGCCCGTCACACTACCGCGCCGCGCCGGGTCGGCAATTATCTGGCGGTAGGCGATGGGCAGGGTTATGTGCACCTGCTGGCGCTGGATGACGGCAGTTTTGCCGGACGCAGCGCCACCGACGGCTCCGCCATTATCAGCCGTCCGCAACCGCGCAGCGGCGGTGTCGTGGTGCAAACCGCCAATGGCAGCGTCTACGCGCTTGCTTTGTAGCCAATAAACCGGAACCAATCGCCGCCGGATGCACGGCAGTGAATACACCATGAAACCTACTCTCGTACTGGTCGGCCGTCCCAATGTGGGCAAATCCACCCTGTTCAACCGCCTGACCAGGACCCGTGACGCCATCGTTGCAGACATCCCAGGCCTCACCCGTGACCGCCATTACGGCCACGGCAAAGTGGGCGACAAGCCCTACCTGGTGGTGGATACCGGCGGCTTCGAGCCGGTGGTCAAAGACGGCATCATGCACGAAATGGCACGCCAGACCCTGCAGGCCGTGGACGAGGCCGATGTCATCCTGTTCATGGTGGACGTCCGCACCGGCTGCACCGCACAGGACAAAATCATCGCCGACCGCCTGCGCCAGAGCGGGCGTCCGGTGTATCTGGTAGTGAACAAAGCCGAAGGCATGCGCCGTGAAGTGGTGACCGCCGAATTCCATGAACTGGCGCTGGGCGACCCGCTGGCCATCTCCGCCAGCCACGGCGAAGGGGTGCAGGAACTGGTGGAACTGGCGCTGGAGGACTTTCCCGATGCCACTGAGGACGAGTCCGACAAACACCCGAAAATCGCCATCGTCGGCCGCCCCAACGTGGGCAAATCCACCCTGGTCAATACGCTCCTCGGCGAAGAGCGGGTCATCGCCTTCGACCAGCCCGGCACCACGCGCGACAGCATCCACATCGATTTTGAACGCGCCGGCAAGAAATACACCCTGATCGATACTGCCGGAGTACGCCGCCGCGGCAAGATTTTCGAGGCTATCGAGAAATTCTCCGTGGTCAAGACCCTGCAGGCCATCGAAGACGCCAACGTGGTGGTGCTGGTGCTGGATGCGCAAACCGACATTTCCGAGCAGGACGCGCACATGGCCGGGTTCATACTGGAGACCGGGCGTGCGCTGGTGGTGGCGGTGAACAAATGGGATGACCTCGACGACTACAAACGCGACACCGTCAAACGCGAAATTTCGCGCAAGCTGCAATTCCTCGAATTTGCCAAATTCCATTACATCTCGGCGCTCAAGGGCAATGGTGTGGGCGGTCTGATTGGCTCGGTGGACATAGCCTATGCTGCCGCCATGGCCAAGCTGCCCACGCCCCAGCTCACCCGTATCCTGATGGATGCCGTCACTGCACACCAGCCGCCCAAGTCCGGCCCGTTCCGCCCCAAACCGCGCTATGCCCACCAGGGCGGCATGAACCCGCCACTGATCGTGGTGCACGGCAGCGCGCTGGATAAAATCAGTGCCAGCTATAAACGCTATCTGGAAAAAACCTTCCGCCAGGCGTTCAAGCTGGAAGGCACGCCCCTGCGGGTGCAGTTCAACGTGGGTGCCAACCCGTTCGCCGACAAAAAACCCGCTCCGCTCAGCGAGAGCGAAAAACGCCAGGCCCACCGCAAGCGCATGGTGGGACGCAAGCTATACGGCAAACAGCGCAAAAAAGACTGACCCGGAAAAAGTATTTAACCACGGAGTTCACGGAGAACACGGAGTAAAAAACAACGGATTGCAGGCCGCCTGGTATTCACCTGTTGGGTAAGACCATAAAAGCCCAGGATTGCCTTCCTCCGTGAACTCCGTGGTTCCGTGGTTTTGAATTAAGTTTTTTAGAATAATTAAGGAGACAACATGAGCGAGCCCAACGAAATCCGCGAAATCCGCATCAATCCTATCGTACCCGGCGAATCGGTGCTGGTCGCCACAGCGCGCAGCATGCGCCCGAAAAAAGCCGAGGATCTGGCGCCCCGCGACACCCGCAAGCACGTGGAAACCTGCCCGTTCTGCCGGGGTAACGAAGACAAGACCCCGCCAGAAATTCTCACCTACCCGGCCACCGGTGACTGGCACATCCGCATCGTGGAAAACCTCTACCCGGTGCTGGGCGACGACCGCACCCAGACCAATTTCAGCTTTGGCCTGCAGCAGACGATCGACGGCTATGGCCGCCACGAGGTCATCATTGACCACTATGAACACGGCACCGCCCTCCATGACATGAGCAGCACCCACCTGGCCCTGCTGTTTGGAACCTACCGGGATCGCATGGCACAGATTTACGCCTCCGACGACCGGCTCAAATATGTGCTGGTATTCAAGAACTTCGGCCCCGCGGCAGGTGCCTCTATTCCCCACACCCACAGCCAGGTGATTGCCATGCCGGTGGTGCCGGAGAACGTGCAGGCCGAGGTGGACAACAGCCGCGAGTACTTCCGCAAGCACCATCACTGCATTTTCTGCGCGCTGATTGACGAAGCGCTTACCTTTGAAGCCACCATTTACGATCGCAACTCGGGCGAAATCCGGCGCAAGATCGACGTTGGCCAATACGTGGTGGAACGCGGAGAAAAATTCATTGCCATCAAGCCGTTTGCCAGCCGCTTCGAGTGGGAAGTGCATATCCTGCCGCTGGCGCATCAAGCGGATTTCCTGGCCATCAGCGCGGACGATCTGGCCGACCTCGCCAGCGTGGTCAAACGCACCATGGCGCGCCTCGATGCGGTCATCGGCGGCGCCCAGTATAACTACTTCCTGCACGCCGTGCCGCATGATGCGCATACCGCCGAACATGCCGCCAGCTACCACTGGCATCTGGAAATCTGCCCGCGCACTTCGATCCCGACCGGCTTCGAGCTGGGCTCCGGACTATTCGTCAATACTATCAGCCCCGAAGCCGCCGCAGCACGTCTGCGCAACGCGCAAATTGCGCCGGAGTGAAGGCGTGTGTGGTCTTTTTGGCAATGTTGACTAGACTGGGAAGCAAAGTGTCCGATCCTCTGGAGTGCCTGTCCACACCAGCGCGCCATCCGGCAAATAGACCCTGATGAAAAACAACTTGTCCGGTACATCCGATGCGGGTCCATTCCACACCGACACGAGCCTGCAGGATCGTCTGCGCGCACTGTGGCGACTGGCCACGGATCGCACCCTGGACGAGATACAAAAAATCGACGCCATGCTCGAGGCTGCAGCACAGGCGATGAACATGGAAACCGCGCTGGTGGGTGAAGTCGACCAGCATTACACCCTGCGTTATTTATTCGATGCCACCGGAGTGTTCCATATGCCGTGGCAGATCGCGTTGCATGACTCGATTTGTCATGCAGTGGCGACCACCCAGAACAGCCTGTGCCTCCCCAACCTGAGTCTGGATAGACACTACCGCGCACATGCATTGCTCACCCAGTCGGGCTTTCATGTGTATGTGGGCACACCGATATGGGTAGGCGAGCAGCTCTACGGCACCTTGTCATTCATGCATCGCACACCGCTGCTGGCCGAATGTTCACAAGACGATATCGCATTTGTCGAACTGCTTGCTGCCTGGTTCGGGCAGTTTTTGCTGCAGAAGCGGCAGCGCGAAGAACTCAAGGCACTGGCGCTCTCCGATCTGCTCACCGGCTTGCCTAACCGTCGCGCTGCAGAAACCCGGCTGGCTGAAGAATTCGCGCGCACCCAGCGCAGCGGCGAAGCGTTTGCTATTGCAATTTGCGACCTGGACCGGTTCAAGCTGGTGAATGACCACTACGGTCATGAAACCGGCGATACCGTACTGCAACAGGCCGCCGCCATATTGCTTGGACAGATGCGCGATGGCGACTGGATTGCCCGTTGGGGTGGCGAAGAATTCTTCATCTACCTGCATAATGTGGACGGCATACAGGCGTTTGCGGTGATGGACAGGCTGCGCCAGGCATACGGGCAACACCCTGTTGCAACGCCGCATGGTAGCCTGGATCTCACCCTGAGCGCCGGTGTAAGCGTATGCAAGGGTGACGACAAGAATCTCACACGAATCCTGGCCGAGGCCGACAGCGCCTTGTACGAAGCCAAGAATGGCGGGCGCGACCGCGTGGTTTTGCACCAGATGGCGCAGCGCGGACTGCTTTGGCATGCCGGGGAACTGCAATCCGCCTTGCAGGACAAGCGCATCGTCACGGCCTATCAGATCATGGTGGATCTCACCACCAGCGAGCCGGTCGCAGACGAAGCGCTGGCCCGCTTGATCGGCAAAACCGGACGTGCGGCGCCTGCCGCTGAATTCATCGAAGCCGCAGAAGGGCTGCACCTGATCCATCTGGTGGACCAGAGCGTCACCCGCCAGGCCATAATGCGCTGTGCCGCGCGCCTGGATGCAGGCGCCACGCCGGAATTCGCCCACTTTGTGAATTTGTCACCGCAATTCCTGGCGCGCGGCGATCTGGTCAAACAGCTGCTTGAACACACTCAGCAGATTTGTGGCAGCTGCGCGGCAGCACGGGATGAGGTCAAACCCCTGGTGTTCGAAATTACCGAGCGCCAGTACATCGCCAACTTCGAGCTCCTGACGCGCGAGATACAGCCGCTGCTGGATTCCGGCTTTCGTCTGGCGCTGGACGATTTCGGCAGCGGCTATTCCTCGTTTCTGTACCTGGCCAAGCTCCCCGTCAGTTTCCTCAAAATCGAAGGCTGGATGGTGGCTAATTTACGTCACAACTTGAAAATTCGCGACATGATACAAAGTATCGTTGACCTGTCTCGCAAACAGGGCATTACCACCATTGCAGAAAACATTGAGGATGCCGAGACGGCGGAACTCCTGCGCGAAATGGGCGTCAACTGGGGGCAGGGTTACCACTTCGGGCGTCCGCAATTCGATACATCGACGGTCTGACCTGCACATCAGCAATTTCCCATAATTTGCCCGATGCGCAGCTTCACCGCATAATCAACTGATATCCAATAAGCTTGGGAGTACATAAAAATGAGCGTATCCAAGGGTCAATTGCTGCAGGACCCCTTCCTCAACGCCCTGCGCAAGGAACACGTGCCGGTCTCCATCTACCTGGTGAATGGCATCAAGCTGCAGGGGCATATCGAGTCGTTTGACCAATACGTTGTACTGCTCAAAAACGCGGTGACACAGATGGTATACAAACACGCCATTTCCACCGTGGTGCCGGCACGCGCGGTCAACCTTCGTCCGGAACAAGGCGCTGAATAAATCCTCCCGGCCTGACCGCCACCAGACGTATCCGCTGGTAGCCTGCGGTCTGGCCAAAATTAAAATTATTGTGGTGCGTTTCCATGTTTGAACGTCATGCCGGTAGCGAGCGCGTGGTGCTGGCCAGCCTGGATTTTGGCGAGCCGGATTACGCCGACAGCGTGGAAGAATTGCAGCGCCTGGCTGAAAGTGCCCAGCTCGATGTGGCAGGGCTGATCGAAGGGCGCCGTGCCCGGCCTGACGCCGCGCTATTCGCCGGCAGTGGCAAAGTGGATGAAATCGCCACCATGGTGCGCGCCACCGACGCCGGTGTGGTGATTTTCAACCATGCCCTGTCCCCCGCCCAGGAGCGCAACCTGGAAAAGCTGCTGGAGTGCCGGGTGGTGGACCGCACCAGCCTGATTCTGGATATTTTTGCGCGCCGCGCGCAGAGTGCTGAAGCTCAGCTGCAAATCGAGCTCGCCCAGCTCGGGCACATTTCCACGCGCCTGGTACGCGGCTGGACTCACCTGGAACGCCAGAAAGGCGGCGTCGGCCTGCGCGGCCCGGGTGAAACCCAGCTGGAAACCGACCGCCGCCTGATTGGCAAGCGTGTCAAGCTATTAAAGGACCGGTTGGCCAAGCAGCATCGCCAGCGCACCATACAGCGCCGTGCGCGCAGTCGTGGCCGGGTCATGTCAGTGTCGCTGGTGGGCTATACCAATACAGGCAAATCCACGCTGTTCAACACGCTTACCCACGCCGGCAGTTATGCCGCCGACCAGCTGTTCGCCACCCTTGATACCACCACGCGCCAGCTGTATCTGCCCAATGCAGGCGAAATCGTGCTGTCCGATACAGTCGGTTTCATCACCCGGCTACCGCATACTTTGGTGGAGAGTTTTCGCGCCACCCTGGAAGAAACCATCCAGGCCGACCTGCTGCTGCACGTGGTGGATGCCGGCAGCCCGAATCGCGACAAGCAGATCGCCGAGGTCAACAAGGTGCTGGCAGAAATCGGCGCGCTGCACGTACCGCAAATTCTGGTAATGAACAAGATTGACCTGGGTACGATAGAACCCGGCGTCGAGCAGGATGAGTATGGTAACATTACGCGCATCAGAGTGAGCGCCAAAACCGGCGCAGGCATTACCGCGTTGCGTGATGTGCTGACGCAAATGTCGCAGCGCCACCGCGAGCCTGCAGCCCCGCAATTGAGCACCGCCATCATCAACAACGAATATCATCCAGAACTGGATTAAAACCATGGCTTGGAACGACCCACAATGGGGCAAAAAAAACGAAGGACCGCCGGATCTGGATGAGCTTTGGCGACGCTTTACCGCCAGGCTCAAGGGCTTGTTTGGCGGCAGAAAAACGCCCGGCGGCAATTCCGGCCCGAATGGCTTCGGGGCTGCCGGTCTGGGCATTGTGGCAGCGATCATCGTCGCAGTGTGGCTGGCCAGCGGGTTTTACATTGTGAATACCGGCGAGCGTGGCGTGGTACTCCGTTTCGGCAAATTTATCGAAACCACCCAGCCCGGTCCCAACTGGCATTTGCCGTGGCCGATTGAGAGCGTACAGGTAGTGAATATCGAGCAGGTGCGTACCGTGGAAATCGGCTATCGCAACAACGTCAAAAACAAGATGTTGAAAGAATCGCTGATGCTCACCGATGACGAAAACATCATCGACATCCAGTTCGCCGTGCAATACACCCTGAAAGACCCGGAAGATTACCTGTTCAACAACCGCTCCCCGGATGATGCTGTACGCCAGGTTGCCGAAAGTGTAATGAGCGAAATCGTGGGCAAGAGCAAGATGGATTATGTACTCTACGAAGGCCGCGCCGATGTCGCTGCCCGCGCCACCAGGCATATCCAGGATGCGCTCGATCGTTACAAGACAGGCATCAGTATCAGCAAGGTCACCATGCAGAATGCACAGCCTCCCCAGGAAGTGCAAGGCGCATTCGATGACGCGGTAAAAGCCGGGCAGGATCGCGAACGTCTGAAGAGCGAAGGTCAGGCTTATGCCAATGATGTCATTCCCAAAGCACGCGGCATGGCCGCACGCCTGGCTGAAGAGGCTGCTGGCTACAAGCAGTCGGTGATTGCCAATGCCGAAGGCGATGCCAGCCGCTTCAAGCAGATACTGGTGGAATACAGCAAGGCGCCGGTGGTAACGCGTGAGCGCATGTATCAGGACATGATGCAGCAGGTATTGTCGAATACCACCAAGGTGCTGGTAGACAGCAGCAAAGGCGGCAATAACCTGCTTTATCTGCCACTCGACAAGCTGATGCACATGTCCGGTCAGGGCACTTCCCCCGCGCCGGTCATGCTGGATACCACACCCAAGCCCGGCACGGCACCCACCACTCAGGACGACAGCCACTCGCGCAATACCTTCCGCAGCCGTGATCGGGAGGATCGGCCATGAAACATTTCAATATCCTGATCGTAGCCGTGCTGGTTATCCTGATACTGGCCAGCCTCACCATGTATACCGTGGATCAGCGCCAGAATGCGATGGTATTCCAGCTAGGTGAAGTCGTCGCCGTGGACAAACAGCCTGGCCTGTATTTCAAGCTGCCACTGGTGCAGAACGTGCGTTATTTCGATACCCGCGTGCTTACCCTTGACCCGGCCGAGCCAGATCGTTTCATCACCTCGGAAAAGAAAAACGTGCTGGTGGATTACTTTGCCAAATGGCGCATTATTGACATCAGACAGTATTACGTCAGCGTCGGTGGCGATGAAACACGTGCCCAGACGCGCCTGCAGCAGACCATCAACGATGGGTTGCGCGCCGAGTTCGGCAAACGCAGCGTGCATGACGTGGTATCGGGTGAACGTGATCAGATCATGGCCACGCTGCGCCAGAAAGCCGACCAGGATGCGCGCAAGATCGGCGTGCAGGTGCTGGATGTGCGCCTCAAACACGTGGATCTGCCGCAGGAAGTCAGTGAATCGGTGTACCGGCGCATGGAAGCGGAACGCAAACGCGTGGCCAACGAACTGCGTTCCACCGGCTCCGCAGAAGCCGAGAAAATCAAGGCCGACGCCGACCGCCAACGTCAGGTGATCATCGCCAACGCCTACCGCGACGCCCAGGCCATCAAGGGCGAGGGCGATGCCAGGGCCAGCACCATCTACGCCACCGCCTACTCGAAGAATCCCGAGTTCTACGCCTTCTATCGCAGCATGGATGCGTACCGCCAGAGCTTCAAGAGCAAGAGTGACGTGCTGGTACTCGAGCCTAACAACGCCTTCTTTAAATACATGAAATCACCCAATGCGGGCAAATAGGCGATGAGCAGTGGCAAGCTCCCGGCAGCAATCGCACTGAAACGGGTGCTGGAAGGCGCGCTGCCGCTACAGCCACCCAATTTATGGCATGAGACGTTTCGCAAGATGATCGTGCCGCACGATGGCCAGTTGCGCTTCGTGGGGCTCGCGTCTATGCTCGGCGGTTTGATAATCCTGCTTGCATCTCACTCCCATGCATAACTGGCTATTACCTGAATATATCGAAGACCTGCTGCCGCCGGTCGCCTGGCGCCTGGAATACCTGCGCCTCAGTACCCTCAATCTGTTCCGCACCCACGGCTACCAGCTGGTCACCCCGCCCATGCTGGAGTATCTGGAATCCCTGCTCACGGGTACCGGCAGCGACCTCGACACGCGCACCTTCAAGCTGGTGGACCAGCTGTCCGGGCGCATGATGGGTTTACGCGCCGACATCACCCCGCAGGTGGCACGAATCGACGCACACCTGCTCAATCATCAGGGCGTGACGCGCCTGTGCTACGCCGGTGTGGTTGTGCACACCCTGCCCGAGGGCATGAATCGCTCGCGTGAACTGCTGCAAGTAGGTGCCGAGCTTTACGGTCACAGCAGCTACGAGGCGGACGTGGAAATCCAGCGCCTGATGCTGGAAGCATTGACCCTGGCCGGCGTCGGCGACCTCTATCTGGATATTGGCCATGTCGGTGTATTCAGCGGGCTGATGGCTTATGGGCACGTGCCGGCGGAAAAAGAAACCGCCCTGTTTCAGGCATTGCAGGCCAAAGATACCCCGGCCATCCGTGATTTGACGCATGGTATGGACGAGGCAACCCGCGCCGCATTTATCGCGCTGCCCACGCTCTATGGGGGGCTGGAGGTGCTCGACGAAGCATTCCGCATTCTGCCCAGCAGTCTGGAAATCACCCAGGCACTGGAACAATTGCGCGCCATCGCAAATGAACTCAAAGGCAGCGCCAGAATCACCATTGACCTGGCCGAACTGCGCGGCTACCACTACCACAGCGGCGTGGTGTTCTCCGCCTATGCCGGCAGTCATACCAGCGTGCTGGCACAGGGCGGGCGCTATGACGAGGTCGGAAAATCGTTTGGTCGCGCACGTCCCGCCACCGGGTTTAGCCTGGACCTGCGCGAAATTGCCACGCAGTTCTGGCGCGCACCAGGCACAAAAGGCATCCTCGCACCCTACCTCAAAAACGCCAGACTGGCGGAGAAAATTCAGCAGCTGCGCAGCAGCGGTGAAATTGTAGTCGTCGAACTGCCCGGCCACGAAGCGGATCGCAGTGAACTCAACTGCGACCGCATATTGCTCGACAACAAGGGCGAATGGGAAGTCGTCCCTCTGGCAAAATAATTTTTGATAAACCGTTTGGATAACAACATGACCAAGAACGTCGTCGTCATCGGCACGCAGTGGGGAGATGAAGGCAAGGGCAAGATCGTGGACTGGCTCACCGACCACGCCCAGGGCGTGGTGCGCTTCCAGGGTGGCCACAACGCCGGGCATACGCTGGTGGTGGCCGGCAAAAAAACCGTGCTGCATCTGATCCCGTCCGGCATCCTGCGTGACAACGTCACCTGCTTTATCGGCAACGGTGTGGTGGTATCGCCGCAGGCATTGCTGGAAGAAGTGGACATGCTGCAAGCAGCAGGCGTCAACGTGGCGTCACGCCTGAAAATTTCCGAAGCCTGCCCGCTGATCCTGTCGCACCACATTGCCCTCGACCAGGCACGCGAGCTCGCCAAAGGCGCGGGCAAGATCGGCACCACCGGACGCGGCATCGGCCCCGCTTACGAAGATAAAGTGGCGCGCCGCGCCATTCGCCTGCAGGACGTATTCCACCGCGAGCGCTTCGCTGCCAAGCTGGGCGAGGTACTGGATTACCACAACTTCGTACTGAAAAACTATTTTCACGCCGAACCGGTTGATTTTAGCCAGTCGCTGGAGGAAACCCTGCGGCTGGCCGAGCGCATCAAGCCCATGGTGGCCGACGTACCGCGTCTGCTGTATGAGGCCAACCGGGCCGGCAGCAACCTGCTGTTCGAGGGCGCGCAGGGCACGCTGCTCGACATCGACCACGGCACTTATCCTTTCGTCACCTCCAGCAACTGCACCTCGGGCGGCGCGGCAACCGGTGCAGGCGTTGGGCCGCATACCCTGCACTACGTGCTGGGCATCACCAAGGCTTACACCACGCGTGTCGGCTCCGGCCCTTTCCCCACCGAGCTGTTTGATGACAATGGCAGATACCTGGCCGAACGCGGCCATGAATTCGGCTCCACGACCGGACGCGCGCGGCGCTGCGGCTGGTTTGACGCTGCGGCATTAAAACGTTCGATCCAGATCAATGGCGTATCCGGCCTGTGCGTGACCAAGCTCGACGTACTCGACGGCATGGAAACGCTACGCGTGTGTGTAGGCTACAATCTGGACGGCGGCTTCTCCGACATCCTGCCGGTGGGCGCCGAAACGCTGGCCAAGTGCGAGCCGGTATATGAGGAAATGCCTGCGTGGAAGGAGAGTACCGTGGGTATCAAGCGTTACGAGGATCTACCCGGAAATGCGCGCGCCTATCTCAAACGCATGGAAGACTTGTGCGAAGTACCGATCGACATTATCTCCACCGGCCCCGACCGCGAAGAGACGATTGTGCTGCGTCACCCGTTTAACTGAACTACAACGCCGTATTCGTCCCATACGGATACGGCATTCAAGGCAATACGAATGACTGAATTCGGACTGGCGCTACAGGAAAACACAAAAGGGCAGCTGGCGCTGCCCTTTTGTGTTTGGTGTACTGCTAATCTGGTGCCCAGAAGAGGACTCGAACCTCCACAGTGTTGCCACCGCATGGACCTGAACCATGTGCGTCTACCAATTCCGCCATCTGGGCTGGAAAGACGCGCATTATAAATGAACAAGGATACTTGTCAATGAAAAAACCCACGGCACAAGCCGAAACCACGCCCCATACCGGCCTGCGCGCGACTGATCCAAATCTGGAGCGCGAACGCGAACGCTACGAGCACCCCCTGCCCAGCCGCGAATTCATCATGGACGTATTGCGCCAGCAGGGGGCGCCGCTGCAGCCGGAAACACTGGCTGAACTACTCGATATCACCCCCGACGAGATCGACCTGTTTGCACGCCGCCTGCGTGCCATGGAGCGCGATGGCGAGTTGATGCAGAACCGGCGCGGTGACCTTTGCGTAGTGGAAAAACTCGACCTGATCAAAGGCCGCGTCGAAGGTCACCCCGATGGTTTTGGCTTCCTTTCACCTGACGACGGCAGCGACGATCTGTTTCTGTCGTCGCGTGAAATGCAGAAAGCCATGCACGGCGACCGCGTCATGGCGCGCGAAATCGGCGTGGATCGGCGCGGGCGGCGCGAAGGCAAGATAGTCGAAGTGCTGGAACGCGCCAACACCCACATCGTCGGGCGCCTGCTGGTGGAGCACGGCATCATGCTGGTGTCCCCGGAAAACAAGCGCATCACTCAGGACATTCTCATCCCCCCCGGCAATGAAGGCAGCGCTCAGACCGGCCAGGTAGTCACGGTTGAGATCATCGAGCAGCCCGCCAAATACGCCAAACCCATGGGACGCGTGGTGGAAGTACTGGGCAGCTACGCCGACCCCGGCATGGAAATCGAAATCGCACTGCGCAAGCATTCCCTGCCCTATATCTTCCCCGAGGCCGTGGAAAAAATCGCCAGGAAACTGCCCAGGAAAGTGCTCAAAAAAGACCATGCCGGGCGCGAAGACATCCGTCACCTGCCACTGGTGACCATCGACGGCGAAACCGCACGCGATTTCGACGACGCGGTCTATTGCGAGCCGCAAGGCAAAGGCTTCCGCCTGGTGGTGGCGATCGCCGACGTGTCGCACTATGTACAGCCCGGCGATCCGCTCGATGCGGAGGCCTACAATCGCGGCAATTCGGTGTATTTCCCGCGGCGCGTTATTCCCATGCTGCCGGAGGAACTGTCCAACGGCCTGTGCTCGCTCAACCCGCAGGTTGAGCGGCTATGCATGGTGTGTGACATGCAAATCGGCGCGCTCGGCGCGGTGAAGGAATACCGCTTCTACCCCGCCGTGATGTACTCGCACGCGCGCCTTACCTACAACCAGGTGTGGGACTGGCTGCAACACCCGCAAAACGCCGGTGCCCACGGCGACCTGTTGCCGCAACTCAACGACCTCTACACGCTGTTCAAAGTGCTGTTGAAAGCACGCGGGCGGCGTGGCGCGATTGATTTCGAGACGCTGGAAACGCAGATGATTTTCAACGACGAGAAAAAAATCGAGCGCATCGTCCCGGTCACGCGTAACGATGCCCACCGCCTGATTGAAGAATGCATGCTGGCTGCCAACGTGTGTGCGTCGGATTTCCTGCAAAAGAAAAAACAGCCCGCGCTGTACCGCATACACGCAGGCCCCACCCCGGAAAAACTCGCCGCATTGCGTGAATTTCTGACCGAATTCGGCTTTGCGCTGGGTGGCGGCGATGACCCGCAGGCCAGGGACTACGCCGCCCTGCTGGAAAAAATCAAAGGCCGCCCCGATGCCGCCCTGCTGCAAACCGTGATGCTGCGCTCTCTGCAGCAGGCGGTATACAGCCCGGACAGTGTCGGCCACTTCGGCCTGGCTTATGAACATTACACCCACTTCACTTCGCCCATCCGGCGCTATCCCGATCTGCTCATCCACCGCGCCATCAAGGCCGCACTGAATGGCGAAAAATACCAGCCCGGCAACTGGGTGGAACTGGGCGGACACTGCTCGATGACCGAGCGCCGTGCCGACGACGCCACCCGCGACGTGGAAGCCTGGCTGAAGTGCTTCTACATGCAGGATCGGGTCGGCGAGGAATTCCCCGGCACCATTTCCAGCGTGACCGGCTTCGGCATTTTTGTGGCACTCGACGACATCTACGTGGAAGGCCTGGTGCACATCTCCGAACTGGGCAGCGATTACTTCCACTTCGACAAGGCGCGTCACCAGATTCTGGGCGAGCGCACCGGCACGCGCTATCGCATGGGCGACCGGGTACAGGTGAAAATCGTACGCGTGAGTCTGGATACCGCACGCATTGATTTCACCCTGGCCGGCGCTAGCCGTCCCACCCAGACAGCGGTGCAAGACCAGTCCCATGGCGGCAGCAAACAGCCCAAAAAATCAGCTGCCGGTAAACCATCCCACACCCAATCGGCTGCCGCAACCAGCGAGCCGGCGAAAAAATTGCGCCGGCGTCGCAAATCCAGCAAGGGAACGCACTAAATGGCCGGTATATTGATCTACGGTTTCCACGCCGTGACCTCACGTCTGCGCCAGAACCCAGCCAGTGTCGAGGAAATTTTCGTGGATGCTGCGCGCCAGGATGGACGCGCGCGCGAGCTGCTGGAACACGCCAAAACCCTTGGCGTCCGTGTCTTGCAAGTGGACGGCAAGCGCCTCGACGGCATCGCCGGCGGCCCGCGCCACCAGGGCATTGCCGCGCGCGTGACGATGGTGCAACAGCCGCGCCACGTGGATGAAGTGCTCGAAGGCCTGCAAGGCGACCTGCTGTTGCTGGTGCTCGACGGCGTGCAGGATCCGCACAACCTCGGCGCCTGTCTGCGCGTGGCTGATGCGATGGGCGCCAACGCCGTAATCGCGCCCAAGGACCGCGCCGTCGGCCTCACCCCCACCGTGGCCAAAGTAGCCTGCGGCGCAGCAGACACCGTGCCCTACCTCACCGTCACCAACCTCGCCCGCGCGCTGCGCGACGTCAAGGAATATGGCGTGACGATCGTCGGTGCCGATGGCGCAGCGCAAACCGAATTGCCGGCAGCCGGTGTCGGCGGCTCCGTCGCCTGGGTGCTGGGAGCCGAAGGTGGCGGCCTGCGTCGCCTCACCCGCGAGCACTGCGACGTGCTGGTGAAAATCCCCATGTACGGTACGGTGGAAAGCCTTAACGTGTCGGTGTCGGCGGGCATCTGCCTGTATGAAACCAGGCGTCAGCGCATAACCAGCAGTCATGATCAATAACGCCGAAGCCTGGCGCATCCTCGATGACGCCGATCTGATTTACTCGGAGGCCGAGGTACAGGCAGCCATCACCACCCTGGCTGCCGCCATTAGCGCGCGCTTTAAAGATACCACTCCGCTGCTGCTCTCGGTGATGGGCGGCGCGGTGGTATTTACCGGGCAAATTTTACCCAGGCTGTACTTCCCGCTCGATTTCGACTACGTGCATGCCACCCGCTATGGCAAAACCACGCGCGGCGGCGAGCTGGAATGGATCGTCGGGCCGCGCGAATCGGTGGCCGGGCGCAGCGTGCTGCTGCTCGATGACATTCTCGACGAAGGCCATACCCTGGCCGCCATCCGCTCCCGCCTGCTGGCGATGGGTGCCGCTGAAGTTGCCTGCGCCGTGCTGACCGAAAAACACACCGGGCAGAGCAAACCGATCCGCGCCGATTTTGTCGGCCTGGTATTGCCCAACCGCTATGTATTCGGCTGCGGCATGGATGTGGAAGGCGCGTGGCGCAATTTGCCGGCGATCTATGCCATGAAAGACGGCCAAACCTGATTACCTCGATTTTTTCTGAGGCTCATGCAAGTTTATTCTGTCAAACCTGCTCAGCTGTACTTGATAGAATCACTGTTCATTGCCTTATATTTGGAGTGCGAAATGCGTAAATTCCTTGCCTTATTCCTGACCCTGTTGCTGAGCATGAGCATGATTACCACCGACGCCTACGCCAAGCGCTTTGGCGGCGGCAAAAGCTTCGGCAAGCAACGTGAAAGCATCAGCCAGCAGGCCGCACCGCGCGCGCCCGCCGCACCTGCTCCTGCAGTCCCGGCAGCGGGGGGTAATAAGTGGCTCGGTCCTCTGGCTGGTCTTGCAGCGGGCGGCCTGCTCGCCTCGCTGTTCATGGGTGGCGCCTTCGGCGGTATCAAGCCGATGGATATCCTGCTGATGCTGGCACTGGCTGCCGGCGTGTTCTTCATCATGCGTGCCATGCGCCGTAAATCAGCCGAACCACAAGCCACCGCCTATACCGCCCATGGCCAAAGCATCCAGGTACCGATGCCGGTGAGCAACGCCGGGCTGCCCATGGGCAGCCCGGCAGTCGCACCTGTTGCCAGCAGCCGCCCCGACTGGTTTGACGACGCCGCCTTCGTGCGCGACGCCAAGGCCCATTTCATTCGTCTGCAAGCCGCTTACGATGTGGCCGATCTCAACGACATCCGCGAATACACCACGCCCGAAGTATTTGCCGAGATCAGCCTGCAAATCCAGGAACGTGGCGCCAGCGCGCAAAAAACCGACGTCACCCTGCTCAATGCCGACATGCTCGATGTGGTCACCGAAGGCAGTCTGGTCATCGCCAGCGTGCGTTTCCATGGCCTGATCCGCGAAGAAGCCAACGCCCCCGCTGCGCCGTTCGACGAAATCTGGAACATCCAGAAATCCGCCACCGACCGAACTGCACCGTGGTTCGTCGCCGGCATTCAGCAGGCACAATAGGCTCATGCTCGCCATTATCGGAGGCACCGGCCTCACCCAGCTCGCCAACCTGGAAATCACCCACCGGCAGGTCGCCCGCACTCCCTACGGCGAGCCTTCCGGGGCGCTGACCTTCGGCAACATCAACGGGCATGAGGTGATTTTTCTGGCGCGCCACGGCTACGGCCACACCATTCCGCCGCACGAGGTCAACTACCGCGCCAACCTGTGGGCGCTGCAGGAGCAAAAAGTCAGTCACATCGTATCCGTGGCCAGCGTGGGTGGCATCCACCCCGATCTCACTCCCGGCGCGCTGGTCGTCCCCGACCAGATCATCGACTACACCTACGGCCGCAAGCACAGCTTTTACAACGGTGGCGACAAATCCGTTACCCACATCGACTTCACTGAGCCCTACAGCCCATGCATGCGCGCCAAAATCATGGCCGCCATCGCTGCTGCGGGGGAGCGCGCGATTGATAGCGGGGTTTATGCCGCTGTGCAGGGTCCGCGCCTGGAAAGCGCCGCCGAAATCAACCGCCTGGAGCGCGACGGCGCCACCATGGTGGGCATGACCGGTATGCCCGAAGCCGCCCTGGCGCGCGAACTGGGTCTCAATTATGCCGCCATCGGGGTCGTCGCCAACCACGCTGCCGGGCGCGGCAACAGCAAAATCGCCATCAGCGGCGCCGAAGTACAAACGACCCTGGCACAAGCCATGGAGCGCGTGCGCACCGTGCTGGCGCACCTGGTGGCGCTGCATAACGAAGGATAAAGCGGGATATGGATTCTTTATAGGCAGACTCAGCCCTGCGTACAACACACACGAACTTCCTTCGGCACAACTTTGAGTTGATCAGACGGGAGGTTGCGGACAGGGTAAGCCTCTGAAATTAACCACGCTCCCGCGGTCAGTGCCGTTTTCAGGATGAATGAGCATTTTCAGTTTCGGAAATCAGGCCGAACACCCCACATCGTCATCGTCCAGTGCCAATAAACCCGAATTCACGTCGGCAATGATTTGCCTGGCCGCGACAGAGAATTCACTCGGCACCTGCAATCTGACCCCACCGGCTGCGATGGACAGCAGCGAGTATGTCTGATTGATATTGACGTCTGCCACAAACGACGGAATGCCTTCCGCCTCCAGCAGAGCGCTCAGTATGAGCATCTCGGAACTGTCCAGTGAGCGTGCAACCGTTACAAATTCCATGCTTTCATCCATGACGCGCTCCTTATGTTGCGGCGTTGCCTGGTACACAATAGCTCTTCCGTCCAGTTCCTCTTTTGCCACTTTCATGGCCAGGTCAGTCTATGTTCTCGACCCCATTCTTCGAAGAGGTATCTCTCAGCCAGTTCATCCCGAGGAGTGGTCAAACCGGATCCAAAAATAGCCAACGTTAAAACCCGGCTGTGTAGCAAAAGCAAGCCGGTATGGCCCACAGAAATGCCGTATCAAGCGCAATCAGCGGAACAACACCAAGAACACACACGTTGCAGTGACGACCCCAAGCACACCGCAGACGCCCAGCAGGGCGCGTGTGCGGACGCGCAGTATATCCACTGCCTGGACCAACTGGGCATTTTGCTGCGCAAGAGACTTGATCAGTTCTGACGACAGCAGCACTTCTTTGTGAAGCTCCGAGGCCAGCAACTCAAGCGATTGAACCCGGGCATCGAGAGCCGACAGACTCCTCGACTGCGACGAGGCTTTCTCTGCAGCATGATCATTACTGCGTTGTTGTTGCGCCGGCTTCCCGGTAATGATGCTCCATAGCTTCTCCGCTCCCTGAACAATGTAAGGCGCCGCAGTCAGCACGTCAGCCCACGGAATAATTTTGAATGTCGTGATCCAGCTTATTGCCATGTCGCCATCTCCTCGAAAGCAATGCCGTCCAACATCGCACATAAGGGGCATCTCCGGAGTGAAGGAGCTGCATCCTGTCTTATGCCGTTTTGCCTTATCATTTCAATGATGCAATCCAATCCATCCATCGCGTGCCCGCAGAGCTCAAGCATTACACTACCTGTTCCACTTGCAGGCAACGCACTTTGTGCATCTGCGTCTGCAGTCATCTCGTCACGGAAAGAGCCAACATGAGCGCACTGAAACAGCGCCATTCAACCCGGTAGCTACTCCAGCCCTCCCGGGGACAGGATGGGGTGAAATGGCCCGGACACCGTCAGGGCAGGCTCAATGACCGGGCAGCACCAGATCGGACGTGCCTGGGCAAACCCAGCGCGGATACTCGCGCGATGTGTCGATGCAGCCGCCGTCGACGTACACGCCTTTCGGCTCCCGAAGCCGCAGCATTGTTTTGAGGATGCGCTCGACCTCTGCCGGATCATGCATCGAAGTTCGGACAAGCGCTTCAACGATCGTCTCGTCAATTTGCAATTCGCCTGCCTGATCTCGATAGGTCGCATTGCGCCAATGGAACAACTCCAGGCATTTCGCCGTCAGCGTGTACGGCTCGGCCCGTTTCCAGAAGTTGGTGAACAACCCGTCACCGAGGTAGAGCACCCAGGATCCCTCGTAACCGGTCACGTCCGATGAATGATCGTCAGGATTGCGGAACCAGGTTCGATCCCCGGGGACGAAATATTTGAGCGGCAACGGATCGCTCATGGAACCGTATTCGCGCAGAAAGACCTCGTGGAATTCGCCTGACATGATCGCTCTGGTTTCACCCTGATGTTGCAGGCAGCGCAACAATTCCGGGTTGCAGGTCATTGCTTCCTGAGCAATGCTGAGCAGAATGACATACTCGGTAGCACGATAACAGGAGAAAGAGTAGAGCTTCCCGGATTCGTCGGGCTGGGTCGCCTTCTGCAGCGCCGCGATCAGGGGCGTGCCGGGCAGCAGCGTGAACCCGCGATCTTCGGAATAGGTCCAGCAGTCAGCAGGCCGTTCCGCCTGGTTCGTGTCAAAGGCCAGCATGGTCTTGCGCGCCGCTTCGACGATGTTTTTTCTGATACGGACCGCCGACGCGAGTTCGTCATGACTCGGAAACCGAAACGCAACCGGACCCAGCAGCATGGCCAGCAGGATTTCCCGTTCCAGATCGCTGGAATTGCCCTGGGTGTCGAGATTGCGTACCTGACACAACTGCGTCGTATCACTGTCCGGCGCCCACTCGTTGGCGAACTCTTCACGAAGCTGGAACCGGATGCAGGGGCGCCCGGCATCCGGTTCGACAGCGCTCTTCACATATGGAGCGAGCCCGAGCGCTTCGAGTTGAACCAGGAAATTGCGTCGTGCCGCTTCGAGAACCTGTGCCGTCGCCCCGTGTAGCTGTATCCCCCCGAGAGCCGGTGCGCGGCCGTTGGCTGTACCGTTCATCAGGCCTGGACCTCGCTTTCACCCGCGGACGCAGTGTCGATATTCACCAGGATTCCCATCGCATTCCTTTGCATGCATCTCGCCCGAAAGGATGGGATATTACATGCATTTCATCGCGTAGGCACTTCGGCAAAACCTGCAAAAGCTGGGGCAACAAGGGGCGCATCTTACTGCGCGGATGAACACCGCGCCGCTTTGACTGATTCGCCCTCCCGCTGCGGAAGCAAACGTCGTTGACGTCCGCTTCAGTGCAGGAGATTCCCGGTGCCAAACAGCCCAATCAGGCCGATGACAATCAAATAAATGGCGACGATGTAATTTAACAAGCGCGGCATGACCAGAATCAGAATACCGGCAACCAGCGACACCAGCGGGGTAAGGCTCAAGTGGAGATTCATCGGACACCCTTTATAGAAGAGGATAGATCGACACATTTCAGGCGGGACGCCGCGGTGAGGTGGGCCCAGAGCATAACGCCCCATTTCCGCACCGGACCGAATCAAGATTGGACTGACTGATCGCATAAGCAGGGTACACGAAATCGATCGCCTTGATGCAAATCCGCAACCCATCTCAAATTCGGGTCAGCTATCATCTTGCATTACACGCCTGCATGGGGCAATAAGGACTGCCGTTATTTCCCAATATCCATAAACGGTTTCGTGGAAAAATAAATAATAGCGACAATGGCAGCCAAATAAACGGCAAACCGCAGCGGATTTTCCTTGATCACGTCAATGATGGTCCGCTGCCTGCCCGCCCTTTGCAGCTGCGCATATTCTTCCCTTACCCTGACCAAGCGCTCGCGCTGGTATACATCAATCAACGATCGGGCCTTCTCCAGCTGGGTCTCATCGTTCAACCATATTGCCGGCACAGAGATACCCCAGTTGCCTGCGGGGGTTTCGTAAAAATCAATCTCATCCGCCGTCAATAACGCACGAACGTCCTCTGCCTCATCATCGGGCACACCATTCAGGGCAAACAGTTTGGTTGGCATAGCGACCTCCTTTCTCAATTCGGTGCAGCAATATATCGCCGAGGGTTAAAGACAATGCATGGCTGCTGATACGCAGGCCCTGTTTTTGCCTTCTTGCAAATTTTTCGCCACCTGCTATACAGGTAATCCCTCATTTCTATTTGTAAGGATTAACCATGCGCCGCACAGCACTGGCAGTATTGCTTGTTGGTTTTTTTGCAGTTCCGGCCTTCGCAGCCAAGGAAATGCCGATCACCATCAAGCTCGGAGCTCAAAATAACTCGGGGGAAACGGGTACTGCGAAACTCACTCCTGAAGGTCACAAAACCAAAGTCGTCATCGAACTGTCGAATACGCCAGCCGGTGTCGCCCAGCCCGCGCATATCCATGAGGGTACCTGTGCCAAACTCGACAAGGCGCCAAAATGGAAACTGGAGCCGGTCAAGGACGGGAAATCGACCACCATGGTACCAGTCTCACTGGAAACCATTCTGAAAAACAAAACGGCAATCAACGTTCACAAAAGCCCTGCCGACATACAGGTTTACGTTGCCTGCGGCGATATCGTCCATTCCAAGTAACAGCAGCGTGCATTGGGCCTGGGTGCAGCCTTCAGCAGCATCAATGGGGCTGCGCCCCTTTAACCGGTCCGGTGTCAAAAACGAAACCCGCCTGAGCCTGCTGTCTAGCTGACAGCAGGCTCAGGCGGGTTCGCGTTACAAGCCTCGCCTCGTCAGCAATGCTACTCAAACTAGATGCGATCTCTTTGTCTGGCCGGATTGAGCCAGGCGAAAACAATCGCGCCCGACGTCATTTATTTTGAGAAAATGACCGCTTCGTAATGCTCAAGAAGTGGAATCATGGATACGGAACTGAACGTAAAAGATAGCAACGGAACCTCCCTCAATGAGGGGGACGCCGTGCAACTCATCAAAGATTTAAAAGTAAAAGGCACCTCCGTTACGCTAAAAAGAGGAACGGTCATCAAGAATATCCGCCTCACTGCAGATGAAGAAGAAATCGAGTGCAATGCAGACAAGGTCAAAGGCCTGGTGCTGAAAACCTGTTTCTTGAAAAAAGTTTAGTGCGCTGAATCAAGCCCAAGAAATAATCGTGTCTGAGCTCCGCAGCCCCGCTTTTCCGGCCAATCCGAAGGTAACCCGAAGGGACGGCGCAGCAGGATGGTCTGCCTTTGGGTTACCTTTTCTTGGCCAAGCAAGAAAAGATACCTAGCCGCCGGGCTACCCCCGGCACCCAAAATGTCGCACGCGAAGCGCACCTACGCTTGTCGTCCAAAGCAACTTCAGGCGGCCTTCATCGGAGGATCCCTAAGAAATAATCGAGTCTGACCCCATTATTTCATTATTTATTCAAAACAGCGTCGGAAACAGTATTGTTTGTGCGTTTCACGGCACCCATTCTACGATTTGAAACAGGATGGCCTGCCGCTGTACTTCGGGCGGGGTTGTTCAGAGCATCCTTAGCTTTGTAGCGCAGGATTACCGGCATCGTCAACTGGCCCTAATTTACTCAACAAAAAAGGCGCAGGGAACTGCGCCTTTTTCCTGTCTCCCATCAATCCCAGCTCAACGCCCCGCCGGTCTGATACTCGGTCACCCGGGTCTCGAAGAAATTCTTCTCTTTCTTCAGGTCGATCATCTCGCTCATCCACGGGAACGGGTTGCTGGAGTTGGGATAGAGTTCGTCCAGGCCGATCTGCTGGCAGCGGCGGTTGGCGATGAAGCGCAGGTATTCCTTGAACATGCTCGCGTTCAAACCCAGCACGCCGCGCGGCATGGTGTCTTCGGCGTAGCGGTATTCGAGTTCCACGCCTTTTTGCATCAGGACGCGGATTTCCTCGCGGAATTCGGGCGTCCACAGGTGCGGATTTTCCAGCTTGATAGTGTTGATCACGTCAATGCCGAAATTGCAGTGCATGGACTCGTCACGCAGGATGTACTGGTACTGTTCGGCGGCGCCGGTCATCTTGTTCTGCCGTCCCAGCGCGAGGATCTGGGCAAAGCCGACGTAGAAGAACAGGCCTTCCATGATGCAGGCAAAAACTATCAAGGACTTGAGCAGATTCCGGTCGTTCTCCGGGGTACCGGTTTTAAACTCAGAGTTGGTCAGGGTCTCGATGAACGGGATGAGGAATTCGTCCTTGTCGCGGATGCTTTGCACCTCGTGGTAGGCATTGAAGATTTCACCCTCGTCCAGACCCAGCGACTCCACGATGTACTGGTAGGCGTGGGTGTGGATGGCCTCTTCAAAGGCCTGGCGCAGCAGATACTGGCGGCACTCGGGCGCGGTGATGTGGCGATAGGTACCGAGCACGATGTTATTCGCGGCGAGGCTGTCGGCAGTGACGAAGAAGCCCAGGTTGCGCTTGACGATACGGCGCTCGTCTTCGGTCAGCGCGTCGGGATCTTTCCACTGCGCGATGTCGCGGCTCATGTTGATTTCCTGCGGCATCCAGTGGTTGGCGCAGCCAGACAGGTATTTGTCCCACGCCCATTTGTATTTGAACGGCACCAGCTGGTTGACGTCGGCAGTGCCGTTGATGATGCGCTTGTCCTCGGCGCGCACGCGCGCGGTGGCAGCGGCAACCGCGGCAAGCGGCTTCATGCCGGGCATGGCAGCTTGTGGTGCAGGGCTGGAGAAAGTGTCTTCAAAGCTCAGCATGGTGATGGTTCTCCTTCATTTATTTGACCGGGGCAGCGCCAGGGGTTCCCTGTGTCGCTGCGGTATTGCTGGTGGGTATCGTCTTGCTCAGCCCACTAAAGTTTTCCCTAAAAAGCGGTTTCACCACGGAGAATACGGAGGAAACCAAAGAATCTGGAATTCAAATGCATCCCATGCTCTCCCCGTGCTCTCCGTGGTTAACTGCTTTTCCAGGTTTATGCATGGCTGCTACTGGCACGATTCGCACGTCGGGTCATCTATCGCGCAGAACTTGACCTCGGTGGCCGGTTCCGTGGCTGCGGTCTGATGGGTGCTTGCGCCCCCTCCGGCGCTCACCGCGTTGAGCTCGCCGCCCTTGCCGGTGGATTTCTCCGCGCTGGTGGCACCCAGGGTGCGCAGGTAGTAAGTGGTCTTGAGGCCGCGCAGCCACGCCAGTTTGTAGGTTTCGTCGAGCTTCTTGCCCGACGCGCCGGCCATGTAGATATTCAGGCTTTGCGCCTGGTCGATCCACTTCTGGCGGCGCGAGGCGGCTTCCACCAGCCAGCGCGTTTCCATCTCGAACGCAGTGGCATACAGTGCGCGCAGATCGGCCGGAATGCGGTCAATGCGGGCCAGCGAGCCGTCGAAGTATTTGATGTCGCCCACCATCACTTCGTCCCACAGCTTCAGTGCCTTGAGGTCTTTCACCAGGTACTGGTTGGACATGGTGAACTCGCCCGACAGGTTGGATTTCACGTAGATGTTCTGGTAGGTGGGCTCGATGCTGGCCGACACGCCGACGATGTTGGCGATGGTCGCGGTGGGCGCAATCGCCACGCAGTTGGAGTTGCGCATGCCGTGCTGCTTGATGCGGGCGCGCAGGGCGTCCCAGTCGAGCGTGCTGGATTCATCCACTTCCAGGTAGCCGCCGCGTTCCTCGGCCAGCAGCTTGAGCGAATCCTGCGGCAGGATGCCGCGATCCCACAGGCTGCCTGTGAAGCTGGAATAGCGGCCGCGTTCGCTGGCCAGCTCGGTGGAGGCCCAGTAGGCGTAGTAGCATACGGCTTCCATCGAGCGATCGGCGAATTCCACTGCGGCATCGCTGGCGTAGGGCACGCGCATTTCATGCAGGCAATCCTGGAAACCCATGATGCCCAGTCCCACCGGGCGATGCTGCAGGTTGGAATTGCGCGCCTTGCCCACGGCGTAGAAATTCACGTCCACCACGTTGTCGAGCATGCGCATGGCAGTGTGGATGGTGCGCTGCATTTTTTCCAGATCGAGCGTCTTGCCGCCCTGGCCGTCGTCCTTGAGGTGCGCGACCAGGTTGACTGAACCGAGGTTGCACACGGCGATTTCGGTGTCAGACGTATTCAGGGTGATTTCGGTACACAGATTGGAGCTGTGCACCACGCCGACGTGGCTTTGCGGGCTGCGGATGTTGCACGGATCCTTGAAAGTGATCCACGGATGGCCGGTTTCGAACAGCATGGACAGCATCTTGCGCCACAGCTGGGTGGCGGACACGCGCTTGAAATACTTGATGTCGCCACTGACGGTTCTGGCTTCGTAGCGGGTGTAGGTTTCCTCGAAAGCGCGGCCGTACTTGTCGTGCAGATCGGGCACGTCGGATGGCGAAAACAGGGTCCACTCGCCGTTTTCCATCACCCGCTTCATGAACAGGTCGGGAATCCAGTTGGCGGTGTTCATATCGTGGGTGCGGCGGCGGTCATCGCCGGTGTTCTTGCGCAGTTCCAGGAATTCCTCGATGTCCAGGTGCCAGGTTTCCAGGTAGGCGCACACCGCGCCCTTGCGCTTGCCGCCCTGGTTCACCGCCACGGCAGTGTCGTTGACCACTTTCAGGAACGGCACCACGCCTTGCGATTTGCCGTTGGTGCCCTTGATGCGCGATCCGAGCGCGCGCACCGGGGTCCAGTCGTTTCCCAGGCCGCCCGCATATTTTTGCAGCATGGCGTTTTCCTTGATGGCCTGGTAGATGCCGTCGAGGTCGTCGGTCACGGTCGTCAGGTAGCAGCTGGACAGCTGGCTGTGCTGAGTGCCGGCGTTGAACAGTGTGGGCGTGCTGGACATGAAGTCGAAATTGGACAGCACCTGGTAGAACTCGATCGCGCGCGCTTCGCGGTCGATCTCGTTCAGCGCCAGCCCCATCGCCACACGCATGAAGAACGCCTGCGGCAGTTCGATGCGGCGCTCTTCGATATGCAGAAAATAGCGGTCGTACAGGGTTTGCAGGCCGAGGTAGCCGAACTTCAGATCACGCGCAGCATCCAGCGCCTGCCCCAGACGCGCCAGATCAAACTGGGCAAGGCGCTCGTCCAGCAGTTCGGCCGCTATGCCTTTCTTGATATAGCCAGCGAAATATTCCGCATACACGCCGGCCATGTCCGCCTGCAGCACGGTGCGTCCGAGCACCTCGTGGCGGATGGAATTGAGCAGCAGCCGCGCGCTGACAAAGGCGTAGCCGGGATCCTGTTCGATACCGGCACGCGCCGCCAGCACCAGGGCTTTTTCCACCTCGGCCATGGGCACGCCGTCGTACACGTCGCGCAACACGGTTTGCAGGATGGGCTCGGGGTTGATTTCGGCGCCCAGGCCTGCGCAGGCGGTGACCACCAGCGCATTGAGCGCGGCCATGTCCAGCGGTTTGCGCACGCCGTCTTCGGTCACGCTAATGGCATGCGTTTGCGCGGTTTCGGCTTTGTGGGCAGCGCGTTCCTGATTGCGTTTCTCGCGATACAACACGTAGGCACGCGCCACTTCGTGCTCGCCGGAACGCATCAGCGACAGCTCGACCTGATCCTGGATGTCCTCGATATGGAAAGTGCCGCCGTGGGGCTGGCGCCGCATCAACGCCTGCACCACCGCATTGGTCAGTCCGTCCACCATTTCACGGATACGCGCCGACGCCGCCGCCTGACCGCCGTGCACCGCAATGAACGCCTTGGTCATCGCAATCGCGATCTTGGACGGCTCGAAACTCACCACCGCCCCATTGCGCCGAATGATTTTGTAGTCGCCGTAGGCTGCTGGCTGGGCTGGCGCAGCGGTATCTTCAGAAGGGTTGCGCATCGGGCTATCGGTAGAAACTGGAGTGGCAAGCTGCATTGGGCGTCTCCCTGGGATTGGTTTTGGTTACGAACAGGTTATGCACAGCTTCTGCAATGAGTTACACACAACATATTGTGTCTCGCTGGCAACCACCCAACAAATTGTAGTAATCCTGCCGGCATACCGCAAGGACAAATTTGCGCTGTTTCTGGTGGATTTGAGGGAATTGCTTTGGAATCAAGCAGCTCGGACACCACTAAATTTTTTAGCCGATTGCGGTTAGTTGACGAGTCTGGCTATGATGCGCAAAAGGGACCCGCCATGACTACTAAAAACACCGCCATCCTGCTCATCAGTTGCCCCGACCAGAAAGGACTGGTCGCCGCCATTGCTGATTTTCTGTACCAGCACAACGCCAATATCCTGCACGCCGACCAGCATCAGGACGCTGAACTGAAGCTGTTCCTGATGCGCGTGGAATGGGATCTGGCCGGATTCGACCTGGACCTGAATGATTTTGAGCAGGAATTTGCCGTGACCGCCACGCGTTTCCAGATGCAATGGCGGCTGGCGCGTTCGGCTTACCGCCCCAAGCTGGCGATTTTCGTGTCGCGTTACGATCACTGCCTGGCCGACTTGCTCTACCGTTACCAGACCGGCGAACTCAACTGCGACATCCCGCTGATCCTGAGCAACCACACCGACACGCAATGGCTGGCCGAGGCCTACCAGGTGCCGTTCCAGCACATTGCAGTGAACAGGGAGGACAAGGCGGATGCGGAAAAAACCCAGCTTGCCCTGTTGCGTCACCATCATGTCGATTTCATTGTGCTGGCGCGTTACATGCAAGTGCTGTCGGCAGATTTTATCCGCCACTATCCCAATCGCATCGTCAACATTCACCACTCGTTCCTGCCCGCGTTTCACGGCGCGCGTCCCTACCACCGGGCGTTCGAACGCGGTGTGAAACTGATCGGCGCCACCAGTCATTACGTCACCGAGGTGCTTGACGACGGCCCCATCATCGAGCAGGACGTGGCACGCATCTCGCACCGCGATTCGCTGGATGACCTGATCCGGCGTGGCGCCGACCTCGAGAAAATCGTGCTCTCGCGCGCGGTGCGCTGGCATATCGAAAACCGCGTGCTGCTGTATGCCAACAAGACGGTGGTATTCGACTAAACCGGATTGTCCCGGGCCATCATCTCCAGCGCATTGCCATCCGGGTCATTCACATACACCGAGCGCGTGCCGTCACGGTGCGTGGTCAGCGTGCCAAAGCGCGCTGCGTCGTCCACCTGAATGCCGATGTGCGGCGGGTGTTGTGCAGGGATTACCAGCGCCATGCTGGTATTGGCGAATTTCAGCAGCGCCCAGGTCGCATCCTGATACGCCACCCGGCAAGCGAAATTGTCCTGATACCAGCGTACTGAGGCGGCTACATCCTGCACTGCAATGGCGAGGTGATGGATGCTGTCGAGAGTTTCCTGGGTACTTGCAACTGTTTCAGTCATGTCAAAAGCCTCCATTCAAGCGCTCGCGTCGAATCAATCTGGAAAAAGCAGTTAACCACAGGGAAAACATTAAGGCAAAAAGCAAGATCCGCGGCGCTTCCCTGAGCTTGATTTTTGCCTTTTGCCTTCCGTTTCAAACATGGCGACGCATCGGGTCAGGTTCAAGCGCGCATTGGGCCGAATCAGTCCATACCGAGCGCCAGCGCCGTTTTATCCACTATCCGGCGCAGCACAAAGCTGGAATGCACGCCGGTCACGCCCTCGATGCGGGTGATCCGGTCGAGCAGCAGCACCTGATAGGCGTCCATGTCGCGCACAATGACCTTGAGCTGATAGTCGGCGTCCTGGCCGGTGATGAGCAGGCATTCGAGCACTTCAGGCAGCGCGCCCACCTGCGCCTCGAAATTGGCAAAGCGCTCCGGTGTGTGGCGATCCATCGAGATATGGATCAACGCCATCAAGCTCAGCCCGAGTTTTTTGGCGTCGAGCAGGGCATGGTAGCCGGTAATCAGCCCGGACTCCTCCAGCGCACGCACCCGACGCAGGCAGGGCGAGGCTGACAGACCGATACGGTCGGCCAGATCCTGATTGCTGATGCGGCCTTCCTGCTGCAATACCGCCAGCAGGCTGCGATCATAGCGGTCGAGTTCCATTGCATGGCCCTTTGGTAGTTAAACAAACAATATGTTTTAAGTATATTTAATAAAATGGCAATTATATTGCCATAAAAATCCAATCATAGACATATAACGCAAGCACATGCCATCTGCTTTGCCTTAATATTTCTCCTGCCCGTCTACCGCGGACGAAGGCAGCACGCAGCGCCACAAGCGCAGCCAGGATGACGCGCAACATGACTAGGAGAGAAACCATGCAAGCCTTTGACCACCGTAAATACCACCCCACCCCGGCACCGCAGATGCGTAACCGCCAGTGGCCGAATCGTACCCTCACCCGCGCGCCGCGCTGGTGTAGCGTGGACTTGCGCGATGGCAACCAGGCGCTGCTGGAGCCGATGAACGTGGCGCAAAAGCAGCGCCTGTGGACGCTCCTGGTCAAGCTCGGGTTCAAGGAAATCGAAGTCGGTTTTCCGGCTGCCAGCCAGCCCGACTTTGACTTCGTGCGCTGGCTGATCGAGGCGCACGCGATTCCGGATGACGTCACCATTCAGGTACTGGTGCAGGCGCGTGAAGCCCTGATCGTGCGCACCTTCGAAGCACTCAGGGGCGCAAGGCGCGCGATTGTGCACGTTTATAACTCCACCTCACCGGTGCAACGCGAACGCGTATTCGGGCTGGATCGCGACGGTGTCACCGCGATTGCGCGTCAGGGTGCCGCATGGGTCCAGCGCGAGGCGCAGAAATACCCGGCCACCGCGTGGACGTTCCAGTATTCGCCGGAGAGCTTCTCCAACACCGAAATGGATTACGCGGTGGAAATCTGCGAGGCGGTGCTGGACGTATGGCAACCCACGCCCGGGCAGCCGTGCATCATCAACCTGCCGTCTACCGTGGAGAGCAGTACGCCGAATATATTCGCCGACCAGGTGGAATATTTCGCCACCCATATCAGCCGGCGCGACAGCATCATCATCTCGCTGCATACCCACAACGATCGCGGCTGTGCGGTGGCGGCCGCCGAACTGGGCGTGCTGGCCGGTGCCGATCGCGTCGAGGGCACCCTGCTCGGCAACGGCGAGCGCACCGGCAACATGGACATCGTCACCATGGCGATGAACCTGTACAGCCAGGGCATAGCCCCGCAGCTTGACCTGTCCAACCCCGACGAGATCATCCAGGTCGCCACCGAATGCACCGCGCTGCCCGTGCACCCGCGCCACCCGTGGGTGGGCGAGCTGGTGTACACCGCGTTCTCCGGCAGCCATCAGGACGCCATCCGCAAATGCCTGCAGCGACAGCAAGCCGAGGAGCCCTGGCAAGTTGCCTACCTGCCCATCGACCCGCAAGACCTGGGGCGCGATTATCAGGCGGTGATCCGCGTCAACAGCCAGTCCGGCAAGGGCGGCGTGGCGTTTGTAATGGAGCGCGATTACGGCCTCAGCCTGCCGCGCTGGATGCAGGTGGAACTGGCGCAAGCGGTGCAGCGCGCCAGCGAAGCCGACGGCGGCGAAGTGGACAGCGCACGCATCCACGCCCTGTTCATGCAAACCTTCGTCAACGACCACACCCGCGTCAGCCTCAAGGGCTACCGCCTGGATCGCAACGGCGGCCACGACACCCTTGCTGCGCAGATCATGGTGGATGGCCAGACCCAGCTGATACAGGGCCACGGCGAAGGCGCCATTTCCGCCTTCGTACAGGGCTGGATGCGCCACAGCGGCCAGCACATCAACGTGGTGGATTACAGCGAACACGCCATCGGCAGCGGCACCGGTGCCGAAGCCGTGGCCTACATCCAGCTCAATCTCAATGGCCAGCGCGTGGCCGGTGCCGCGTTCGATCACGACACCGTGAGCGCCTCGCTCAAGGCGGTGTTGTCGGCGTTGAATCGCGTCAGCGTGGGTGAGGCGATCCTGCCAGCGGCTCTATCCCCGGCAGCGTCATGAACGCCTGCTCGCGCAGGGTATCGACAAAATCCCGATGAAACGCCCGCGGCGCGTCGCTCGCCCGCGCGGCAGTGTAGAGTCCGCTCCACAAGCCCTTCTTGCCGATCGGCCGCGCCACCACGTAGCCGCGCTCGAGAAAAGGCTGCACCGCCCAGGCGGGAAGCGCGGCCAGCCCCTTGCGGCTGGCGACGAGCTGCACAATTGCGATGGTGAGCTCGGCCAGGCGCCGCTCCGGATTGACCCCGGCCGGTTTCAAGACGCGTCGCACCACGTCGAGCAGGCGGTCCGGTGCCGGGTAAGTAATCAATGTATCTTGCGCAAAATCTTGCGCGCTTAAATAAGCCCTGGCCGCCAGCGCGTGGCCGGTCGCCATCAGTGCCAGCATTTCGTAGCGGAATAACGGGCTGAACGCCACGCCTTTGTGACGCGCCGTTTCCGATACGATCACCAGATCGGCTTTGTCTTCCGCCAGCAATGCCAGGGGATCGGTATGAAACCCGCCCACCAGATCCATCTCCACCTCCGGCCAGTGCGCGCGGTAGGCGTCCATGCCCGGCATCAGCCAGTCGTAACAGGTGTGGCACTCTACCGCGATGCGCAGCCGCCCCGGCTGGTTGTCCTCGGCCAGCCGCGCCAGGTCGCGCCGGGCAGCCTCCATTTTGGGCAACACCTCTTGCGCCAGTTGCAGCAGGCGCACCCCGGCCGGGGTGACACGCAACGGTCGGCTGCGCTCGAACAGCACTACGCCGTAGTGCGCTTCCAGCGCCACCAATTGATGCGACAGCGCCGACTGGGTCAGGTGCAGACGGGTGGCAGCGCGGGTCAGGCTGCCGGTTTCATTCAGCGCCTCGATCACGCGCAGATGCTTGAGTGTGAGCATGTATTAGTTTAATTCATATAAAACAGTAAAATTACTCGTTTGTATCATAAAGCAAGACGTCGCATCATGCATGACACTTTCAAATCTGGACCAGCCACCATGACCACCATCCATACCCTGGGCTTTCCCCGCATCGGCAAAAACCGCGAACTGAAATTCGCACTGGAAAAATTCTGGCGCGGCGAGATCGATGCCGACACGCTGGAAGCCACTGGCCGCGAACTGCGCGCGCGCCACTGGCAGCTGCAAGCCGACGCCGGTCTCGACTTTGTCAGCGTAGGTGACTTTGCCTACTACGACCAGGTGCTCAATCACATTCAGCTATTGGGTTGCGAACCGGCACGCTTCGGCTTTACCGGGCAGGAAACCGAGCTGGCGCGTTATTTCACGCAGGCACGCGGCGTGGCAAGCGCGGCGAAACCCTGCTGCGGCGGTCATGCCGAAACCGGCGATCAGGGCCCCAGGGCACTCGAAATGACCAAGTGGTTCGATACCAATTACCACTATCTGGTGCCGGAATTCACTGCGGACACGGTTTTCAGACTGGCGTCCGAACGCCTGTTCAACGAAGTGAGGGAAGCGCAGGCGCTCGGACATAAGCTTAAAGTCACGCTGCTAGGCCCGCTGACTTTCCTGTTTCTGGGCAAGGAGAAGGCTGCCGGCTTCGACCGCTTGTCGTTGCTGGACCAATTGCTGCCGGTCTACGGCGAAATCCTGGTGCGCCTGAAGAACCAGGGCGTGGAATGGGTGCAGATGGACGAGCCCATCCTGTGCCTGGACTTGCCGCCAGCATGGAAAGCCGCGTTCGAACCCGCCTACAACCGTCTCAACGCCGCCGGGATAAAAATCCTGCTGGCCACCTATTTCGGCGCGCTGGACGACAACGCCGTGCTGGCCTGCACGCTGCCGGTGGCGGGCTTGCATATCGATGCCGTGCGCGCGCCGCAACAGTTGACCACCGTGCTCGACCGCCTGCCGCACTACAAGGTGCTGTCGCTGGGCGCGATTGACGGGCGCAACATCTGGCGTGCTGATCTCGACCAAACACTGGCATGGGTGGCAGCGGCGCACGCGAAACTGGGCGACCGGCTGTGGATTGCCCCGTCGTGCTCGCTGCAACACGTGCCGGTGGACCTGGCGGGGGAAGACAAACTCGACCCAGAATTGCGCGCATGGCTGGCGTTTGCGGTACAAAAGCTGAATGAACTGGGTGCGCTGAAACTGGCGCTGGACCAGGACATCGGCGCCGCCGACCTGGCGTATGCCAACGCATTTGGCGCATCGCGCGCTGCCGCCGCCACACGTCGTACCAGCCCGCGCGTACACAACCCGGCGGTGGCTGCACGCCTGGCTGCGTTGCCGCAGGATGCCGACCGGCGCGCCACACCGTTCAAGACACGCCAAGCCAAACAGCGTGCGCGCTTCAACCTTCCCGCTTTCCCCACCACCACCATCGGTTCATTTCCGCAGACCAAAGAAATCCGCGCCGCCCGTGCCGCCTTCAAGCGCGGCGAGCTGTCCGCAGCGGATTACACCGAGGCGATACAGCGCGAAATCAAACTGGCGGTGGACAAGCAGGTCAGCCTCGGGCTGGACGTGCTGGTACACGGCGAGGCCGAGCGCAACGACATGGTGGAATATTTCGGCGAGCAGCTGGCCGGCTTTGCCTTCACCCGCAACGGCTGGGTGCAAAGCTATGGTTCACGCTGCGTGAAGCCACCGGTCATTTACGGCGACGTGTCGCGTCCCACGCCGATGACCGTGGACTGGACCGTCTACGCCCAGAGCCTGACCAGCCTGCCGATGAAAGGCATGCTCACCGGCCCGGTCACCATCCTGCAATGGTCGTTCGTGCGCGACGATCAGCCGCGCAGCGACACCGCCCTGCAAATCGCGCTGGCGATCCGCGATGAAGTGGCTGACCTGGAAGCCGCCGGCATCGGCATTATCCAGATCGACGAACCGGCCATCCGCGAAGGCTTGCCGCTGCGCCGCGGCGACTGGCAGGACTATCTGGCCTGGGCCGGGCGCGCGTTCCGCATTTCCGCCTCCGGCGTACGCGACGAGACGCAGATTCACACCCACATGTGCTATTCCGAGTTCAACGACATCCTGCCCGCGATCGCCGCGCTCGACGCCGACGTCATCACCATAGAGACCTCGCGCTCGGACATGGAACTGCTGCGCGGCTTTGGCGATTTCAAATACCCCAATGAAATCGGTCCCGGTGTATACGACATCCACAGCCCGCGCGTGCCGTCCAGCGCAGAGATGACGCGTCTGCTGAAAAAAGCCGCCGAGGTGGTGCCGCCGGAAAATATCTGGGTCAACCCGGATTGCGGCCTGAAAACCCGCGCCTGGCCGGAGACCGAAGCCGCGCTGGCCAATATGGTGCAGGCTGCCCGGGAGATGCGTGCAGCCCAGTAAAACATGCGCAGAAACAGCGACCCTCAAACGCCCGGCGCCGGACGAATGGCTGTCCGGCGCCGGGCGTTTGAAATTCTGGAATATTCCTTCCTGTGACTGATTAACGCCCGACTCATCCACAAACCGGCTTCAAAACCGCCTAGTGTACGTCACCGCACAGACCTGCCTCGCTGCATCTCTTAATGTGCATTGATGCGATACGCGCCCCATGCATGACCATCCATCAACAGGAAAAATGCAAACATTTCATCCGATGTGTCTTGCCAAAAATCATGGAGTGTCAATAGCCGTCAACGCATCTGCATATGCCCTTAGCCGGCAAACCGAGTTAATCACCAAGGAGATCGATCATGAGCAAAGACAAAACCATGAGGAATTCAGGAAAAAATCCACAGAAAAAGGGCGCAACCCCGAACGCGCACTCACAACATGCGGCCGGCGGTGAGTTGCACCAGATCGCGGGCGGCGAGCACCCCGCGCTCACCACGAACCAGGGCGTCGCACTTTCCGATAATCAAAACTCGCTCAAAGCAAATCCGCGCGGCCCTGCGCTGCTGGAGGATTTCATCCTGCGCGAAAAAATCACCCATTTCGATCACGAGCGCATTCCGGAGCGTATCGTTCATGCGCGTGCCACAGGCGTGCATGGATACTTCGAGCTGACCACTTCATTAAAGCAATACACCACCGCCAGGATACTCACCGAGGCAGGTGAGAAGACACCCGTGTTTACGCGCATATCGACTGTCGCAGGCGGCGCGGGTTCGGTCGACACCCCGCGCGACGTGCGCGGGTTTGCCGTGAAGTTTTACACCAGGGAGGGCAACTGGGACCTGGTCGGCAACAACATCCCGATTTTCTTCATCCAGGACGCCATCAAATTCCCCGACCTCATCCATGCCGTAAAGATGGAACCCGACCGCGGCTTTCCGCAATCGGCAACCGCGCACGACACGTTCTGGGATTTCATTTCGCTCACGCCAGAATCCATGCACATGGTGATGTGGATCATGTCCGATCGCACCATACCGCGTTCGCTTAGAATGATCGAAGGCTTTGGCGTACATAGTTTCCGGCTGATTAACGACGCCGGCGAATCAACCTTCGTCAAATTCCACTGGCGCCCCAAGCTCGGCTTGCAGTCCACCATTTGGGATGAGACCGTCAAGATTTCCGGCGCTGATCAGGACTTTCACCGCCGCGATATGTTCGAGGCCATCGCGGCGGGTAATTTCCCCGAGTGGGAATTCGCGGTTCAGCTTTTCACGCAGGAGGAAGCGGATAAATTTCCGTTCGATCATCTGGACGCGACCAAGCTGATTCCCGAGGAACTGGTGCCCTTGCAGGTGATCGGCCGCATGGTGCTGGATCGCTGGCCGAACAACTTCTTTGCTGAAACCGAACAGGTTGCTTACTGCCCTTCGCATGTCGTGCCAGGCATCGATTTCTCGAATGACCCACTATTGCAAGGCCGTTTATTCTCCTATCTCGACACGCAGCTTTCACGCCTGGGTTCGCCCAATTTTCACCAGATCCCGGTCAATGCACCCAAATGCCCGTTCGCCAACCATCAGCGCGACGGACACATGCAGATGGCGCAACCGGCGGGCCGGGTGGGGTATGAGCCCAACTCCTTGTCTGAAAACTCGCCACGCGAAACGCCGGTCAAGGGCTTTCATAGCGCTGCGGTAACTGAAACGGGCGAGAAAGGCCGCATCCGTGCCGGGAGCTTCGCCGACCACTACAGCCAGGCGCGGCAGTTCTATCTCAGCCAGACCACGTATGAGCAGGCGCACATCGCCTCGGCCTTAGTGTTTGAGCTTTCCAAGGTCGAACATGTACACGTGCGCGAGGCCATGGTCGGCCACCTGCGACATATCGAAGCAGACCTCGCCAAGCGGGTCGCCGCGGGTCTTGGGTTCGACAAAATGCCCGCTGCGCCGGTGGCCGCCGCGCCGGTGCAGGAGATGGAGCCTTCGCCCGCATTGCAGATCATCGGCAAGATGAAACCCACGCTCATGGGGCGCGCGATTGGCATCCTGATCGCGGATGGTTCAGACGGCGCTGTCATCAAGAAGATTAAAAAGGCCGCGACCGATGCGGGCGCTAGCGTGAAGCTCGTCGCCCCCAAAGTGGGCGGCGCGAAGCTTGCCGATGGCTCGATGCTGGCGGCTGACGGACAACTGGCTGGTACGCCTTCTGTACTATTCGACGCAGTCGCTGTCATCCTCTCCGACGCAGGCGCAAAGGCACTGTCGGTGGAAGGCGCCGCCATCGATTTCGTGCGCGACGCCTTCGGTCATCTCAAGGCAATCGCCGTCGACAAAGGCGGCCAGGCGCTTTTGAAAATGGCGCATGTCGGACAAGACGCGGGCATCGTGGATAGCAACGACAAAGACGCCTTTATTGCTGCGGCAAAGACGCGCCAATGGGACCGGGAAAAATCCGTTCGAACCTTGGCATAAGCGCCGGTTGCGTAGAGCGTGTTCTGTCCGGTCAAGCCCACATCGATCTGATTTCAGCCTGAGTCTCCGCAGCGCGCACCAGTTGGTGCAGGCGGGTAAGCCGGGTCAGGCTGACTGAAGTTCGCGCCGGGCCCGGCCCAGTACGCGCCACGCTGAGTGCAGAAACAATGCGGCGATACCCAGTCCCACCACCCAGTCCGGCCAGGGATGATGAATCACGGCTACCAGGGCGGCAGCAGCCAGCACGGAAACATTCGCGACAATGTCGTTACGCGAGCACAGCCACACCGAACGCATATTGATGTCCTCGTCGCGGTGACGGGTGAGCAGGCGCAGACACACCAGATTAGCGGCCAGCGCCAGCACACCGACTGCGCCCATGGTGGCCGCTTCCGGGGGCACGGCGCTGAACATGCGGTATGCAATCTGCCCCAGTACCAGCAGGCCGAAACCCACCATTACCAGGCCCTTGGCCAGTGCCGCGCCCGCCTTCCAGCGCAGTCCGCGCGCCACTGCGTAGAGGCTCAGCGCATACACCAGCGCATCGCCCAGCATATCCAGGGAATCCGCCATCAATGCGGCGGAACCCGCCGCCAGCCCGGCGCCCAACTCGACCCCGAACATGACGCTGTTGATCAGCAATACCCACTTCAGGGTGCGCGACTGGCGCGCCTGAAGCCGATCGATGGCACAGGCGCTATCTTCGCAGCAGGCCATTCATGTATCCTTATCAAGCTGCAAATTCGGCGACGTAGCCAGGCGTGCGCAGCATCTTGTTGACTTCTCCGGCGTGCAGTTCCTCCACGGCGATGAGTTCGCGCGCATATTCTTCCAGCAATACCGATTTTCCCTGAGCCAGTTCGAGCAATTCGTAGTAAGTGGCCAGCGCAGCTTGCTCGTGCTCCAGCGATTCGCGCAGGATGGCGCCGATGTCGTGCTGGTGGGTCTCCAGTAGCGGTCCGATACCCAGCGAGGGATGGCCGCCGAAGTGGGTAATCAGTTCGCCGGCACGGCGCGCATGGAGCAGTCCTTCATCGCCCTGTTCGGTGAGCCAGCTCACAATCGGGATACGGTTATAACCGTAAATCATCAGCGCGTAATGGGTGTAGCGCACCACGCCGGCGAGCTCCAGTTCCATGATGCGGTTGAGCAGCGTAATGGCTTTTTGCTTGTCCTCAGTTTGCATGATTTTCTCCTTGGCTGTGAAACACCGGTCACCCGGCGGGGCGGGAAGCCCTGCTTTGCCATGCGTATCCGCCCGGAATAACAGGCGCGGGCTTCCCGAACTAACAGCATTACTCTAGAACATATAGCCTACACCCAGGTTGAAGCGGTCTTTTTTGTTGTCGGTTTTGTAGTTTTGATAATCGGCTTTTAACACCACTTCACGGCTCAGGTTGAAGTTGGCACCGGCTGTCACTACCGTCTCGTTATTCAGCGGATTGGCGGTATAGCCCGCATCCACGCTGCCCTGGGTATTGTAGCGCTCGTAGCGCACAAACGGACTCAAACGCATGTCGCCTTTTTTCCACACATGGTAGGCAGCCTGACCGTACCAGCCATAGAAGGACTTGGGCGCCGCGTTGCCGGAGCCCGGCGCAATCCCTGCGGCATTGTTAATGGCCAGGGTATCGCCCAGCGTGCCGCGCGCGTACAGCGCCTGCAGTTCGAGGTCGCCCACGCTGTATTTGCCGTGGATATCCCACAGGGTCATGCGTGCATCCTTGCCAGCCAGCAATGCACTGGGTGTATCACCGACGCCGTTCTGGGCGGTATTGCCGCTGAACAGCCCGCTACCGATACTCCAGCCGGGCTGACGGTAATTGAGGCCCGCATACAGCGCGAGGTCGTTGGCGGCCGCCTTGAAGCCCTCCGAGCGCATGCCGCGTACGCCGCTGCTCGCGCCCGAGTATTTGCTGGCATCCAGACTGGTGGCGATACCCGCGTTGTATTCCAGCGCGTTATCCAGAACGCGGCCCTGCAAGCCAAAGCCCAGTTCGCGCCAGGTGGAGGGAATGATGCGCGACTCCACTTCGTTACGTTCAGCACCGTAGAAAGTGGGGGGCTCGTGGGTTTCATTGAGAAAACCCAGCGGCATCAGCATCAGACCGGCACGCAGGTTGGCTGAAGGCGTCAGCCCGTATTCGAGATAAGCCTGTTCCATGGCCAGTTCGCCCTGGCCCGATTCCACCAGCGCGTGTTCGACTTCCAGCTCGGAATACAGGCGCAGCCTGTCGTTGAAGCGGTGGCCGAAGAACAGCACGAAGCGCCTCAGGTCGGCCTGGTCCTTGACCGAGCCGTCGCGATAATTGTTATACACGGCTTCGCCGTAACCACCGATGCTGGTGTCATCCGCACGCGCCGGCGCGGCACTGGCAACGGCGGCCTTGACGGCGTTGTCCACCTGCTTTTCGCGCGCCGCCTTTTCGTCGGCCAGCTGTTGCTTGAGCGCCGTCATTTCCTGTTGCAGCTGATCGAGTTTTTGTTCCAGGCTGATGGCGGATGACTCAGCGTGGACGTTGAACGAGAGTGTGATGAGGGTCGCCAGAAGCGCCGGTTTCAGTTTGGGGTGATGCATGGTTTTTCCTTTCGGCAGAGCAAGCGGTGTTCGGCTGGCTGGCGACGCTGAAAGGCGTGGGGCTGGCTGGCGGGTTGAGATATGTATCTGGAGCAGATACGGGCTTAAAAACAGTTTGCGGCGCGGCGCGGCCGCGCTGGATGTGCAGCACCAGCATCAGCGGCAATGCCAGCCCGACCACCCAGTGCAGCAGCGGCAGCCAGGCTGCGTTGGCATCGGTGGCAAAGTAATACAGCGCGTAGCCGGTGAGTGACAGCCATAACAATACGGTCTGCAACAAAAAACCCGTGCTGCGGTTTTTGTGCAAATGCCAGGCGCGACGGGTGTGGATAGGAAGTACGGAGCCAGCGGCTACCAGCATGGCAAACCCCATCAGCCCATGCAGGCGCAGCCACCAGATTTCCAATGGGTGTGCAGTTGCACCGAATTCACCCGGCGCGCGCAGAAAATAATGAAACCCCAGCCACAGCGCGCCCGACAACCACAGCAGCGCGAACACGGCATACAACACGCGCTTGTGCGGCCCGGCAAAACGAATTGGCAACGGCAAGTGTTTATACATGGCGTGCCTGTCCGGGGTCGCTGGCGACACCCCAGCGCGCACGCCAGCCGGGCTGGCCGGTTGCGGCGCTATCGAAGATGCGGCAGCCGCCGGTCAGCGGGTCGTTTTCCAGCATCAGCGCACGCGCATTGAAACGCATCAGCACAGCGCCGGCCTGGGCGGGGTCGGCGTGCACGACCTTGGTCAGCGCATCGGCGGTCATGCAGTCTTGCGCCAATACGGTGACGCTGCGCTCCACCCCGCACGCCTCACGCGTGTGCGGGTGAATCAACGGCGTGATCATGCGTCCGCGATGACGACGCTGGGTGTAGTAACCGGCGGAGGTGGCCGCGGCACCTGCACGCAGTTCAACCAGCGGCACGATGCTGGCGGGCGCGCCTGGGTGGCGCGCATGCAGGGTCTGCGTGGTAGCGCCGAACAGGCGCAAATCGCCGCCGGCGTTGACCCGCCCTGCGCTCATGCCTGAATCCATCAGTGCCTTGACCGCCAGGTCCACCGCATAACCCTTGGCGATACCGGAAACATCAATGCGCAGACGCCGCAGCAGGCGCACCCGGTTGTCCGGCAGCAGCGCCACATGGCGCCAGTTACCCTGGCCGGAAATACGCGGGAAATCGGCATGACGCGGCAGAAAACCCAGTTGCGTCAGCGTCGGTGCAATGGTGATGTCGAACAGCCCGTCACTCGCTTCGGCCATTTCCCGGGCCGCAGCCAGCACCCGCCAGGTGTGTTCATACACCGGCACCGGGCGGTCGAAAGCGCAGCGATTGATGCGTGATACGTCCGAATCTGCAGCGTGATAACTCATCAGCGTGTGCACCATTTCCACCGCCTGGAAAGCGCGCTCAATCCCAGCCTGTACCCGCTCCGCGGTCGCGCCGATAGCAGCAATTTCCACCAGGGTGCCGAGCAGCGGGCGGGCGCGCAGATGTTTTACGCCGGGCTGCGGGTGCAGCAGGGCTGCATCAACCGGTGCATTCACTTCAGCGCCGCCACGTAGGTCGCCAGCAGCCGCTTGACCCCATCGGTGATGTGCTTGCACGACAGCGTGGCGCCGCTGATGTTCTTGATGTCCTCGTCCAGCTTCAACGTGTCGCCGGCCTTCTTGCCGGTGAATTGGGCACGCCATTTGGGATTTTGTACCTCGCCGCCGTGGGTTTCGCGGTAATCGAGGATTTCCATCCCCTTCACTGCGCCATCCAGGTCAACGGCCACGGCGTAGGTAATGAATTCGTGCTTGCCGTAGACTTCATCCAGCATGAACCAGCCCGTCGCCTTGCCGCCCTGTTTGGCACGCCAGGCGTTGACCTGCGCCGTGCGCACGCGCACACCCGAGGCGGATTCGATCGCACTACGCTGGGCGGCGCTGAGCGTGACGGGCTTGGCCACAAACTGGTCGGCGCCTGGAAACAATACCTTTTGCGCCTGCTCCACGCTCAGATACTGCACCGCGAATGCGGGCGCAGACGCCGCGGCTGGCAGAATCAACGCCGGAATCATCAGCCAGCGGTCGAGATTGCTCATGTTCATTCCTTAAAAATTGAAACCAAGCTTGACACGGACTTCCTGTTTGGTTTTTTCTATCAGGTGCAGACCGGTGTCGTTCTGTGCCGCAAATTTCTCCCCGCCACCGCGCAGCTGGGGCAGCCAGCTCAAGGTAAACCACCCGTTTTTGTCACCATAATGAATATTCGGCCCGGCCTGTACCGACCAGCGTTCCTGCCCCACCTCGGTTTCAAATTCGCTGTCGTAAAGCGCCTCCGCACCGACAAACCACTTGGGCGCGATACGATAGGAGACGCCCGTTCCCGCCAGGATGCCGATTTCCATTTCGGGCCCGGTAGGCCAGTCAAAACCGGCAGGCAGGCCATTGATCGGCTTGCGCTTGGCATAGCTGCTCTCCAGCCCGAGGTTACCCACCCAGATCAGCTGATCGTCGATAAAATTCTTTTGCGCCAGCAGCCAGGTCTCGACCGTGTACTTGTCTTTCTTCTGCCCGGAATGCGGATCCAGCGTGCTGTAGGCGCCGGACACATAGGCCGCCAGACCGAAATCATCCTTGGCCGGACTCAGAAAATTATACTTGGCCGATACTTCCAGACCCGACAGCTTGAGCCCGGAACTTTCATCCTTGGGGATATAGCCGTCGATCAGCAAACCCTGGGTACTGACCGACTGCCCCAGCAGATAAGCGGCGCTGGTAAAACGGTCTGTCACACCGTATTCAAGCTCGGTCTTGCTGTCATACCCGGTATAGTCGCCAGCGCCCTTGTCCCAGCGTCGCGTCACATGCTGTACCAGCTCCGCAGCCCCCTTGGGCAGCGTTTCTGCGCCCCTGAGATAGCCAAACAAACTTTCATCGGCACCTGCCGCACCGGAAAATAAAAACAGCGCAGCCGCGCCACTTAACCCTGTGGCTTTTAAATATTTCATGGTCCATTCCCTGACAACACAGTTAAAAACCTGGCTGGCTTGCCCGGGATCGGGCTGGCTGGCGAAACAGCGCCGGCGACAAAACGCCCGCGGCAACACACTTACATCTGGCTTTGCAGCCAGTTCTGGATGCCGACTTTCTGCATCACATCGAGCTGGGTTTCCAGCCAGTCGATGTGCTCTTCGGTGTCTTCCAGAATATGCTCGAACAATTCCCGTGAACCGTAATCCTGCACGCCCTCGCAGGCGGCAATCGCCGCCACCAGCGTTTCGCGCGAGCCCAGTTCCAGCCTGAGGTCACAGGCGATACATTCTTCGGTTTTTTCGCCGATCATGAGCTTGCCGAGTTCCTGCAGGTTGGGCAGCCCTTCCAGGAACAGAATGCGCTCGATCAGCAGGTCGGCGTGCTTCATTTCCTCGATGGATTCGTCGTATTCGTGCTTGCCGAGGCTGCTGAAGCCCCAGTTCTTGTACATGCGCGCGTGCAGGAAATACTGGTTGATCGCGGTCAACTCGTGCTGTAGCTGACGGTTGAGCCACTGAATGATGTCTGCGTTGCCTTTCATGTTTGCCTCCTCAGGCTGCTGCCTCGTATAGACGGCCAGGTTCAATGGATGCGTATTGCATCGTGCTTTGCTGTTGTACAAGCGCCTGTTCCAGCACCTCCTTGGCGTGACCTGCACACTTGCCGCATTGCGCGCTCACCCCCAGTCCCGCTTTCAGATCGCGCATCCGGCACGCACCCTGGCATACGGCCTCGCGGATTGCGCTATCGGTCACAGCCTTGCATATACAGATATACATGGTGAATGCCCTTTTGCCTACTTGGTCAGAATCAGTTTGCCGTTGCGGGTACGACGCAGCCGGTAATGCTCGCCCTGATGGGTGATAAGCACCTCATCATTCTGTGTGAACAAAGATTCACTACGGATCGGCAATGTCCGGTCGAGTACCAGATAACGCCTTTGACTGTTGGAGGCGGCGCCATCGCGTACTGAAATACTGTTGTGCTGGTCCATGATCTCACTCGCACCAGGATTGTTAATAGGAATGATTCGCAATATTACACACCTTTTCCAAGTGCGCAAGTATTTTTGAGAACGATTCTTATTTGTTTGCGGACAGGCCATCCAGACGCTGCCAATCAAAATGGGCTCCGGGATCGGTTTTGCGTCCCGGCGCAATGTCGGAATGACCCACAATATCGATGCCAGGATAGACAGTTTTGAAGAGCGCAATCAGCGCAGCGAGTTGTGCGTACTGAGCATCGCTGAACGGGGTGTAGTCATCCCCTTCCAGCTCCACGCCAATGGAAAAGTCGTTGCATTTCTCCCAGCCGCGCCAGCTGGATATGCCTGCGTGCCAGGCGCGTTTGCCGCAGGGCACGAACTGGATGATTTCACCCGCGCGGCGGATGAAGAAATGCGCAGACACGCGCAACGGATGAATGCTGGCGTAGTAAGGATGAGCGGCAGGGTCGAGGCGGTTGGTGAATAAGGCTATCACGCCATCGCCGCCGAATTCACCCGGCGGCAGCGCGATATTGTGCACCACCAATAGGCGAATATCAGCCGGGTTGGGGCGCCAGTCGCAGTTGGGTGAGGCGATGAAACGCACGCCGGAAACCACGCCGTTTTGCTGCAGCTTCATCAGGGCTCCTCGTGCGCCGGCGCGGATAAGGCCCGATCGATCGCGTCTGCGAATTTCACCGGGACCGGCTCAACCTGCAGCGGCGCATGGAACTGCCCGTCCACAAACAGGAACAGGCTGGGCAGATGAAATACCTCGTATTCGCGCGCCAGTGCGGTGCTTTTCTGTACGTCCACCTTGTACAAATGCGTCGCGCGTCCGGCAGCAAGCCGGGGCAGCAGTTGCTCCAGGCGCCGGCAGCCGCCGCAATCCGGTCCGCTGAACAGCACCAGGCTCACCCCGTTGCTGCGAGCGATGCGCGGGTGAAAATCGAATTCAGTGAGCTCGACCAGGTTCATTTATTCAATCAGTGCCACAACCCGCTCCAATGCACCGGCCTGCGTTTGCAGCCAGGCTTTGGCCTGCGCGGCAAGCTGCTGGCTGTAGGCGGGGTCGTCAATCAATTTTCTGGCGTGCGCAAAAATCTGTTCGTTATCGTCGCCCGCCAGCACCACTCCCGCCTCCAGCGCTGCGGCCAGCAGCGGATGATCACGCTGGGCAGGGCCGACAATCACCGGCCTGCCATGCAGCACGGGCGAGGCGATATCCGGCGCATTGCGGGCGTGGCGATGCAGCGTGGCGCCTGCCACCACGAAATCCACGCAGGCATACAGCGCCTCCAGCGGGTACGCGTCTTCGACATAGTAAACCCGGGTCTTGATCGGTATAAAGGAAGTGGACAGGCGGCCGTGCCGAATGGTTTGCAGGCGGTATTTGATGGACTCCCGATACACCGGCTCACAACGTGCCGGATCGCGTGGCGCAAGAATCATCAGGCCCATCTTGTGGCGCATCAGGCGGCTGAAAATGGCATACGCGAGGTCTTCCTCATCCTCGTCCGTACCCGCAAAATAGCCTACCCAGCGCCCTCCCTCACGCTGCTCCTTGAGACGCTCGCACAGAGCCGTATCCGTCACGATTTGCGGCAACTGCTCAACACCGGCGAGTGGATCGCCGGTAACAAGTGCGTTCGGCACACCCATTCCATCCTGGGCAACCGTCACCGCCCGGCAACCCACCTGTGCAGCATGCGCGTCGCGGGCGTTAATCCACCAGGCCGGACAGCCTGCCGCTTGCACCAGCCCGGCATGACTGCCGTCCAGACCCAGAATAATCAGCCGCTGCGGGCGAATTTTCTCCAGTTTGGCCTGCGCTTTATCCGCCTCGGCGGGGAGCGCCAGATAAGGTAATCCACCTGCGTAGCTGCCGGCATCGGCCAGCGCCAGCGCCACGTTGCCGAACCGGGCTTGTAAAGTATTGAGCAAGCCGGTTGCGCGCGCCAGTGCGGCAGCCTCTGTTACCACCAGCGTACTGCCCGCCAAACCTGCGGGCAGTTTGTTGAAACCGAGTAAATCCAGCAAACCCATCAGGCAATCCGTTCATACTTAAAAGACCCAACTTTACGGGATAAGGCTTTAGCGCCGCAAGCCTGCTAAAATCCTGTATTTTTGCTGTCCGGGAATATCGATATGCTTTGGCTGGAATTATTGGGTTTTCTGGTACTTATCCTGATCGCCGCAGAGGTGTTCGTGAACGCACTCGAGCACCTGGGCGAAAAGCTGAGAATTTCCGAAGGCGTTACCGGCTCAATATTTGCCGCAGTGGGCACAGCGTTGCCGGAAACCATGGTACCGCTGCTGGCGATTTTCGCCGGCACCCAGAACGTCCAGGTGAACCAGGAAATCGGCGTCGGCGCCATCCTCGGCGCACCGCTCATGTTGTCTACCCTGACCATGTTTCTGATTAGCCTGGCGGTGCTTAAAAAACGTGGCGTGCAAGGGCATTTCACCCCGGAACGCACCGGTCTCAAGCGCGACATGAATTTTTTCCTGGCCGCATTCGGGCTGTCCTGCGTGGCGCTGTTCATTCCGCACGACTCGGGCCAGATACGCTTCCTGTTCTCCATCATCATGGTGCTGATCTATTTTGTGTACGTGATGATGACATTGCGCGCCTCGGCTGCCCTGGTACAGGACGGTCACGCCACCGAGGCGGGCAAACCCATGTTCCTGTCCAAAGTCGGCATCCCCACCACCCTGTTCACCATCCTGATCCAGCTGGCACTGGGACTGGGGCTGCTGGTGGCGGGCGCAGAGGGCTTTATCCACGGCATCGAACAGGCCGCGCCGATACTGGGCATCTCCGCCCTGTTGCTATCGCTGATGATCGTACCGCTGGCCACCGAACTGCCGGAGAAGGTCAACAGCATCCTGTGGATCCGCAAACACAAGGACACGCTCGCCTTCGGCAACGTAACCGGCGCAATGGTATTCCAGGGTACGCTGCTGCCCGCCATCGGCATTGCGCTGACGCCGTGGGTGCCGCAGAAAGAAGTTCTGGCCGGCGTGGTCATCACTCTGGTTGCCGCTGCCTGGCTGCGTCTGATGATCGCACGCGGCCAGTTGCGGGTATGGCATTTGTGGGTGAATGGTGCCCTGTATGTGTCTTATCTGGTGGTGGCGCTGGCGTAAAGGGCATCTCTAAAGTGAAATCCGACTGGACAGGATTAGCCAGGAAAGACTTTCAAGGGGTTCTCCCTCAATTCCTGTCAATCTTGAAAAATCCTGTTAATCCTGTTCATCCGCTGTTCCGGAGTCACTCCATCCCCAGCCGTTCCAGCCGGTATCGCAGCGCACGAAAAGTAATCCCCAGCAGCTTGGCAGCGGCGGTCTTGTTATAGCGGGTTTTTTCCAGCGCCTCCTGGATGGCTTCGCGCTCGAGTTTGTCCAGGTAATCCTGCAACGGCCATTTCGCGCCAGGCTGCAATGCCTCCTGCAACCCTTCCTCCCGCGCCGGAGTAAGGTGCAAGTCCGTCGCATCAATTTTCCCGCCGCCCGATAAGGCCAGCGCGCGCTCCAGGATGTTCTCCAGTTCGCGCACGTTACCCGGAAAATCGTATTGCGACAGCGCCCTGCCTGCCTCCTTGTCGAGCCTGGGAGCAGCTACGCCAGCAGCCTGTGCCAGGCGTGCCAGCAAGACACCGGCAATTTCCGCTACGTCTTCACGCATTTCGCGTAACGGCGGCATTTTCAGTTCGATCACATTGAGGCGGTAGTACAAATCCTGACGGAAACGTCCTTCTTCCACACAGCGCGCAAGGCTCTGATGGGTAGCGCTGATGACGCGCACATCCACGGACTCTTCCAGCGTGCTGCCGACCTTGCGCACCTTTTTTTCCTGAATCACGCGTAGCAGCTTGACCTGCATTTGCAGCGGCAAATCAGCAACTTCGTCGAGAAACAGGGTGCCGCCGCTGGCGGCCTGAAAAAAGCCGTCGCGATCCGCCTCGGCACCGGTGAAAGCGCCCTTTTTATAGCCGAAAAACTCCGACTCCATCAGATTCTCGGGAATCGCGCCGCAGTTGACCGGCACGAATACCTTGTCGGCACGTGCGCCGTGTTCGTGGATAAGCCGTGCGGCGAGTTCCTTGCCGCTGCCGGATTCGCCGGTGATGTATACCGGCGCCTGGGTACGCGCCAGTTTTTCAATCAGTTCACGCGCCTGCTGCATGGCGGGCGAAGTACCGATCAGCGCACGTTCCGAGGCTGGCGGCACTGCATGACGCCGGGGCAGCTTGAGTGCCGATTTGACCAGGGCACGCAACTGTTCCAGCGTCACCGGTTTGTTGATGTAGTCGAATGCGCCGGCCTTGAGCGCAGCCACCGCATTTTCGGTATTGCCATGCGCGGTGATCACCGCCACGGGGATTTCCGGACGCTGTTCGCCAATGTAGCGCACCACTTCCAGACCTTCTCCGTCAGACAGGCGCATGTCAGTGAGGCACAGGCTGAAATCACCCTGTTTGAGTTTTGCAATCGCTTCCTGCACGCGCATGGCGCGCACCACGTCAAGCCCCATGCGTAATAGTGTCAACTCCAGCAGCTCAAGAATATCCGCCTCGTCATCCACGATCAGCACCGTTGCCCCTCCCCGCCCGGTGTTGTTTTCCCTGCTTTTTAACACGCGCCCTCCCTGCAACTGATTTTGAAGTGTCCGCCCGCCGTTTCCGCAATGTAGCCGAGGCTGGCGCGATTGGCTTCACACATTTCACGGGAAATATACAGCCCCAGCCCGGTGCCCTGGCTGTCAGTAGTAAAAAATGGCTCAAACAGTTTGCCCAGATTTTCCGCTGCTATGCCCGCACCGTCGTCGACAACGTGAATTTCCACCATCCCTGCGATCATCGCCTTATTCACCCGCAACCGCATACTGCCCGGCTGTCTGCGCGAATGCCGCCAGCCATTGCGGCACAGATTCCACAGCACCTGGTTGAGATGGCAGCGGTCAAAATACACGCTGTGCCGGCTATCAAAACTCAGGCTGAAACTGTTCACCGGGATATTTTCCGCCAGACAGAATTCCTCTACAAAGTTTGGCAGATAGCTCGCCAGCATGATGGTCTCGGGTTGGGCACGGTCGCGCCGGTTGAGTGCCAGCACGTCACCGACCAGACGATCAATACGCTGGGTATTGTCGCGGATAATCTGCAACAGGCGTGCATGGGTTTTATCTTCCATCACATCCTCCTGCAGGATCTGCGCGGCATGACTGATCGAAGACAGCGGGTTACGCACCTCGTGCGCAATATTGGCGGTGAGCCGCCCCAATGCTGCCAGCTTGATCTGCTGCGCCTGCTGGTGCACCCGGCTCATATCTTCCAGCACCAGTACGGCGCCCATCACGCGTTTGTCACCCACCGCAATGAAGCGCGGCTGGCATTGCGCATTGCTGCGTCCGACAGTCAATGCAGCAAAGCGTGCCTGCGAATTTTTGCGCCACTGTTCCAGGCAATCCACCAATGCCGGCACCACGCTGCCCAACGGCTGGCCCGTGCCTTCGCCGGCTTTGTCAGCGAGGTCGAGTATGCGCACCGCGTGGCGGTTGGCCTGGCGTATATTGCCTTCGCTGTCGAGCACGATGACGCCGTCCTGCATGTCTTCGATCACCAGCTGGTTGATCTGCGCCATGTTTTCCAGATCCACCGCACGCGTCGCCGCCAGTTGCTCGCTGGCATGGCTACGCCTGGCTAACACATGCGCTATCCAGGCGGTGGTAAAAAACGCCCCCCCCAGCAATCCCGCTTGAGCATAATCTCCCACAGCCTGATGGTAATCCAGCACACCAAAGGTATGCGCCACCAGCACCGCAACCGTGGCAAGTGCCGCATGCAACATGACCAGCCTGCCGCGACTGATGAGCCCGCTCGATACCAGCGACACGATCAGTAACAGACCCAACCCGCTGCGCACCCCGCCGCTGACCGACATCATCAGCACAATCAGCACAATGTCGGTCAATATCTGAAAGCTCACCTGCCACTCGAAACGCGGCCTGCGCAAGCTGATGGTGACAATGGCCAGCGCAGCCAGGCCGAGATAAATCATGCTATAGAGAAAAAACAGTCCGGGATTCTCCTGGCCCAGCAAGGGCTGGTCAGAAGACACCAGATTAGCGGTCAGAAACACACCGCCGAGGGTAAGCCGGTACAAATTGAGGTAATGCAGCGTGCGCCAGTAGCTGGCAGGCTGGGAGATATCGGGAGAGGTTACAATGGCAGCGGCCGTCCCCAATGGCTTGCTCGCGTGCTGATTCACTCAGGTTTGATGCAACTGGCGGTGTTCGTTTCCGCAAAAAAACTCACCGCGTGACAGCACCGCTTCACTGCGTGGCAAGTTCACGCCGCAATGCACGCAACGCACCATGTCTTCAGGCGGTTTGGCCTGGGGCGATACGTCTGCCCGGCCATCGCTGCGGCCGGAGGATTTGATTATCCAGTAAATCAGTGCGCCGACAACCAACAACAACAGTAGTTTTGCCAAGATTATCTCCCGGAAATCCAGCGCTACAGCGCTGGCTGCAGACTTGGCAGAGGATTGGACAGCATATTTAAAACTGGTCGGGGTGAGAGGATTCGAACCTCCGGCCTCTACGTCCCGAACGTAGCGCTCTACCAGGCTAAGCTACACCCCGAATTGACTTGCGGCGCAAAATAAATTCAACCAGGCAACTAATAATCGCGGTTGACAGCAAAGTCCGCCAATTTTAACAGACTCGATTTATATTGAGAATCCGGCAATCCGGAAATGGCCGCACAGGCGATCTCCGCCTCGCATGCTGCCTGGCGACGCGTGTAATCCAGCGCACCACTGGTAGCAATCGCTGCCAGTATGGTCTGAAACTCGGCCCGACCGCCTTCCTCGATGGCGCGGCGCACCAGATTTGCCTGATCGGGCGTGCCATGCTTCATCAGATACAGCAGCGGCAAGGTGGGTTTGCCTTCAGCCAGATCGTCGCCGATATTTTTGCCGGTTTCCTCATGGTTGCCTGAGTAGTCGAGCACATCATCAATCAGCTGAAAAGCTGTGCCCAGATGCATCCCGTAAGCCGCCATGGCATCTTCTGCATCGCGATCAGCGGCGCCGATAATCGCCCCCAGGCGCGCTGCCGCCTCGAACAGTTTGGCGGTCTTGTAACGAATCACCCGCAAATAATCCTCTTCGCTGATGTCCGCATCGTTGCAGTTCATCAACTGCAGCACCTCGCCCTCGGCAATGATGTTGGTGGCATCAGACAACACTTCCATTACCCGCATGTTGTTCACCGTGACCATCATCTGGAATGCGCGCGAATAGAGGAAGTCCCCCACCAGCACGCTGGCGGCGTTGCCGAACAATGCATTGGCGGTCTCACGCCCGCGCCGCAGTGCAGACTCATCGACCACATCGTCGTGCAGCAAGGTCGCAGTATGGATGAATTCGACCACGGCGGCGAGTTCGTGCTGCTGCCTGCCCTGATAGCCAAACGCACCCGCAGAGAGCAACACCAGCGCCGGGCGCAGGCGCTTACCGCCGCTATTGATGATATATTCGCTGACCTGGCTGACCAGTGCCACTTCGGAATGCAGGCGGGCGCGGATAACTGCATCCACGCTACGCATGTCATCTGCCAAAAACGCTTGAATTGCCTGCATTATCAAAAAAATTGCAAAAAAGAGGTGAATGGTAGGGAGACACATGCAGCCGTGTCAAGGACGGTTTGACCTTGCCTGTTGATTTCTTTATAATTCCGCGCTTCCTCTAGTTTAGAAGTTTGGAGCTCACCATGTATGCGGTCATAAAAACCGGCGGCAAGCAGTATCGCGTCGTCGCCGGCGAAAAACTTAAAGTAGAACAGATTACCGCGGACGTTGGCAGCGAAATCGTGCTGGATCAGGTGTTTATGGTTGCCGAAGGCGACAACATCAAGGTCGGCGCTCCGTTGGTTAACGGCGCCAAGGTCACTGCGACCATTATTTCGCACGGCCGCGGCGAGAAAATCCGCATTTTCAAGATGCGCCGTCGCAAGCACTACCAGAAGCATCAGGGTCATCGTCAAAATTACACCGAAATCCAGATCAGCGGCATTTCGGCCTAAGGAGATAAACCATGGCACACAAAAAAGCAGGCGGCAGTTCACGCAACGGCCGCGACTCCCATTCCAAACGCCTGGGCGTAAAACGCTACGGCGGTCAGGAAGTGCTGGCTGGCAACATCATCGTGCGCCAGCGTGGCACCCAGTTTCATGCTGGCGACAACGTCGGCATGGGCAAGGATCACACCCTGTTTGCCACGGCGAATGGCGTAGTGCAATTCGTTATCAAGGGCGCGCAAAAACGCAAGATGATTAATATCATCCCGGCTGCGTAAGCAGTTCCAGGCAGCATCCCTAAGCCCTATCCTGCGGATAGGGCTTTTTTACTTTGGCGGTATCAGCACATGAAATTCATCGACGAGGCAAAAATCGAAGTCTTCGCCGGCAGCGGCGGCAACGGCTCGGCCTCGTTCCGCCGCGAAAAATTCGTTCCACGCGGCGGCCCGGATGGCGGCGACGGTGGACGCGGCGGCAGCATCATCGCGGTAGCCGATCGCAATATCAACACCCTGGTGGATTTTCGCTATACACGCGCCTTCCGCGCCCGCCCCGGGGAAGGTGGGCGCGGTGCGGATTGCAATGGCAAAGGCTCCGACGACATCATCCTGCGCATGCCGGTGGGCACCGTGATCACCGATCTGGCCACCAGCGAGGTGCTGGTGGATCTGGCTCACGATGGCCAGCGTGCCGTTATTGCCAAGGGCGGCAAGGGCGGTCTCGGCAATCTGCACTTTAAAACCAGCACCAACCGTGCCCCGCGTCAATTCACCCGCGGCGAACCCGGCGAAGAACGCGAACTCAAACTGGAGTTGAAGGTATTGGCCGACGTCGGGCTGCTGGGCATGCCCAACGCGGGAAAATCCACCTTTATTCGCGCAGTTTCCGCAGCGCGCCCGAAAGTTGCCGATTACCCCTTCACGACACTGGCGCCCAATCTGGGTGTGGTACGCGTGGACATCGACAAAAGCTTCGTCATCGCCGACATCCCGGGACTGATCGAGGGTGCAGCCGACGGCGCTGGCCTGGGCCACCGTTTTTTGCGACATCTGGCACGCACCCGCTTATTGCTGCACCTGGTGGACATCGCCCCCATGGATGCAGGCACCAACCCGGTTTACGAAGCCCGCGCCATTGTCGGCGAACTGCGTAAATATGACGAGGCGCTCTACAATAAACCGCGCTGGCTGGTACTCAACAAGACCGACATGCTCGACGAAACCGAGCGCGTGCGCAAGATCGCCGATTTCATCCGCGATTATGGCTGGGAGGGCGAAGTGTTCAGCATTTCGGCGCTGACCGGGGAAGGCTGCAAGACCCTCACTTACGCCATCATGGCGCATATCATTGCCACCCGCGCTGCCGAAGAAGCGGCTGCGCAGCCTGCCGCCGAGCCCGTTACGCAGAGTTACGACCCGACATTATGAAACCGGTTCTGCAATCCGCCCGCCGCCTGGTGGTCAAGGTCGGCAGCGCGCTGGTGACCAATGACGGACGCGGGCTCGACCATGCCGCGCTGGCCAACTGGTCGGCGCAAATCGCTCAACTCACCCATATGGGCAAGGAAGTGGTGCTGGTGTCGAGCGGTGCGGTGGCGGAAGGCATGCAGCGCCTGGGATGGAAAGCCCGCCCCGGCGCCGTTCACGAGCTGCAAGCAGCCGCAGCGGTGGGACAAATGGGGCTGGTGCAGGCCTATGAGACCAGTTTTCGCAGTCACAATCTGCATACCGCGCAGATTCTGCTCACCCATGACGACCTGGCCGACCGCACCCGCTATCTGAATGCGCTCTCCACTTTGCGCACCCTGTTGGCATTGAAGGTCATCCCTATCATCAACGAAAACGATACGGTTGCCACGGACGAAATCCGCTTTGGCGACAACGACACCCTGGGCGCGCTGGTAGCCAATTTAATTGAAGCCGATGCGCTGGTGATTCTTACCGATCAGGCTGGCCTGTACACCGCCGATCCGCGCAGCAATCCGGATGCCACCCTGGTCAACGAGGCGCACGCTGGCGACCCGGCACTGGAAAAAATGGCCGGTGGCGCGGGCAGCACGATCAGCCGTGGCGGAATGCTGACCAAAATCCTGGCTGCCAAACGCGCTGCCCGCAGTGGCGCTCACACCATTATTGCCAGCGGGCGCGAAGCCGATGTGCTGGTGCGCCTGGCCAGCGGCGAGGCTATCGGCACCCAGCTCGAGGCCACCCAGACACCGTTGTCCTCGCGCAAAACCTGGCTCGCCGACCACCTGCAAGTGCGCGGCAAATTGACCCTGGATGCGGGTGCAGTCAAGGCCTTGACGCTGGATGGAAAGAGTCTGCTGCCGATCGGCGTGATCAGCGTCGAAGGCGAATTCGCGCGCGGCGAAGTGGTGGCCTGCGTATCGCCGGAAGGCGTGCAAATCGCGCGCGGCCTGGCGAATTACGCCGCCAGCGAGGCACGCAAGATTGTACGCCTGCCGACGACGCAGATTGAGGCGACGCTGGGTTACATTGACGAACCCGAACTGATCCACCGCGACAATCTAGTCTTGCTCTAAACGTTTTAGTCTGTCGGACAAATTACCATACAGCGCGCATGTTTCTGAGCGCCTCTTGCGGACTGTGCACCATCTCCCCCTGCGGACACAAATATTCGTCGGCAAGGGGTCGATGATAAGACAGCTGAGAAGTTGAAGCGATTGGCTGCCAGTGGCTGTCACGGGCGCGAGACCAGCTACCGTCAGGGTGACCAATCGCATAAATCTTGCGTTCACGGGTAGCGCAGCGAATGCCCTCGAAACTCACATTGGTCGCCCCACCTCGCGCCTTTATGGTCAGCACGTAGCGCACCACGCCATCCTTGCCCATATCCAGCGTAGTCTTGTCCACAAAATAATGATTCCCGGCGATGCCGCTCACATAGAACTCCTGCTGGTTTCCGGCTTTGGGATAGGGCGGCAGCCGGGTCTGCGATTCTTCCCCCGACTTTTTCTGGTCATCAATATCCCTGTCAAACCCCAGTCCCCACGCATGGGCAAACGCGGGTGCAACCAGCATTCCAAGCAACGCGAGCCGTACAAGTTGGCGCATGATTATCCATCGCAAAAAAACTGCATGATACACCGCAGCTGCACGCGAAGACGCCAAAATGGAGGGTGGAGCGGATAATGGCGCGAACCGGTTACTCCACCAAAGAGGGTTTCAGGTGTAAACGTGATCGCGGGTAAACGGGTACGGCAAACTGCCGTTGGCAAGGGGTTTGCCAGCCAGTATCTGAAACAGCGCCATCCAGCCGCGATCGAAGGCGTGGGCGGAGCCCGCCATGTAGATACGCCAGATACGGTATTTCTGCTCGCCGATCAGGCGTCGCGCCTCGCTGCTGTGCGCCTCCAGCCGGTGTACCCATTGCCACAGGGTGCGCGCATAGTGGGGGCGCAGGTTTTCCGCATCCAGGCATTCCAGCCCGCTGCGCGCCAGCGATTCGATGACCCGTGCAGCATGCACCAGCTCGCCGCCGGGAAACACATAATCGTCAATGAATTCGGAGATACCGCTACCCAGCCCCCGGCTATCCAGCCCGGCTGCGGTAATGCCGTGATTCATCACCAGGCCGCCGGGTTTGAGCAGGCTGAATATCTTGTCGAAGTAGCCATCCAGATTACCGCGTCCCACGTGTTCAAACATGCCCACGCTGGCAATCTTGTCGAACTGCATGTCGGGCGGCACATCGCGATAATCCATCAGACGCACTTCCACCCTGCCCTCCAGCCCGCGTGCCTTGACTTGCTCGCGCACATAGTCATGCTGGTTCTGCGACAGGGTGATGCCGACCGCGTGCACGCCATAATGCTGCGCCGCCCACAGCACCAGACCGCCCCAGCCGCAGCCTATATCGAGCAGGCTTTCACCGGACTGCAGCATCAGTTTTTTGCAGATATGATCGAGCTTGGCTTCTTGCGCGGCTTCCAGGGTATCGTCCGGGTGACGAAAATAGGCGCAAGAGTAGACCCGTTTCTGATCCAGCCACAGCGCGTAGAAATCGTTGGAAACGTCGTAGTGATAGCTGATGTTCTTGCGGTCGCGCGCGCGCGTATGGCGCCACCATTTCCACGCCTGGCTGCCTTTTTTGTCCTGCACCAGGCATTCACCCTCAGCGCAGAGTTTTTCGCCCAGGCTGAGAATTTCGTGGATGTCGCCTTCCAGGTCAATTTCGCCTTCGACATAACAGCGCGCGAACTTGCCCAGAGTGGGTTTGGATAAGGATGCCGCCGCCCTAGCTGAATTGAGCGACAGCAGCACGCTGGCACGTTCGCCAAAGCGCAGCGTCTCGCCATTCCAGAACCGGATAGACAGCGGTAACGATTGGCCGCCCAGGCCGGATTTAAAACGATTGATCATCATGTTGTCGAGCACGATATCCTCCCCATCTTCAATCCGGTCAGCAGTATTTTTGGCGTCAAACCAGCCGCAGAAGCTAAATGGATAAATCCGACATCAATGATGCGCGTGTCGCGGCGGACACTGCGTCCACATGTGCAGTATAGGCGGGATGATCCACCCCCATAGCCAGTGCCGCACCCGCCTTGAGCGATTCCACCATCGCTGGTTGCAGATCAAACCGCAGGAAATGTACCGATGAGGTTTTTTCCTCGTTTTCGCGTTCCATGTCTTCATCGGCAATGGCGTAAACGCGTGCGTGACCTGCTACCTGCACATAAACCTTGTCTTCAATCCCCTTGAGCCGGGCGAGCATCGCGCGGCGCTCATCCACGTCAGGGTATTCGATAAGCATGGTGGCTTTCCAGTTGTTGCCGTCCGGTACCAGCGGGGTGTAGGCATTGAGCTCGTCCTGAATACCCTCTTCGTGGAAGGTTTTTTCCACACGCAACATTTCCTGGATCTGGTAACGCAGGGTGAGTTCGTCCTCGAACATCAGCGCCACATGCTCGCCCAGCTGGACCCGGCGATTTTTCTTGTGCTCGATGGTCTGTGCGCGCATGGCGGGGCGCGCTTTGGCGTAGGCTTCCAGTGTCATCAAGCTGTCCCGGGTAATCCGCCCCATATCATTTCTCCTCATCCGCGTGCTGGCCGGCGATGCGGCCCTGTTTAAACAAAGTCTCGCGCAATTCGTGATCCAGCCTTGGATCCTGACGGCGTATCCATTCCAGCACCATCACCGCATGCTCTTTCTCCTCGTCACGATTATGTTCGAGGATCGCCTTGAGTTCAGCGTCGGTACACGCATCCACACGCTGGTTGTACCAGTCGACCGCCTCCAGCTCCTCCATCAGCGACACGATTGCGCGGTGCATGTCCTGCGTCGCGGCGGACAGCTTGTCGACAGGCTCGTGGTAAGCTTCACTGCTCATGCATTGCTCCTTATAGTCCGTAGGCGATGCGCATCAAAGTGATGGGATGCGCCTTCTGTGCGTGGTTCTCACCCATGCCGTGCTGAATGTGGCGTGCAGCAATGGCGCAGTCCGAACTGATATAGTCCGGATCGGCAGCAGCCATCTGCTTGAACACCGGGCTGCCAATTTTCATCGCGTTGGGGTAGTACTCCGTTTTCACCCCCCAGGTACCATCGTGGCCGGAGCAGCGCTCCACCATGGTGACCTCGGCGCCCGCCAGTTTCAGGCTGTCGCGGGTTTTATTGCCGATGTTTTGCACGCGCTGATGACAGGGCACGTGGTAAGCCACCTTGCCCAGCGGCCTGACGAAATCGGTCTTGAGAAAACCGTCAGCCTGACGCGCCATCAGGTACTCAAACGGATCCCACATCGCTGCTTTCACCGCCTGCACATCAGCGTCATCGGGAAACATCAGCGGCAGCTCCTGTTTGTACATCAGCGTGCATGACGGCACGGCGGTGAGAATGGCATAGCCCTCCCGCGCCAGCCTGGCCAGGTGCGGAATATTCACGTTCTTGTGCTTTTCCACGGTTTCCAGATCCCCCAGTTCCAGCTTGGGCATCCCGCAGCAGGATTCCTTTTCCACCAGCACGCTGGGAATTTCGTTGTGCGCCAGTATCTTTAACAAATCATGGCCGATGCCTGGTTCGTTATAGTTCACATAGCAGGTGGCGTATATCGCTACTTTGCCGGGCGTCTGCGCGCCAGCGCGGCTGGGGAAACTGCTGTCGGGACGCGCGGTGCTGCGAAATTTGGCGCTGTCGTATTCCGGTAATGCCTGATCCCGATGGATACCCAGCGTGTCATCCATGAGCTTGCGTGCGGCGGGGTTTTTCATCACCGCGTTGACTGCCTGCACCACCACCGGGATGGAAGCCAGCTTGCCCATGGCATCGGTGCTGGAGAGCAGCTTGTCGCGGAATCGGGTATCACCTTGCTTGAACTTGACCGCCTTGGCGCGCAGCATGGTATGAGGGAAATCCAGATTCCATGGGTGCGGTGGCACATACGGGCATTTGGTCATGTAACACAGGTCACACAGGTAGCATTGATCCACCACCTTCCAGTAATCCTGTTTGTTAACGCCGTCCACTTCCAGCGTGGGCGACTCATCCACCAGGTCAAACAGCGTCGGAAACGTCGTACACAGTGACACGCAGCGGCGGCAGCCATGACACAAATCGAAAACGCGTTCCATTTCGTGGAACAGCGCAGCTTCATTATAAAAATCGGGATTTTGCCAATCCAGCGGATGGCGGGTAGGGGCCTGCAGATTACCTTCGCGCACGGTCATTTTTTGTTCTCTGAGTGCAAACAGGGTTGAAACCTGCGAGTCGTGTGTGCATGTCACAGCCACAACCCGCAGTGTAATTGCGCTAATTCACAGCCGCAATGGTCGGGGTTTAGTCAACCAGTGCGTCCAGCGCCTTCTGGAAACGGCCGGCGTGGGAGCGCTCGGCCTTGGCCAAGGTTTCAAACCAGTCGGCAATTTCGTCAAAGCCTTCTTCACGCGCGGTTTTGGCCATGCCTGGATACATGTCGGTGTACTCGTGGGTTTCACCCGCGACCGACGCTTTCAGATTGTCTCGGCTGGCGCCGATGGGCAGGCCGGTAGCCGGGTCGCCACAGGCCTCCAGGTACTCCAGATGGCCGTGCGCGTGGCCGGTTTCACCTTCGGCAGTGGAGCGGAACACGGCGGCGACGTCATTTTGGCCTTCCACATCCGCTTTTGCTGCAAAATACAGGTAACGACGGTTGGCTTGGGATTCGCCGGCAAACGCTTCTTTCAGACTTGTTTCAGTTTTTGAACCTTTGAGCTGCATGGTAAATCTCCTCAGGTAACGTTCAGGTAACGCGAAGCTCGATAATACGAACATCGAACAGATTAGACTAAATCTAAACTGTAAACACAATATAGATCACAATTGGCGGGAATGTCAACGCCAAAACTGTGAAATTTGATTTCTTGCCATTTGCTGCCCATCTGCGGTCATAATTCTATCTTGTTTAAAAGGAATCCAAATGGCTGACAAATTAATTCTGGATGAACAGGCTCTGCGCGAAAGGCTCACTCCCGAGCAATACCATATCTGCCGCGAGCATGGTACCGAACGCGCTTTCACCGGTAAATACTGGGACCTCAAGGATGCAGGCACCTACCGTTGCGCGTGCTGCGGCGAGGCGCTGTTCGACGCCGATACCAAATTTGACTCAGGCACCGGCTGGCCAAGTTTCTGGCAGCCGCTCGACCAGTCTGCCGTGGAAACCAGTCAGGACAACAGCCTGCTGATGGCGCGCACCGAAGTGCATTGCCGTCACTGCGGCAGCCATCTGGGACATGTGTTTGCAGACGGCCCGGCACCAGGCGGGCTGCGCTATTGCATCAACTCGGCCGCGCTGGATTTCGAGGCAAAGAAGTAACTGCGTTCCAAACAAACTGTGCAACCATAACCATAGCAACCAGTCAGGGACAGCCTTGTTTAACGCAACCATCACCCACATCCAGCAGGAAACCCCCAGCGTCAAATCGTTCCGGCTTGGCGTGGACACCCCCCCATTCCGCTTTCTCGCCGGCCAATGGATAGACCTGTACGTCGAGATTGATGGCGAAACCCAGGTCGGTGGCTATTCGATGACCTCCTCGCCAGTGCTCACCCACAGCCTGGAACTTGCAATCAAATCCAGCACGCGCCACCCTGTCACACACTGGCTGCATGAGCATGCCAAAATCGGCGATACCGTGCGCATTTCCGGCGGCCAGGGGGTTTTCGTCTATCAGCCGGAAATGAGCCAGCGCGTGGTGCTGGTGGGCGCAGGTGTCGGCGTCACGCCGCTCATCAGCATTTTCCGCTACATTGCCGATGCCGTGCCCGCCACCCAGGCCACGCTGGTGTACAGCATCCCCAATCCGGACGAGTTCCTGTTTCGTAGTGAAATCGAACACCTCACCCAGCACCACGTCAATCTGCGTAGCCTGATCACTGTCACCCAGCCCGATGACACATGGCATGGGCGCACCGGGCGCATCGACGCAGAGCTGCTGAAAAGCGCCGCCATGAGTGCCGAGACGCTCTATTATCTGTGCGGACCGCCAGGCATGGTGGAAGATGTCGGTGCCGTGCTGGAGAGCCTTGCCGTGCCCGCCAGCCGTATCATTTTCGAAAAGTGGTGGTAGCGCCGTACCATTTCGCCGTACCAGGCTGTGCGGCATCATACAGACTTGCCCGGATATTGGAGGAGAATGGTATGGACGCTTCCCCCCGGCGACGGGCTACTGAGGTGGCGTAGGGTGGGGCGAAGGTGGATCCTCATGGGCCGACGGCATCTAAGTGCCAAATCGGGAGGAACATGAAGTTCTTCACAGGCAAACCCGAGGATCCATCATGAAGCATGGCGTAGTCGGCATTGATATTGCAAAACGGGTATTTCAACTGCATTGGGTTGATATTGAGACGGGAGAGATGGTGAGTTTGCAGCTCAAACGCGAGAAGTTTCTGGAGCATTTTGCCAGGCATCGTGATCGAAGCCCTGCGTGATCAGTGGCAGCGCATTACGGAGCTGGATATGCAAATCGCGGGAATTGAGCTCAAGCTTAAAAGCTGGTTAAAGGTGGACAAGGCGGCCCGCGCCATTGCTGACATTCCCGGTGTGGGCCTGTTGACCGCCACCGCTGCGGTGGCCACGATGGGCGATGCCAAAGCCTTCAAGTCAGGCCGTGAGTTTGCGGCTTGGGTGGGCTTGGTGCCTGGGCAAACCGGCACGGGCGGGAAGACGAGGCTACTGGGCATCAGCAAGCGTGGTGACACCTATTTGCGAACCCTGCTCATCCACGGCGCCCGCTCGGTATTGGTACACGCCAAGCAACCTGGGGCGTGGGTTGACGAATTAGGCAAGCGCAGGCCATCCAATGTGGTGGTGGTCGCGCTGGCCAACAAGATGGCGCGAATGATCTGGGCGATGCTGGCCCATGACCGGGCGTACCAGGGCGACTGGGTCAGCATCAGGCCAGCATAGGGCCATGCACTGGGCAGTCAAAGAATAACGAACACAGGAGTGAATGCTGAAAGGTTGCGATAGGTAATTGTGTGTGATGGCAAACAGGTCAGACCGTGGCTTGCTGAACCTGAATGATGAGCTGGACATCAATAGTCCGCCAGGAGAATGAGGGGTAAGTCAGCGAATTCCATCGGGGCCCGCAGGGAAATAGCCTGCAACAAGGCCGGATATAGAACTGCAGCCTTGTCTTGTTTACCAAAACACAGCAAAAACCCTTGGCAATCGGGAAGCGTCCATATAGCCCCATCATGAAGATAATTCACGTCCTGTGTCGATTGTTCGCGCCGCTGTTATTTCTGCCGCTGAACGCTGCAGATGCCGCTGAAAACCCGGTACGCGACTACCCTGCCGACAAGATGGCAAGAACGATTTTGAGATGAAGAACGCCGTCGCAACCAGGCTCGGCGCTTACAAGGACTGGTCAGGATTTAATCTAAAAACCGTAGTTGACCACTCATTTCCCTCATGAGAATCGCATGAATACTGAGTGTTCCGCCTTCGTTCGCATTCACCTTTTGGGTGACATCGCTACGCGCCCGCTGGTGCGTCCAACTGCGGTTTCTAGGTTTAATGAACAACTGGGCAGGCATATCAGCCTGGCGGTGCTGGAAATCGAGGCCAGGTAGCGCGGCTGTCTGAATCCCCTGCTGCACCGCTTCGTCTGAGCGGGTCGAGCGCGAGATTCGGACGAGCAGTGTTTGTGCTCCGCAGCAGCTTGCGTCTTGTGCAAGCTGCCGCCCATGAACCAGCGAATCCGGGTTAAACCATCCAGACATTCCCCAGCCTGACATTCTCCACCGTGCTGCCCAGCATCAGCACCACACCGCCGCGGCGGTTATCTCCGGTATCGCTGAATTCAAAACGGTAGAAACGCCGCAGGGTAACTTGCCCTTGAGAATTGCGCGCCAGGCGTATTGACGCCATTGCCACGGTGTCATCGAGCAGTTGCACGGCGTCAATGGTGCACGCGCGTTTCGCCGCGGCGATGGCGATTTCGCGGGTTTTCAGGCTGTCCAGCCAGAACCAGGCAAGCGCGCCCAGCGCGGCCACAACAACCAGCTCAATCATGTGCAGAGGTGTTGTTAACGGCTGGAATTCACCGGTGGCCGGAACAACGCAGCGACCTGTTTGCGTCCGCTACCGGCGGATTCTTTGACACGCACGCTGAGCGGCGTGTCGGCTACCTCGATGTCCACGCGTTCGCGCCGTGGCGCAGGGCTGCTGCCCGCCAGCGGCTCGCGTGCCGGCGGCGCGGGGCGCTCGCTGCGTGTGCGGGGCGGTCGCGCCAGTTCGGGCAGGGCGCCCAGCTCAGGCTCGAAACCGGGGATGATTTCGGAGGTGATCTTGGTGTTGAGCAGCCGTTCTATATCGGCCAGGTAACGCAGTTCGTCTTCTGCCACCAGCGACAGTGCAATGCCGCTGGCACCGGCGCGGCCGGTGCGGCCGATGCGGTGCACGTAATCTTCCGCCGCGTGCGGCAGATCGTAATTCACCACGCACGGCAGCTGGTCAATATCCAGGCCGCGCGCGGCGACGTCGGTCGCTACCAGCACCTGAATCGCGCCTTGCTTGAACTGATCCAGCGCTTCCACCCGCGCCTGCTGCGTTTTGTCGCCATGAATGGCGTTGGCCGGAATACCGTCGCGACACAAATGCTGCGCCAGCCGGTTGGCACCGATCTTGGTGCCGCAGAACACCAGCACCTGACGCAGCTCGCGGGTTTTGATCAGATGTGCCAACAATGCGTGCTTGCGTTCCTTGTGCACCGGCAGCACGCTTTGCGTGACCGTCTCGGCGGCAGTATTGCGCCCCGCCACCTCGATCAGCTGCGGGTTGTTCATCATGCTGTCGGCAAGCTTCTTGATCTCGCCGGAAAAGGTGGCGGAGAACATCATGTTCTGGCGCGCGGCCGGCAGCAACGCGATGATGCGGCGCAAGTCGGGCATGAAGCCCATGTCCAGCATGCGGTCGGCCTCGTCCAGCACCAGCATTTGCACCTGTGACAGGTTGAGCGTTTTGTTTTGCACGTGATCGAGCAGGCGCCCCGGCGTGGCGACCAGAATATCCACGCCAGCGCGCAGGGTATCAATCTGTGGGTTGATGTTCACGCCGCCATACACCACGGTAATGCGCAGTGGCAGGTATTTGCCATAACGGTGCACGCTCTCCTCCACCTGCATCGCCAGTTCGCGCGTGGGGGTGAGGATCAGCGCGCGGATCGGATGACGCGCGGGGGATGGGCTGGAACTGGCGTAAGGAGCCAGGCGGCTGAGTAGCGGCAGGGTAAATCCGGCGGTCTTGCCGGTACCGGTCTGCGCGCCGGCCATCACATCGCAGCCGGTGAGCGCGACCGGGATGACGCGCGCCTGTACCGGCGTGGGTTCGGTATAACCGCACTCTTCTACAGCGCGGAGTATCTCTGGCACCAGGCCGAGATCGGAAAAAGCCATGCGTATTGCTCCTGATAAATCAAGCGCTTATTGTACAGCATTGCGCAGGGTTTCTGTCAGTGCGGCGCTGGATCAGCGCGCCCGACGGCAAACAGCGCAAGTATGCCGGCCGCTGCAAACCCGGCGCCCACAGCACACACCGCAGGCCATCCGGCGTGCTGCCAGGCATATCCGCCCAGCGCCGAGCCTGCCGCGCCGCCCAGAAAATACGTCACCATGTACACGGCATTGAGACGATTGCGCAAATCGGGGTGGAGCGTGTAAATGCGCGCCTGGTTGGACAGGTGGCTGGCCTGCACGCCGGCGTCCAGCAGCACCACGCCCAGCGCCAGTCCCAATAGCGTGGTCCCGGTCAGCCCCATCAGCAGGAATGCCAGCAGCACCAGGAGCAAAGCTGCGCCGTTCAGCAGCGGCGCTGCCACGCGATCGGCAAGGCGCCCGGCCAGCGGTGCGACGAGTGCGCCGGTGACGCCGATCAGGCCGAACATCCCCGCCACTTCGCTGCCATAGCCGGGTGACAGTTGATGCAGATGAAACGCCAGGGTTGTCCAGAACACGCTGAACGCGGCGAACCCGCAGCCGCCCACCAGTGCATGGCGGCGCAGCACCGGCTCGCTGCGCACCAGTTGGATCAGCGAAGCCAGCAGCGCCGTGTAGGCGATCGGCCGGCTCGACGGCAGGCGCGGCAGGGTGCGCTGCAGCAACACCGCCAGCATCAGCATCACCCCGATTGCCAGCAGATACACGTCGCGCCAGCCTGCATAGGCGCCAATCAAGCCGCTCAAGGTGCGCGACAGCAGGATGCCCACCAGCAGCCCGCTCATCACGATGCCGATAACGCGTCCCCGCTGGTCGGGCGCTGCCAGGTGTGCCGCAAAGGGCACCGCCAGCTGCGGTACCACGCTGACCGCTCCCAGCAGGAAACTCGCCAGCATCAGCCAGCCCAGCGTGGGCGCCAGCGCCACACCGAGCAGCATCAATACTGCGCATAGCGTAGTCGCCACAATCAGGCGCCGGCGCTCCATGCTGTCGCCGAGCGGAACCAGCAGCAGCAAGCCGGCCGCATACCCCAGCTGGGTCGCAGTGGGCACCACGCTCACCGCCGCCGGACGCACGCCAATGTCGGCCGCAATCGCCACCAGCAACGGCTGGCTGTAATACAGATTGGCCACCGTGGCGCCCGCCGCTACAGCCAGCAGGCCGACCAGCCGTGGTGAAATCAGTGACGGGGTTTGCATCTGCCTACGGATGCTTCAAACCGTGCGCAGATCACGCCAGTCAAAACCCTCGTCCTGGGTGGCGTGGCTGAACCAGTCCGGCATACAGCCCAGCACTTCGGCCAATGCCTGCACTGCCAGCTGCGGCGTATTGTTGTGCATGGAGAGATGGGCGGCGACGAGGTGTTGCAAACGCCTGTTGTCCAGCCTGGACAGAAGCGCCGCGGCGGCGTGGTTGTCGAGATGGCCGAAGCGCCCCGCGATGCGGCGTTTCAAGCCAAGGGGATAAGCGCTGCTGGCGAGCAGGTCGCGGTCGTGGTTGCACTCCAGCACCAGGGCATCGCAACCCGACAGCATGGCTTCGATATGCGCGGTCGAGGCGCCCACGTCGGTAAGCACGCCGAGCCGGTGCACGCCATCGCCAAACACGAACTGGACCGGTTCACGCGCATCATGCGGTACGGGAAAGGGATGAATTTCGATGGCGCCGATTGCGAAGGCGGTATGGCTGTCGAGTTCGTGTACCTCGGGCAGTTGCGCACACTGGTTGCGGAATACCGCCAGGGTGCCGCACGTCATCCATACCGGGATACCATATTTACGCGCAAAGCGCGCTGCGCCGCCGATATGATCGCTGTGCTCGTGGGTAATGACAATGGCGTCAACCGTTTCGGGCTGGAGCGCCTTGGCGGCCAGGCGACGTACCGTGTCACGCAGACCGAAGCCGCAGTCGAGCATGATGCGCGTACGCCCTACCTCGACAACCAGGGCGTTGCCCTCGCTGCCGCTGCCGAGTGAAGCGAAACGCATTACTTGAGTTGTTCGAGCAGCAGCCTGATGATCTTGTTGGCTGTTTCCGGTTTTGCTGGCGCACCTTTGGCGGTCATTACGCGCACCTCGGCGCCATTGGAAGCCTGATTCTCGGATACTTCAACCTGGAATTTGTCACCATTTGCCGCGGCTTTCTTGTTACTGCGCCAGAACGCCAGCTTGCTCAGGAAACCACTGCTCTTCTTGGTTTCCACATCCTGCTGTGGATCAATATAGCGTACGTAATAAAGCCCCTTGGCGCGGTTACGGTCTTCCACGGTGAAGTTAATGCGGTCCAGCGCCAGACCCACCCGTCGCCAGGCGCGATCGAATGGATCGGTGAGCACCAGCATCGGCGTGCCGTCGGCCGCCTGGGCAAGCTTGGCGCGATCGGGCTGGTTTTGCTCGGCCAGCATGGCCTTGGCCTGTGCTTTTTCCACTCCGAAGCGCTCCATCAGGCGGCTCAGCATTTCAGCTTCCAGCCCGGGATCAGCCGGGCGCGGCTGCCACATGGTGCGTTTGTCCTCGTAGCCGCTGCCCACATACACCTCGATCATGCCGCGATGGCTGATGTAAATTTCGGTTTCGCCCGGCGGGTTGGTGGTGCGTTCGAGACGGGTACGGAATTTGTCGCGCTCGGGTGTGGAGTAAAGGTTATCCACCACCTTGCCCAACAGATTGCGAATCATGTCCTGAGGAATTTTGGCGCGGTTTTCCGCCCAGTCGGTTTCCATGATGCCGGTCTGGGGATCCTCGACGTTGATCACAAAACCGTTTTCCTGCCAGAAATCCTTGACGATCGGCCAGACTTTTTCGGGCGGCATATTGACGACCAGCCAGCGCTCGCTGCCGGCGCGTTCGATGCGCACCTTGTTCTGGGCAGGCAGAATCTCGCTTTTCCCGGCGCCGGCGTTCTCGCTGCGCTCTGCGCTGTACGCCGAATACGTGGCGCTGCCGCGCGGATTGAGGTCAGGCACCTGGTAGCGGCTGTCAACGGTGGGCGCGGTCAGGTCGGGCGGCACTTCCAGCGTGGGGACCGTGGTGGCGGACTTGTAGTCGATCTTTTTTGATTTCAGAACATCCATGCTGCCACAACCCGCAACGCTCATCGCCACGCCTGCGCCAGCCAGCGCCATCCACAATTTGCTACGTTTCATGGTTACCAATCCTTAAAATGCTTACATGGCATTGGCCTGGCGCATGGCCTGGCGCAATGTATCGTGGTGCTGTGCAGACAACGGCGTCATCGGCAAACGTATCCCTGCACCGATCAAACCCATCTCGGCCAGCGCCCATTTCACCGGGATCGGATTGGCCTCGACAAACAGTTTTTGGTGCAGTCCAAACAACTGCTGATTGAGTTCGCGCGCGCGCGCCAGTTCCCCGTTGAAGGCGGCCACACACATTTCGTGCATGGCACGCGGCGCGATGTTGGCGGTGACCGAAATCACCCCATGCCCGCCCAGCAGCATGAATGCCAGCGCCGTCGCATCATCGCCGGTATACAGGGCGAAATCTGCCGGCGCGCGCAGGATAAGATCGGTGGCGCGTTCGATGTTGCCGGTCGCATCCTTGATACCGACGATGCCGGGCACTTCGGCCAGCCGCAGCGTGGTGTCGTTGCTGATGTCGCTGACCGTACGCCCGGGCACATTGTAGAGTATCAGTGGTAAATCTTCGGCCTCGGCAATCGCCCGAAAATGGCGGTACAAACCCTCTTGCGTGGGCTTGTTGTAATAGGGCGCCACCGACAGCGCATAATCCGCACCGGCTGATTTGGCGCAGTGTGTCAGCTCGATTGCCTCCGATGTGGAGTTCGCCCCGGTACCGGCAATCACCGCCATACGACCGCCAGCCCGCTCGACCACGGCACGAATCAGCGCACAATGCTCGTCATAGCTCACCGTCGGCGACTCACCCGTGGTGCCCACCACGACTATGCCGTCCGTGCCCTGCGCTGCGTGCCAATCCACCAGTGCGCGCAAGCGTGCCAGGTCAAGGCTGCCATCGTCCTGCATGGGTGTCACAATGGCGACCAAACTGCCTTTTAACATGCCATCATCCGCTTGAATTTAAATCCGGCCAGTTTACCCGATAACACCGCCCCCGGAAACCAGTGCAGTGTGAGCACATTATGGAAGATAGTGCGGGTACAACGCGCAGAAAAGGACAGCAGCATGGCTGATAAAACGCTCAGATTCCTGTTGGTGGACGACTTTTCCAGTATGCGCCGTATGCTGCGCAGCCTGCTCAAGGACATCGGCCATACCCACTGCGAAGAAGCCGAAGACGGTGTGGCGGCGCTGGAAAAATTGCACACCGGTCATTTCGATATGGTGATTACCGACTGGAGCATGCCCAACATGACCGGTATCGAACTGTTACGTGAAATCCGCCGCGATTCGGCACTGCGGCACCTGCCGGTATTGATGGTCACCGCCGAAGCGCTGCCGGAGAATATTGCCGAGGCACGCAACGCGGGGGCTAGCGGCTATATTCGCAAACCATTCACTGCCGATGCGCTGCACACCGCCCTGGCACAGATACTGCCAGAAATTTAGGCCAATTCGGGCGTCATCACCGCGCGTACTATGGTTTGCTGCGTGGCCTGGCGCACCCGGTTGGTGAGCCACCACAGCCCACCCTTCTTGATCGACAAATCCGACTCGGCGCCGCACAACAGCAGCGCTGCAGCCTGCCCCAGGCTGGGCTGGTGTCCAACCACCACCACGCAGCCACCCGCGTCCGGCCAGCCTGCGGCGAGTACCACGCTCATGGCGTCGGCTCCGGGTGCGATTTTTTTTGCGGTGTCGAACGGCCGTCCCAACGCCTCGGCAGTCTGCAGCGCACGCGTCGCCGGGCTCACCAGAATCACGGCAGCCTTGGGTAGGCGCGCATTCAACCATGCTGCCATCTGTGCAGCCTGTTTGTGCCCTTTGGCGGTGAGCTCGCGTCCCATGTCAGGCAGCCCATCTACCGCATCGGCGTGACGCCACAGGATCAAATCCATCTCTGTTTCCAAAAAGTCCAGCATGCTAGCGCTCCAATGTTACGGGATTAAAACCGGAGAATTTCCAGGAGCGGACCGGGCGTGGCTGCAGACTACTGGCGCCGGCGCCGAGTACACTCAGTCTCATGTCGGCTTGCTCCAGAACGGGCGGATTTTTTTCATGCGCCGCCAGGCTGACTCGAGCTCGGCGATCCTCGCCCGGGCACGGCTTTCCACCCAGCCCTGCACCACACCGCAGGCCCAGGCGCGACGGGCCGCACGGCCGCCGCGCAAGCCGTCGAGCAGGCGTCCGGTCACGGCAATGTCGTTGAGCGCGCCCAAACCGTCCTGCAGCGCGGCCAGGTTTTTTATATAGGCCCGCGCCGCCTTGCGCGGGTAAAGTTCGGCGAAAAATTCGGCAGTGTAGCGCTGTTTTTTGGCGGCGACGCGCAAGCGGTGGCGCGCCGCCGGCGCCAGCCGGGAAAAATGCCTGCCGCGCCGCAGTAACTGGCGCTGGCGCCGATCCAGCACCGACTCGGCCAGGGCTGTGACCGGGGCACTTTGCCAGGCTGAGCCGATCCGGTCCACGGCCTGCTCCCACGGGCGCGGCAGCAACACCCGCCCGGTTTCCAGCAGCAGGCGGGTGAGCCGCCGCGACGACACTGCCGCCGTCATCGCGGCGCGCGCTTCGTCCCGCTGCGCTGCGCCGTCCCGGGCAAGGCTTGCCAGCGGCCGGCCGGGCATGGCGGCCATCAGCGGCGGCAATGTTTCCGTCGCGAACACATCCCAGTCCCGCGCCGGGCCGAGCGCGCCCATGAGCCAGCGCAGCTCCTCCCGCAGCGATGCCAGCGCCGGATCGGGCAAGGCCGGGGCAAACACCGACAGCGCCGAACGCAGCCGGCGCACCGCGACACGCGCCTGGTGCAGGTATTCAGGGTCGGTTTCATGGATGAGGCCGGCCAGGTTGGCAGTGAACTGCCCCAGTCCACTTTGCATCACGGCCACGCAGGCGTCAGCCACACGCATCTCCGGCTTCAGGCCGACAGGTGCGGCTTGCAGCGGCTGGGAATGCAGGTTCTGAAACAGCGCATAGCCGCGCCCCGCCTTGCTCACCGGGTCCGGGCGCAGATCGAAATCCGCTGCCAGGGCCAGCGCCAGATCATACAGCGCCGCCGGCTGGCCGGATTTCAGCTCCAGTTCCACTTCGCAAATCGGCTGGCTGCGTCCGCCGCTGCTCACTTCACCCTGGTCCAGGGCGACTTCGATGCTGCCGCCTCCGCTGACCGGCAGCGTCCAGGCCGTGCGCCAGAACCGGGTTTGGAACAGCGGGCGCAGCCGCACCACCCGGCCGGGGGTAAGCAAGGCCTTGACTGCCGGCGTATCAAAGCGCCCCGGCTCGGGCACGGCGCCGGCCACCGGCGTCTCCCACTCCGGCCGCTGATGCAGTCCGCCCGCCGAGCCGCCACCGATTTTCACTGTCTGCACCCAGCCGCGCCCCACGCGGCGCACGCGCAGCGCGGCTTGTGCGCGCATCAGGTCAAGCCCGGGGGTATCGAAATACACGCTGACCAGCCACCGCCGTAACGGCCGATCTGCCCCGGCCAGCAACGCATGGCGTTTCAGACGTGCGGCCTGCACCGGCGCGAGGGCGAGCTTGAGTTCGATTTCAACTGTCATGTTTTGTCACAAAAAATCCTGTTAATGGACGGGGAGGGCGCACTTTGGCTGCCATACAAACGATTTTAGCTTTACTTTGATAACATGCTGCCATGACCACGACCACTCCCGAACATTTTCTCAACCGCGAGCTGAGCCTGCTTGCTTTCAACGAACGCGTGCTGGCGCAGGCTGAAGATCCCGGCGTGCCTCTACTGGAACGGCTGAAGTTCATCTGCATCGTCAGCAGCAATCTGGATGAATTTTTCGAGGTGCGTGTGGCCGAGCTGAAAGAGCACATTGCACTGGACTCTTCCTCCGTGAGCGCAGACGGGCTAAGTGCGCGGCAAACTTTCCGCGATGTTGCCCCGCGCGCGCATGTGCTGGTGGAAAAACAGTACGAAACCCTCAACCAGGCCATCCTGCCGCAACTGGCAGAGCAGGGTATCCGCTTTTTACGCCGTACCTACTGGAATGAAGAACAGGCAGCGTGGATCCGCGCCTATTTTTTCCGCGAGTTGATGCCGGTGCTGACACCCATCGGACTGGATCCGGCCCACCCGTTCCCGCGCGTGCTCAACAAGAGCCTGAATTTCGCGGTGGAGTTATCCGGGCGTGATGCTTTCGGCCGCAATTCCGGAGCCGCGGTGGTGCAGGCACCGCGCTCATTGCCACGCGTGATCCGGATGCCGGAGGAAATTGCCGGCTGCGAATACGGCTTCGTGTTTTTGTCGTCCATCCTGCATGCGCATGTCGGTGAACTGTTCGCCGGGATGACGGTGCAAGGCTGTTACCAGTTTCGCGTCACGCGCAACTCCGACCTGTTCGTGGACGAGGAAGAAACCAAAAACCTGCGCGAAGCATTGCAGGGCGAACTGCCCCATCGACATTACGGCAACGCAGTCAGACTGGAAGTGGCGGATAACTGCTCACCGGAAATGGCGGATTTCCTGCTCGCGCAGTTCAATCTTGGACGCGAGGATTTTTACCAGGTCAATGGTCTGGTCAACCTGGTGCGGCTGATGCAGATACCTGATCAGGTGGATCGGCCTGACCTGAAATTTCCGCTGTTCATCCCCGGCCTGCCCAGTCAGCTGACCAAGCCTGGCGACGTGTTCCGCGCCGTACGCCGGGGGGATATTCTACTGCATCACCCGTTCCAGTCGTTCCAGCCGGTGATCGATTTTATCCGTCAGGCGGCAGACGACCCGCAGGTGCTGGCCATCCGCCAGACGGTGTACCGTACCGGCACCGACTCAATGCTGATGCAGGCACTGATCGCCGCAGCGCAAAGCGGCAAGGAAGTGACCGTGGTGGTGGAACTCATGGCGCGCTTTGACGAGGAAGCCAACATCAACTGGGCTGCCAGGCTGGAGGAAGCTGGCGCACACGTGGTGTATGGCGTGGTGGCGCACAAGACCCACGCCAAAATGGCGCTTGTGGTACGGCGCGAGGGCACCAAGTTGTGCCGTTACGCACATCTGGGTACCGGCAATTACCACGCCCGCACCGCGCGCCTGTACACCGATTTTGGCCTGCTCACCTGCAACGAGGACATCTGCGCCGATGTGAATGAAATCTTCACCCAGCTCACCGGACTGGGCAAGGCGTCGCGTCTCAAGCACTTGTGGCAGTCACCGTTCACCCTGCATAACCAGGTCATCGCTGCCATCAGGCGTGAAGCCGAACACGCGCGTAATGGTCTGCGCGCCACGATCATTGCCAAAATGAATGCGCTGCTGGAACCGGAAGTCATCCGCGCGCTGTATGAAGCGTCGCAAGCCGGGGTAAAAATAGAATTGATCGTGCGCGGGGTGTGCGCGTTGAAGCCGGGCATGCCCGGTCTGTCGGAAAACATCCGGGTGCGCTCGGTAATTGGCCGTTTTCTCGAGCACACACGCATTTTCTACTTCCGCGACAATGGCGCCGAGCGTGTTTACCTGTCCAGCGCGGACTGGATGGATCGTAATTTCTTCCGGCGCATTGAAGCGTGCTTTCCGGTGCTGGAGCCACGCCTGAAAAAACGCGTCATCGCCGAAGGCCTGAAGCCCTACCTCAAGGACAACCAGCAGGCGTGGGAGATGGACCACCAGGGCACTTATCGCCGCCGCATCCGGCGCCGCGCCCGGCCTTACGGAGCGCAGCAGGCACTGCTGGAACTATTGGCGAAACCGGTGGCGTAAGGGCGCCCTTGAGCCGTTTCAGCCAGGATACGTCAGCTTTAGCCCGACCGCTTTCAAATCAGCCTTTTCTTCTTCCAGCGCCGTTGCCGTCAGCGGGTTATCCGCCAGCCACTCTGCCGCCAGGGAGAGCTGGCATGTCTGATCGCGACACGCCAGACGCAACTCGGGCAGCGCCACATCCGCACGGCTGCGGTAGAACAGCACGGCCAGCCGCAGCGCCAGCACCGCCAGGCGTGTGGCAGGTTCGGTCGGCTCCAGGCTATCGGGCTGGAATTCAGGCAGCTTGTTCAGGCCGCCACGCTGCGCTCGCACCAGACGTGCCAGCAGCGCCTGATCCATGCGCGAAAAACCCGGCATGTCGGCGTTGGCCAGGATATACGCGCCGTGTTTATGGTAGCCGGAGTGGGCAATCGAAATACCGATTTCGTGCAACTGTGCCGCCCACTGCAAAAATGCACGCAGCTTGGCAGTGTCAGTCGTCGCATCCGCTTGCAACTGGTCAAACAGCCTGACAGCCAGCGCGGTCACCCGCACTGCCTGGCGTGTATCCACATGATAGCGGCGCATGAACTGCTCCACGGTGGCGGCGCGCATGTCGCGATGATGGAAACGTCCCATCAAGTCGTACAGCACACCCTCGCGCAGCGCGCCATCGGCAGCGGTCATATGCTCGATACCGAATTCGGCGAATACGCCGCTCATGATGGCAAAGCCCCCGGCAATCACCGGCTTGCGGTCGGATTTCAGGCCGGGTAGCTCCAGCTTGTCCAGGCTGCCGGCGCGAAGCAGCTGGGCACGCAACGTCGCCAGACCTGCGCGGGTGATGCCGGATTCGGCCCAGCCGTTGTGCATCAATACATCGGCCAGCGCCCGCGCCGAACCGCTCGATCCCACCGCGTCGCGCCATTGCCCGGCGTAGCTGGCGACGATGGTCTGCACCTCGGCGCGGGCGGTAAGCTCGGCCTGCTTCATACCATGCTTGTCAATGCGGCCGCCCGGGAAAAAGCGCTGGGTGAAATTGACGCAGCCCATGTGCAGGCTCTCCATCAGGTGCGGCGTGTAGCCTTTGCCAACGATACACTCGGTGGAACCGCCACCAATGTCCACCACCAGCCGGGGCTGGTTGCTGGCAGGCAGGCTGTGCGCGACACCGATGTAGACCAGCCGCGCCTCTTCGCGCCCGGCAATCACCTCGATCGGATAGCCCAGCGCCGCTTCTGCATTTTCCAGAAACGCCTCGGCATTTTCCGCGATGCGCAGCGCGCTGGTACCCACACAGCGCACCGCGCCTCGCGGCAGGCCACGTAAACGCTCGCCGAAGCGTTTCAGGCAATCGAGCGCGCGTTGCTGCGAGGCCGCATCGAGACGCTTGTCCGCATCCACGCCCGCCGCCAGCCGTACCGGTTCCTTGAGCGCATCCAGCGGATAAATCTGGTCGTCCACTACCCGCGCCACCTGCAGCTTGAAGCTGTTGGAACCGAGATCCACTGCCGCCAGGATTGAATATTCGTTCATTTCACCACATTACTCAGACAAAATTCGCCACGGGGTTCGCCGGGAAAAACGCGCAACATCCTCTGTGCTCCCGGTGTTCCCCGTGGCAAAGCGCATTACCCAAAAAACAGATACGTCACTGCAATCGCCGCGACCAGCCCGCCCAGATCCGCCAACAAGCCGCAGACAATGGCATGGCGTACGCGCTGGATGCCGACCGCACCGAAATACACGGCGAGCACATAAAAAGTGGTTTCGGTACTACCCTGGATCACGGAAGCGAGCCGCCCGGCGAAAGAATCCGCGCCGAAGCTGTGCATGGTATCGATCATCATCGCGCGCGCACCGCTGCCGGACAGCGGCTTCATCAGCGCGGTCGGCAGCGCATCGACGAAGCGGGTGTCCCAGCCCAGCATTGCCACGCCGCTGCGCACGCCATTCATCAGCAAATCCAGCGCGCCGCTGGCGCGCAATACGGCAATCGCCACCAGCATCGCAACAAGATACGGGATAATGGTGACGGCGGTATGGAAACCATCCCTGGCGCCCTCGATAAACGCTTCGTAGGCATTGACGCGCTTGACCGCCGCGCCGCCGATAAACAGCGTGACCAGGCCGAACAACAGCACGTTACTCACCAGCGCCGACTGGTGCAGCATCTGCGCCGCCGGCAATTGCGCGAAATACGCCACCAGGCCGAACACCGCTGCACTGATTGCGGCAAGATAAGCCAGCACTACACGATCAAGCAGGTTGATACGCTGGTAAAACGCCGTCGCCAGCAAGCCAGCCATGGTCGAGCAATAAGTCGCGATGAGGATGGGAATGAACACATCAGTGGGGTCGTGCGCCCCGGCCTGGGCGCGATAAGTGAAGATGGTCACCGGCAGCAGCGTAACCGAGGACGCATTGATCACCAGAAACAGAATCTGCGCGTCCGAAGCGGTTTTCTTGTCCGGGTTGAGGGTCTGCAATTCCTGCATGGCCTTGATGCCGATCGGCGTGGCGGCATTGTCCAGCCCCAGCATGTTGGCCGCCATGTTCATGGTGATGGCACCCAGCGCAGGGTGGTTGCGCGGCACGTCGGGGAACAGGCGCTGAAACAGCGGTGCCATCAGCCAGGTCAGCCCTTGCAAAAAACCGGCACGCTCGCCCACCCGCATCACGCCCAGCCACAACGCCATCACACCGGTCAGCCCCAGGGCGATTTCGAAGCCGTTTTTTGCCGCGTCGAAGGCCGCTTTCATCACCAGCGCAAAACTGTCGGCATGGCCGAAAAACACCAGGTTGACGGCAGCGAAGACAAACGCAATGAGAAAAAAACCGACCCAGATTGCGTTCAGCAAAATTTATCCCGCCAGCTTGGCCAGTGTAATCAGCAGCAATGTCAGAAGCCACAGCCCGAGTACGCGCCAGCTCAGGCTCACCGCGCTGCCCAGGTATTGCGCATCGGCGCTGTCGCCGAGGCCGAGCTCGGGACGCTGCAGCCGCCCGCCCGCAGCGCTGATCGCCAGCCCCAGGCGCACCCCGAGTGCGCCGGCGCCGCTGGCCAGCACGATCCCTTCGCTGGCATCAGGCCAGTCCTGCGCCTGGGTACGCCAGCAATACATGGCATCCTCGAAATCACCCGCCACGGCAAAGCTCAGTGCGGTGAGCCGTGCCGGAATCCAGTTAATCCAGTAATACACACGTGCGGCAAATTCACCAAACTGTCCGGCACTGCCCGCACTGCCCCACTTGCGCCCGAGAATCGAGGCCAGGCGATACAGTACCGCACCCACCGGCCCCAGCGGCGACAGCAATACAAAGCACACAATCACTCCGAACATCTGCCGATGCGCGCTCTCCAGGGTGCGTTCGGTGGCGAGCCGGGCGATATCGTCGGCATTCAGCATGCTGGCATCCAGGCCGCGCCATTCGGCCAATGCGTTACGCGCAGTGTCCAGGTCGCCCGCTTCCAGCGCGCGCGCGATGCGCGCGCTGATTTTGCTGAAATACTTGAAGCCCAGCGTCACATACACCACCAGCGCGCTCCACGCCCAGGCCAGCAGCGGACTTGCCGCACCCAGCAGGAAATACACCACGCCAACCGTAATCAGGACGGGCAACACCGCCACCAGCCAGGCAAGCACGCCATGCTGATATTGCCCGGTGTTGAGCTGGCGCTCGATGTATTGGGCGTAGCGCCAAAACGCCTGGTAATGCGGCAGCGGGTGGCCGAGCGGCCGGAAATGTTCGAGCAGCAGGGCGGCGAGCAGTGAGAAGAAGGTCATCGCGCCGCCTGCCGGTTAAATTGGCATTTCCACGGTGAGAATACCCATCTGGTTGATGGATTTTCCCGGCACATAAATCTCCACCGTGGGCATGCGGATATCCTGGCCGCTGGTCTTGAGGTAATCGTGCAATGCCTGGTAGGCAGTGCTGGGTGCCAGCAACATGCTGGCCTGCACGCGCGCCGCGAGCACCGGGCGCGCAGCAATGTCACCCACTTGCAGCGGCGCCTTGATGGACACACCCGGTGCCAACAAATAGCCGACGCGCGCACGCTGCCGGCTTTTGGGCGTGGTGCGCGGATCGTCGTAGAGAATGGCGATGGGCGCACCCGGCGTGATGCCCTGGGCGCGCAGCGCATCGGCAACCTTGATCTGGATGTCGGGTATCTTGCCGTAGTCGCCGGTGTGTTCGGCGTAGACATAATGATAGGGGCCTGACACCGTCTGCCCGATCGTCGCCCGGTTGAATCCGCCCCACCACCAGAACACCAGCACGATCGGCAGCACGAACGCCAGCACGAAAGGCAGCCAATTCTTCTTGATCAAAATCTGTCCTCAATGAGCCTGTCTACGACGCTGTGAAGATACCATACCGCAGCGCCGACTGTCGCGCGTACAATGCCCAGGAAACACGATAATACAAGGAGGGCACACCCATGAAAACACTCGTCGCGATATTCCTGGCCTGTCTGGTTTCATTCGCCCATGGTGCGGAATACGCCGCTGTCGGCGTCAAGGTCACACCGATCAAAGTGGGTGCCCATAGCTACTACGTGCAGGGGCTATCCGGCGCCGCCTCTTCTGCCAACGAGGGCTACATGTCCAACGCCGGATTTGTCGTCACTCCGGCCGGAGTGGTGGTATTCGATACGCTGGGCACACCATCGCTGGCGGCCGAGATGGTCAAACAAATCCACAAGATCACCAGGCAGCCGATCAAACGCGTCATCATCAGCCACTACCATGCCGACCACTATTACGGCACCCAGGTATTCAAGGCGCTGGGCGCGGAAGTGTGGGCGCATAAAAACGGCCAGGGCGCGGTCAATACCGAGGCCGCCGCCGATCGCCTGGCGCAGCGCAAGGAAGTGCTGTTCCCGTGGGTGGACGAAAATACGCATCTCACCCCTGCTGACAAATGGCTGGACGGCGATACCGATTTCGACATGGGCGGCATCCATTTTGCATTGCGTTATGTCGGCCCGGCGCACTCTGCCGAGGACATGGCCATGCTGGTGCAGGAAGATGGCGTGCTGTACGCGGGCGACCTGGTATTCAAAGGCCGCGTGCCGTTCGTCGGCGACGCCGACAGCAAAGCCTGGCTGGCCTCGCTCAACAAGCTCATCGCATTGAAGCCGCGCGTACTGGTGCCGGGGCATGGCGCGGTTTCCACTGCGCCGCTGGCTGACCTGACCCTGACCCGCGATTATCTCAATTATGTGCGCGCCGAAATGGGTAAAGCAGTACGCGATCTGGTGCCATTCGACGAAGCCTACGCACGCACCGACTGGTCCAAATACGCCAAACTGCCTGCTTTCGCGCAGGCCAACCGCCCCAACGCCTACAATACCTATCTGTTGATGGAAAAAGAAGCGCTGGACAAATAGCCATGCGCGCGCTGCACCGCGTCATCGCACTCTTCTGCCTGTTGCCCGCACTGGCGCTGGCCAACGGGATGGAAGTGATCACCCTGCAAAACCGCAGCGCCAACGAAGTGCTGCCGGCACTGCGCCCGCTGCTGGAACCGGGCGGTGTGCTGACCGGCATCAACGACCAGATTATCTTGCGCGCCTCCAGCGCCAATCGCGCGCAGATCAAAGCTGCACTGGCGGCACTCGACAAACCGGTACGCCAGTTGCTGATTTATGTCAGCCAGCACCGCCAGCAAAACAGCCAGCAGCACGAACTGGCGGTGGCCAGCCGCAGTGGCGGCGGCGATTCGCTACCGCTGCACCAGCCCATTTCTGGCCGCGACGGCGTCACTGCCAGCGTACACGGCGGCAGCAGCGCTGCTGACGTGCGCCTGGACAACCGCCAGCACAACCGTGCAGAGCAAGTCGGCCAGATACTGCGCGTGGCCGATGGCGGGCGCGCCTACATTCAGGCCGGCGTGTCCCTGCCCATGCGGCTGCATCAAGTCTATCTGTCACCCAGTGGTGCCATTATTTCGGACAGCACGGTATACCGTGACATCGGCAGCGGTTTTTACGCTACGCCGCACCTCAATGGCCGGCGCGTGACGCTGGAAATCAGCCCGCAACTGGATAGCCCGGCGGGCAATGGCGCAATCAACGTGCAACGACTTTCCACCACCATCACCACCCGGCTTGGCGAATGGACGCAACTTGGCGCTGCCGACACCCGGAATAATCAGCAAAACAAGGCGTTACCTGGCCATGCCAGTGGCAACAATTCCACCCAGGGGAATGTCTGGGTAAAAGTTGAAGAAACACCGCAATGAACACGGCAACATGCTGCTCGGGCTCGCCGATCACTTTCGAGCCGGGTTCCCCACGGCCAGGCACTCATGGCAGTGAGTGCTGACGCTCACCCTCGTCAAAGGACAACCTGGTGTGAGCTATTTCATGGGCCTGCGCCGCGTCATGGCTGCTTATCTGGCCGCTGTCGGCGGCGTCATGTATGCTCGCCTTCATCCAGCACAAGTAGGATAATATAGCTGCCCAATATGAAGCTGCGCATACCACGCCTGAGTGATGGCGCTATGGCCTAACCGGCGCGGAGGCGAACAGGAGAACCATGCAAGCTGAAATCACAACCATCACCAGCCACTACCACCGCATCGGCGGCGCTGATCAGGTACGCACGTTGGTCAAGCGCTTTTACCAGATCATGGACGAACTGCCCGAGTCCTACGGCGTCCGCAAACTGCACCCGGAAAACCTGCAGGGCTCGGAAGACAAATTGTTCAAATTCCTGTGCGGCTGGATGGGCGGACCGCAACTGTATGTGCAAGAATACGGTCACCCCATGCTGCGCCGCCGCCACCTGTCTTTTCCGATCAGCGCATCCGAGCGCGACCAGTGGCTGCTATGCATGGACACCGCCTTGCAAGAGGTGGTCAAAGACCAGCAACTGCGCAACGAACTGTCTGCCGCATTTGCTAAAGTGGCCGACCACATGCGCAATCAACACTGATTTTTTACAGGAGAAACCCAATGAGCATGACGCCTCAACAACTCGTCGCAGAAGCCAAAGCCCAGATCAGGGAAGTCGATGCCAACAGCGCTGCCCAGCGCATTAGCGCAGGTGCCGTGGTGATTGACGTGCGCGAACCGGCCGAATTCGATGCCGGACGCTTGCCCAATGCGGTGAACATTCCGCGCGGCGTGCTGGAATTCAAAACCAGCGATCATCCCGCCCTGGCCAACAAGGATGCCGAAATCCTGCTGTATTGCAAAACCGGTGGCCGCTCTGCGCTGGCCACCCTCAACCTGCAGCGTCTGGGCTACACCAGGCCGGTATCCATGGTGGGTGGCTTTGAAGCCTGGGTCAACGCTGGCCAGCCAGTGGTAACAGGCACCACCAGCTTCGACGCCTAATACACGCGCCAATCGGTTCAAGCCTAAAAAACGCCACTAACCACGGTCACGGGAAATAGGGAATACAGGAAAGCAAAAGCCAAGTCCCTCTCCGGACTTGATTTTTGTCTTTCCATTTTTGCCTTTGTCATTTCCCCGTGCCTCCCTTGGTTAACGGCTTTTTCACGGTTTATTGGTTTTCGCCGCGTTTCAGCAAACGCTTCAATGCCGCGCGTTGCGCGCCGCTGCCCTTGCCGTCGGCGCCACCCGGCTTGCCGCGCAACGCCAGCGCAGCAGTATTGCGCGGTTTCTGCTGCGGCACCTGGAACACTTGCTTCTGCCGGGTATTCAGGGTTTTGCTGGCCATTTTATTCGCGCCCGAACATGCGGCTTTTGTCCGGAAAAACCTGCAAGAACTTGCTCAGCTTGGGCGCCACAACGTGTTGGCAATACGGCTGCTGTGAGTGGTTGCGGAAATACTCCTGGTGGTAATCCTCTGCCGGATAAAAGGTCGTGACCGGACTGATTTCGGTGACAATCGGGTTCGCCCAGACCTGCCGTGCAGTCAGATCCGCGACCATTTTTTCGGCCGCCGCCTGCTGTGCGGGCGTATGGTAGAAAATCGCTGAGCGATACTGCGTGCCGCGGTCGTTGCCCTGGCGATTCAGCGTGGTAGGGTCGTGTATGGTAAAAAACACCTCCAGCAGCGTTTCGAGTTTCAGTTCCGCCGGGTCGAATTCAATCTGCACCACCTCTGCGTGACCGGTGCTACCTGTGCAAACATCCTCATAGCTGGGGTTGCCGGTATGGCCGCCCATATAACCCGAGGTCACCTTATGCACCCCCTGCAAGCGCTCGTACACTGCTTCCAGGCACCAGAAACAGCCCCCGGCCAGGGTGATGGTGGACAAAGATGGCGCAACTGCTGGGTTTGGCGTCATGACGCTTCCTTTTCGGCGGTACGGACTAATGGCATCAGCAGGATGCAAACGCCATGAATCTAAACTCCCCAGGTGGAAAATGAAAGCCTTGATGAGGCGGGGCCGTCGCCTCACGACAATGCGCGTGCGCTGAGCAGGGGCTCACGACTGCATTGGCCGGTGCTCCTCATCACCTAGCTACCATCCCGGCCTTGTATCTCGAGCTGGCCGCGTCCACGCCAGCGCTCGGCAGTGCCGAGCGGCACAGTGCAGGGTATTGTCGCGCTCGCCTATGCGGTCACCTGGTCTGAAGCTCGTACTCAAGGCGCTGTGAGGCGAGATTGAGGCGCTACGTGTCGAAATTAAACGCCCGAGAAACCAGGGGGAAAATGGGCGTCAGACAAATAAGCCGTGTTACTTCTTCATCGCGTCTTTGGCTCCATCGACAGCGCCTTTGGCGGCGCCTTCGACGACTGCGGCAGCGTGTTTGGCGGCGTCCTTGCTTGCATCAACAGCATGGCCTGCAGCTTCAACAGCCTTGTCGGCAGCCGCTTTGGCATCATTAGCAGCAGCATCGGCAGCGCCTGTAGAAGGCGTAGGTAGCGCTTCTTTCTTACTGCACGCGGTCAGGGTCAGGGCCATCATTGCAGCAATCAACAGGGAACGGGTCATCATCATCTCCAGTCTGTATTTACTTGACAATGAAAACATCCTGCTCACACCTTCCTTCCCGGGAAAGGCGTGGACTGGCAAACGAAAAAAGATTCGTCTGTCCATGAATTATACTCATGTTTTTCAAGCAAGCCGGGTTAGGTGTCAGTTTTTTCTACACATTTTCCGCGCTATGGCATGATAAAATGCGCAGCTTGATTACCCACAGGATGCCGACCGATGTTTAACCCTCAGCACACTCTCGCCCAAACCGATCCCGCTCTCTGGAAAGCCATGGAGGCAGAACGCGGCCGCCAGGAAGATCACATCGAGCTGATCGCTTCGGAAAATTATGCCAGTCCGGCGGTAATGGAAGCCCAGGGTTCGGTGCTGACCAACAAATACGCGGAAGGCTATCCCGGCAAGCGCTACTACGGCGGCTGCGAATATGTGGATATCGCCGAACAACTGGCAATTGACCGTATCAGGAAATTATTCGGTGCGGAAGCCGCCAACGTGCAGCCGCATTCTGGCTCGCAGGCCAACCAGGCGGTATTCCTGGCCTTCCTCAAGCCGGGCGATACCATCATGGGCATGAGCCTGGCTGAAGGCGGACACCTCACCCACGGCATGGCGCTCAACATGTCGGGCAAGTGGTTCAACGCCGTGGCCTACGGCCTGAATAAAAAAGAAGAAATCGATTACCCGCGTATGGAAGCGCTTGCCCGTGAGCATAAGCCCAGACTCATCATCGCTGGCGCCTCGGCGTATTCGCTGCACATCGACTTCGAGCGCTTTGCCAAAATAGCCAGGGAAGTCGGCGCGATTTTCATGGTGGATATGGCGCACTACGCCGGACTGATCGCGGCGGGGGTGTATCCCAATCCGGTACCGCATGCGGATGTGGTAACCTCCACCACGCACAAGACGCTGCGCGGTCCCAGAGGCGGCATTATCCTGATGAAAGCCGAACACGAAAAGGCGATCAATTCCGCCATCTTCCCGGGCTTGCAGGGCGGTCCGCTGATGCACGTCATCGCCGCCAAGGCAGTGGCGTTTCAGGAGGCAATGGGCAAGGACTTCAAGTTGTACCAGGAGCAGGTGATCGATAACGCCCGCGTGATGGCGAAGGTGCTGCAGGAACGCGGCCTGCGCATTGTCTCCGGCCGCACCGATTCGCATCTGTTTCTGGTGGACTTGCAGGCCAAAAGCATTACCGGCAAGGAGGCAGAAGCCGCGCTCGGACGGGCGCACATCACGGTCAACAAAAACGCCATCCCCAACGATCCGCAAAAACCCTTCGTCACCTCCGGCATCCGCATCGGCACGCCGGCAATGACCACACGCGGTTTCAAGGAACTGGAAGCCGAGCAACTGGCGCACCTGATTGCCGATGTGCTCGACGCGCCCAATGACGAGGCGGTCATTGGGCGCGCGGCCACTGCCGCGCAAGCCTTGTGCAAGAAATATCCGGTGTACGGATGAACGGGTAGCGTGCCGCCCAACCAGGCTGCCTGCTGCTGACTATTACCTTACCCGCTACAAACCGTCTTCATGAAATGTCCGTTCTGCAGCGCGTTCGACTCCCAGGTCGTTGATTCGCGCCTTTCCGAAGCCGGCGACTCGATTCGTCGCCGGCGCCGCTGCACGTCTTGCGACAAGCGCTTTACCACCTACGAAACCATAGAACTGCGCCTGCCGCAGGTGATTAAAAGCAACGGCGTGCGCCAGGAATTCAGCCAGGAAAAACTGCACGAGGGCTTTCGCCGCGCGCTGCACAAGCGCCCGGTACCGACCGAATATGTGGATGCGGCGATTGGGCGCATCGTCAAACAAGTGCTGTCGCTGGGCGAACGTGAATTGCCCGCGCGCCAGATTGGCGAGATGGTGATGAACGAGTTGAAGCGCCTGGACAAGATCGCTTACATCCGCTTTGCCTCAGTGTACAAGAGCTTCCAGGATGTGGGCGACTTCCGCGACGTGCTCAAGGACTTCGACAAATAAACCTGTGTTTTCGCAGACAGATTACATCCATATGGCGCGCGCGCTGCAGCTTGCGGAGCACGGCCTGTACACTACCAGCCCGAATCCGCGCGTGGGCTGTGTGATTGTCAGGAATGGAGCGATGGTCGGCAGCGGCTGGCACCAGCAGGCCGGACAGCCGCATGCCGAAATCCACGCGCTGCGCGAGGCCGGCGACGCAGCGCGCGGTGCCACGGTGTACGTCACGCTTGAGCCGTGCAGCCACCATGGGCGCACCCCGCCCTGCGCCGAGGCGTTGATAGCCGCAGGCGTGGCACGCGTCGTGGCCGCCATGCAGGATCCCAACCCCCAGGTGGCGGGCAATGGTCTGGCCCTGCTGCAAAAGGCCGGGATTGCGACTGAATGCGGCCTGCTCGAAGCGCAGGCGCGTGAACTCAACGCGGGCTTTATCAAGCGCATGGTCATGGGGCATCCGTGGCTGCGCATCAAGACCGCCAGTTCGCTGGATGGCAAAACGGCCTTATCCGGCGGTGCCAGCAAATGGATCACCGGAGAGCCTGCGCGCCGCGACGTGCACCGGCTGCGTGCGCGTTCATGCGCCATTCTGACCGGTATCGGTACGGTGCTGGCGGATAATCCGGAACTGAATGTGCGCGCAGTGGAAACCACGCGCCAGCCGCTCAAGGTCATCGTCGATTCGCGCCTGCAAACCCCGCCCTCGGCGAATATACTGGGCGGTGCCCCGACCCTGATTGCCTGTGCCGAACCGGACGCCCGGCGCAGCGCCGGACTGGAAGCCGCCGGGGCAGAAATCCGCTGTCTGCCGGGTGATGCCGGGCAGGTTGATCTGGGGGCGCTATTGTCACTCCTGGCGCAGCGCGGGATAAATGAAGTGATGACCGAAGCCGGTGCCACACTCAACGGCGCGCTGATCGCGGCTGGATTTGTGGATGAATGGGTGATGTATGTCGCCCCGGTATTGCTGGGTGACACGGCGCGTGGCCTGTTTTCCCTGGCCGAACCGGCGCAGATGCAAGAGCGCCGCAAACTGGTGCTGCGCGACATACGTCAGGTCGGTGCCGATATACGCATCACTGCACAATTTGAAAAGAACTAACATGTTTACAGGCATTATTCAGGCAGTAGGCAAGGTGGCGGCAGTGGAACCCAGAAACGCGGATGCACGCCTGGTGATCGACGCCGCCCATCTGGATTTGAGCGACGTGGCGCCAGGTGACTCCATCGCCTGCAACGGTGTGTGCCTGACCGTCGTGGCGCTGGGTGCGGCGAGCTTCTCGGTAGACGTATCGGCAGAGACTTTCCGCTGTACGACGGGCTTTCCTGAACACGGCCTGGTCAATCTGGAAAAGGCGCTGCGCCTGTCCGACCGTCTCGGCGGACACCTGGTTTCCGGCCATGTGGACGGGGTGGGTGAGGTGCTGCATTTCGCGCCGGCCGGGGATTGCTTCGAACTGGTCATCCGAGCTCCCGGCGATCTGGCCCGCTTTGTCGTCAGCAAAGGTTCCATCACCGTCAACGGTGTGAGCCTCACCGTTAATCGCGTAGACGGCGACCGTTTCAGCATCAACCTTATTCCGCATACGCTGGAACATACCAATCTGCATACGCTCCAACCTGCCAGCCGGGTCAATCTGGAAGTGGACATGATGGCGCGCTACGCCGAACGCATCCTTAATTATCGAGATCAAACATGAGCCTGAGCCCTATCGAAGACATCATCGCCGACCTGAAAGCCGGAAAAATGGTCGTACTGGTGGACGAGGAAGACCGCGAAAACGAGGGCGATCTGGTGATGGCGGCCGAATTCGCCACCCCCGAAGCGATCAACTTCATGGCCAAGCACGGACGCGGCCTGATTTGCCTGACGCTGACCGACGAGCGCTGCAAGCAACTGGGCTTGCGCCAGATGGTGGCCGATAACCAGACGCCCTATAGCACTGCTTTCACTGTCTCCATCGAAGCCGCCACAGGGGTTACCACCGGCATTTCCGCCGCCGACCGGGCGCTTACCATTCAGGCCGCCGTCGCCAAACACGCCAAGGCCGCCGACATCATCCAGCCGGGCCACATTTTTCCGCTGCGCGCCCAACCCGGCGGCGTGCTGATTCGTGCCGGCCACACCGAGGCAGGCTGCGATCTGGCCGGGCTGGCCGGCCTGGAACCTGCCGCAGTGATTTGCGAAATCCTCAAGGATGACGGTACCATGGCGCGTCTGCCGGATTTGCTGGAATACGCCAAAATTCACGGCCTGAAAATTGGCGCAATCGTCGACCTGATCCACTACCGCAGCCACAATGAAAGCCTGGTGGAGCGTGCAGGCAGCCGCTGTATCGAGACGGTTTACGGCGAATTCCAGCTCATCGCCTACCGTGAAAAAATCTCCGGGGCAGCTCATCTGGCCCTGGTCAAGGGCGAAATCAGCGCCGCCAGCGAAACGCTGGTGCGGGTACACGAGCCAGTGTCGGTGATGGACATGCTCGAAGTCGGCAGCCGTACCCATGCCTACAGTGTCAACCAGGCCCTGGCAAAAATCGCTGCGGTGGGCAAGGGCGTTGTCGTCCTGCTGCACCGTCCGGAGAGCGCAGCAGAACTGCTCACCCGCGCTATGCCTGAAGCCGGTGTCAGGCTTCCGCAAAAATGGGACGCGCGCAACCATGGCATTGGCGCGCAGATTTTGAAAGACGTCGGCGTGGGCAAAATGCGCCTGCTGGCTACTCAGCGCAAAATGCCGTCGCTGGCGGGATTCGATCTGGAAGTGACAGGCTACGACGAGAACACCTGAACCCGCCCCCGCCTTGCACAGGCAATACATGCAATCCAGTCTCATCAGGAGAAATAAATCATGGCAAGCTACGACGATATTCCCGAACTTGAATCCAGTCTCGACGGCAGCGCATTGCGTATCGGCATCGTCATGAGCCGCTTCAACATGGACATTTGCGAGGGTTTGCTGGCGGCTTGCACCACCGCACTTGGCAAACGCGGCGTGAAAACCGGCAACCTGCTCCTCGCCACCGTGCCGGGTGCGCTGGAAATTCCGCTGGCGCTGCGCAAAATGGCCATGAGCGGAAAATTCGACGCGCTGGTGGCGCTGGGCGCCGTGGTGCGCGGCGATACCTATCATTTCGAGGTGGTTGCCAACGAAATGGCCAACGGTATCGCGCGTATCCAGCTCGATACCGGCGTGCCTATTGCCAATGGCGTATTGACCACCGATACCGATCACCAGGCCACCTCGCGCATGTCGGTAAAAGGCGCCGAAGCGGGCGAATGCGCGATCGAAATGGCCAACCTGCTCAAACAGCTATGAGCGGCAATCGTCGCAAGGCCCGCGAATTCGCAGTGCAGGGCGTGTATCAGTGGCTGCTCAACCATCAGCCGACTGCCGATATCGTCAAACAGCTGCGCGACGATCCCGTGTATCGCAACATTGATGAAAAAATGTTCCTGGCACTACTGAATGGCGTGGTCGATGAAGCACCGGCGCTGGACCTGCGGCTCGCTGCCTATCTGGATCGCAAGCCTGCGGAACTGAGCCCGGTGGAGCATGCCATTCTGCTGCTGGGCACGCAGGAGCTGCTGCATCATCTGGAAGTGCCGTATCGCGTCGTCATCAACGAAGCGGTCGAACTCGCCAAGATATTCGGCGGTACCGATGGCCACAAATACGTCAACGGCGTGATGGACAAGCTGGCTGCCGAGGTGCGCACAGTGGAAGTGAACGCGCCGCGCCGCCAGGGTTGATGACCCAGAAAACCGCAAGCTAACCGCCAGGATGGCAATGCAACATCCATGACTTCCGAATTCGGCCTGATTCAGCGTCATTTCTCCCGCGCCACACCCGGCGCGGTGCTGGGAGTGGGCGACGATTGCGCCCTGCTGCAACCCGCAACCGGGATGCAGCTCGCCGTTTCCACCGACACCCTGGTCGCCGATGTGCATTTTTTCGCCGATGCCGACCCGGAAAAGCTCGGCTGGAAAAGCCTCGCGGTCAATCTCTCCGATCTCGCCGCGATGGGTGCCGCGCCGCGCTGGGCGACGCTGGCGCTGACACTGCCGGAAGTAGACGATGATTGGCTGGCGGCGTTCGCAACGGGACTGTATCGCTGTGCCGATCAATTTGGCGTGAGCCTGGTGGGTGGCGACACCACGCGCGGCGCATTGAGCCTCACCCTCACTATCCTGGGCGAGGTGCCGCCCAACCAGGCCCTGCGTCGCGACGGCGCTCAGGCGGGCGATGAAATCTGGGTATCCGGCACGCTGGGTGACGCAGCACTGGCACTTGCCGCCCTGCACGGCCGGGTCAATCTGACTGACGCCGATCTGATCACCCTGGCAGCGCGCCTATATACCCCCACGCCGCGTGTCGAACTGGGCCTGGCCTTGCGCGGGCTGGCGCGCAGCGCAATCGATGTGTCGGATGGCCTGCTGGCTGACTTGGGGCATATTCTGGCGCGCTCCGGTGTAGGTGCCATCGTTGAATATACGCATTTGCCATTGGGTGAAATCGTCCATGACTATGCCGCACATCCGGAATTTGATGCCTGCGTACTGAGCGGCGGTGACGACTACGAGCTGTGTTTCACTGCACCCGTCGCACACCGTAAGGCACTCGGCGAAATCGCCGCCCGCCTCGGCGTGCGGCTCACTGCCATCGGCAGCATTCGCGCCGAGCCAGGCCTGATAGTGCGCGATGCACAAGGACAAGTTCTGGATATGCGCCACACCGGCTATGACCACTTTTCCGCCTGACTGGCGTTTCATCACCCGCCACCCGGCCTATTTTCTCGCCTTTGGTCTGGGCAGCGGACTCGCACCCAGGGCGCCGGGCACGTTTGGCACCCTGGCCGCGCTGCCGCTGTACTACCTGCTGGCCTGGTTCGCCACGCCGACCCAGCTGTACCTCATCATCGGCATCGCGGTTGTCGCCGGCATCTGGATTTGCGGCAAAACCGGACGCGATTTGGGCGTGGCGGATCACGGCGGCATCGTCTGGGATGAGATTGCCGCGTTCTGGATCGTGCTCGCTGCCACCCCGCAAACGCCGCTGTGGGTCGCCGCTGCCTTTGGCCTGTTCCGGCTGTTCGATATCTGGAAGCCGTTTCCCATCCGCCAATTCGATGCGCGCCTGAAAAATGGCTTCGGCGTCATGCTCGACGACTTGCTGGCGGCTGGCTACACTTTGCTGGCACTGTTCCTCGCGCAAAAAATTCTGCCATGAGACCGACCGACGCAGCACTCTACCAACTGGCCGAACAAACCGGCCAGGCCCTCAGCCGGCGCGGCATCATGCTCGCCAGCGCCGAGTCCTGCACCGGCGGCTGGGCGGGCATGCTGATCACCGCCGTGCCGGGCAGCTCGGCCTGGTATGAGCGCGGCTTCATCACCTACAGCAACGCCGCCAAACACGACATGCTGGGGGTGAAAAACGCCACGCTGCAAGCATCGGGCGCGGTATCCGAACCCACCGTACTGGAAATGGCGCAGGGCGCACTCGCCCACAGCCGCGCGCAGATCGCCCTGGCCATCTCCGGCATTGCCGGGCCCGGCGGCGCCACCCCGCAAAAACCCGTCGGCACCGTGTGCATAGCCTGGGCGATGCAGGACGGTACCCGCCTCGCCACCACCTGCAGGTTATGCGGCGACCGCGATGAAATTCGCGCGCGCGCCGTGGCTGCCGCGTTGCGCGGGGTGATTGAGTTGCTGGACTAGACAAAAACCATTCGCCCGTGGCTAACGGGTTCTAACGGTTTATGCCATAATCCCGCACTAATTTGAGGAAAAACACATGGACGAAAACAGAAGCAAAGCCCTCGCCGCCGCCCTGGCACAAATCGAAAAAAGCTTCGGCAAAGGTTCCATCATGCGCCTCGGCGATGGCGAAGTCGTGCGCGATATTCAGGTGGTCTCCACCGGCTCCCTGGGCTTAGATATTGCGCTGGGCGTCGGCGGTTTGCCGCGCGGCCGCGTGGTTGAAATCTTCGGTCCGGAATCCTCCGGCAAAACCACGCTCACCCTGCAGGTCATCGCCGAAATGCAGAAACTGGGCGGCACCGCAGCGTTCATTGATGCCGAGCACGCGCTCGACCCGCAATACGCACAAAAACTCGGGGTGAATGTCTCCGACCTGCTCATCTCGCAGCCCGACACCGGTGAGCAGGCGCTGGAAATTGCCGACATGCTGGTGCGCTCCGGCTCGGTGGACGTGGTGGTGATAGACTCGGTGGCGGCGTTGACTCCCAAGGCCGAAATCGAAGGCGAAATGGGCGACTCGCACATGGGCCTGCAAGCCCGCCTGATGAGCCAGGCGTTGCGCAAGCTCACCGGCAACATCAAGCGCACCAATACCCTGGTGATCTTCATCAACCAGATCCGCATGAAAATCGGCGTCATGTTCGGCAACCCGGAGACCACCACCGGCGGCAATGCACTCAAATTCTACGCCTCGGTGCGCCTCGACATCCGCCGCACCGGCGCAATCAAGAAAGGCGACGAAGTGATCGGCTCCGAGACTCGCGTCAAGGTCGTCAAGAACAAGGTCGCGCCGCCATTCAAGCAGGCTGAATTCGATATCCTTTACGGCGAAGGCATCTCGCGCGAGGGGGAAATCATCGAGCTCGGCGTGGAGCACAAACTGGTGGAAAAATCCGGCGCCTGGTATGCCTATAACGGCGAAAAAATCGGCCAGGGCAAAGACAACGCGCGCGAATACCTGCGCGAGCACCCCGAGGTCGCCCACGAGATTGAAAATAAAGTGCGCGCGGCGATTGGTGTCGCACCGATGGCCGTTACGGCAGAAGTCGGCGCGTAATTATCACCGCGATGCCGTCATTTCTGGCCAAGCCTGGAATGACGGCATAAACCTGGAACCGCGGCACCGGCTGGAAGCATGGTAATGCCCAAGCCCCCTGAAAAATCCCTGCGCGCGCGCGCGCTCGAAGCCCTCTCCCGGCGCGAACATTCCCGCATGGAACTGATGCGCAAGCTCGCCCCGCACACCGACAGCCCGGATGAACTGAATACCCTCCTCGACGACCTGCAAGCGCGTGGCTGGCTATCCGATGCGCGTTACGCAGAGCAGATGGTCAATGCCAGACAAAGCCGCTACGGCAGCCGTAAACTCGCGTTTGAATTACGCGAAAAAGGCATCGACGAAGACCTGATCAACACTACCCTGGCCAACGTCCGCGACACCGAACTGGAACGCGCCCGCGCCGTATGGGCGCGCAAATTCGGGCAGATTCCCGCCAGCGCGCAGGAACAAGCCAGGCAGATACGCTTTTTGCAGAGCCGGGGATTTGTGTGGGACGTGATCCGGAAAATACTGGGCACCATCGAATAGCCGCCAGTGCCAGAACCAGGGTGGACCGGGTAAATACATGCATAAGGCTCATTTTTATCGCCCCTTGATAGAGATACCGGCAGAACACATTCGGATCATCAGTTATGGTGTATAAAAATGTCGTACCCATTGCGGCAATATAATAATGTGCGCAAACAGACATACACTTGCAGTCAAAGACGGCAGAATAATGCCTAACTATTGACCGTCGCTTTGATCCGTGCATACTCTTCAATCCGTCAGTTTCACGCCTCGCTTCAAGGCACGATCATTTGCCCAATGTGTCCTGGGAGCCCGGACTTAAAGGGAATCGGCTGTGCGGATTGCCTGCTTGAAGCTTTTCGCTACGATTCTTCAGGTCCGACAGGCTCCTGGATAAATTGTAAGGTCGCAATGGTAAGCTCCACGTATGCATATCGCTGACGTCACCATGTTCTATACGCCGGTCAGTGGCGGCGTACGTACCTATCTTGAAGCCAAACACCGTGGGTTGACGGGACGCGCGCAACACAGCCTGGTTGTTCCGGGTTCGCAACGCGCCCACCATGATTTCTTCCACACTGTACCGGCGCCGCTACTCCCTTTTGGCCATGGCTACCGGTTTCCGCTGCGCAAAAAAAGCTGGGTGGACACCCTGACCCGGCTTCGCCCGGACCTCATCGAGGCTGGCGATCCTTACGTCACGGCATGGGCCTGCATAGACGCGGGACAATGCCTGGGCGTACCGGCGGTCGGCTTTTATCACTCCGATTTGCCGCGCCTGGTGAATTCCCGGCTCGGACACTGGACGGATCCTTTACTGGACAGCTACATATGCAAACTTTACCGCCAGTTTGACCGCGTTCTCGCACCCAGTCAGGTGATGGCCGACAAACTGCTCAGGCTGGGCGTGGAAAGGGTGAGACTGCAACCGCTCGGGGTCGATACCACGCAATTCCATCCGCGCCATCGGGATCCGTCCCTTAAACAGGCACTGGGCATTGCTGACGGCGTTTACCTGCTCATCTTCGCCGGCCGCGCCGCACGCGAAAAAAATATCCCCATACTGCTCCGGACCATGGAACTATTGGGCAAAAATTATCATTTACTATTGGTTGGGCCGGGCATGCCGCGCGGCGTGCCAGACAACGTCAGCGTGATCCATGAGTATGTCCCGGCTGACCGGATCGCCCGCTATCTGGCCAGCAGCAATGCGCTGATTCACGCCGGTGACAGCGAGACCTTCGGCCTGGTGGTGCTCGAGGCAATGGCGAGCGGCATTCCGGTAATCGGCACCCGCAAGGGCGCGGTCGCCGAACTGGTCGTGCCCGGTTGCGGCCTGCTGGCCGAAACGGTGAGCGCCCCGGCACTGGCGCAAGCCGCGCGCAACCTGTTTGCCGACGGCCACCATGGCATGGGTCGCCTGGCCCGCAAACGGGTCGAGGAGTTTTATGCCTGGGACAGGATACTGGTTCAACTCCTCGGGCAATATCACGAATTAACCGGCCATACAGACCAGAAAACAGAGGAAAGCCGCCGTGCCTGATCAGCCTGCCAGCCTTGCCGTCAGTGTGGTTCTGCATGACGTGACGCCGGCAAGCTGGGCGGTCTACCGGGACTTCATCCATGCGGTGGATGCCATGGGAAGCGTACCCTTGACCTTGTTGGTAGTACCCGACTTCCACCGCCAACTCCACCTGGACCGCTTTCCGGACTTCAGGAACGCCATCGAGCAGCGTATCGCACGTGGCGACGAAGTCGTTCTGCATGGTTATTATCACAACGATGACAGCCCCCTCTACCCCAGCCCGGTGAATCTGTTCATGCGCCGCATCTACACGCATGAAGGCGAGTTCTATAGTCTGGATGAAATGCGCGCCAGGGAACGCCTGGAATGGGGACTGGAACTGTTCAGCCGCTATCATTGGCCGGTGGCCGGCTTCGTCGCCCCGGCCTGGCTGATGAGCAAGGGAACGCAAGCCGCCCTGCGCCACTTCCCGCTGCGCTACACCAGCGACCTGAGCGGACTCATCCGCCTGCCGGATTGGCAGCGCCTGGACACGCCAACGCTGGTGTGGAGCTCGCGCAGCGCCTGGCGGCGTCTGGCCTCGCGCCACTGGAACCGGTTCCGTCTGACGCAAAGCTTATCCAGCCCCCTGTTGAGGCTGGGTCTGCATCCCATAGACATGCGCTATGGCGAGGCCGTGCGTTTCTGGCTGGAAACACTGGAAACACTGTTAGCCACCCGAACTCCGCAAACCAAGGCGCAATGGGTGAATAGCTGCCCATGAGGCGCTCCCTCTGGCTTGTGGCGTTTGGGCTGGTACTGGGTCTGAGTATTCCGCTGTTGTATGGCGGCAGCGGTCTGTTCCAGCGTCTGGCGACATTTCCGTTATCCCTGCTGGGCGTGGTGCTGACGATGATTTTCGTCGGCTGGAATTTCAACGCCGGGCGCTTGCGCCTCATGCTCAGCGGCATCGGGCAGCCCATGGCGCACGGACGTGCCCTGGCCACGGTCATGGCCACTGAATTCGCCTTTTGCGCCACACCGGCGGGCAGCGGCGGTCCCCTCACCTATGTATTCCTGCTGCGACGCCATGGCGTACCCGGCAGCGATGGCGCTGCCCTGTATGCGCTGGATGTCCTGATGGATATGCTGTTCTTTACCACGGCACTGCTTGTCATCGCGCTTGCCCTGTTCATCCAGCCAGAACAGCTGCGGGCAGGCTGGCAGCTTGCGCTGCTGGCAGGATTGCTGATGAGCGTCATGGCCCTGGCATGGCTGGCGGCAAGACACCATCGTTCCGCCTTGCTATGGGGTGGCAAGCACTTGCGGAAGTGGCGGGTTTCCCCTGCTGCCCGCCGACGCTTGGCTCGTATGCTGTTGCGCTTCCGCCAGGGATTGCGTCTCACCCTGGGCCTGTCACGCGCACGCCTGCTCGCCATCTACGTGCTGTGCGTGGGCCATTGGCTGATGCGCTATAGCATTCTGTATGTGCTCATTGTGGGGCTGGATCGTCATATCTCCTGGGCCTACAGCTTCCTCATCCAGATGCTGGCGCTGACCGCCGGCCAGTTCAGCATGCTGCCCGGCGGCAGCGGCGGCGTTGAATTGAGCTTCACCGCGCTGCTGGCGCCGGTGCTCGATCACGCGACGCTGGGCGCAGTCCTCCTGATGTGGCGCTTCACCACCTACTACTGGTACCTGATCGCAGGCGCACCGGTTTTTGCCCTGTTCGCAGGCAAGGCGCTGTGGCAGCATCCGGGAAACGGCGCCCCGAAAAAGGCCGGGGAGAAGGTGGGGGTGTAGCATGGGCGCCAAACGAAGCGCATGTCGATCGAGCTAATTTGCCTACAACAGAGGTCACCCACCAAGCCGAAAACACACCGGAAAAAACAGAATCCGGTGCTGCCCATTTTTTTATGCGCTTAACTCTATTATCCGTAGCAATGGAGGGGGGATCTTATAAAGCAAGATGTGGCCTTTTTGTTTCAAAAAGCGGCGCTTTTGGGTTCCCGCCGCGCTGCGCGTTCCGCCACCCGGTTAGCTAACATGTTATGCATTAAATAAAGAAAATAAAACGAGATTTCCGCTTTTGGTCATCATTCTACTTGTTGCCGCAATTAGCGGTTGTGCACATGATCCCGCTTTGTTGTCCCGGCAAGGGGTAGCACAGGAAATGGGGAGAACAGTCGGAATGACGCTGGCGAGGCTGGCTGTCTCGTAGCTTCACCGCAAAGCGTCGACGGGTGTTACAGGTCGAAGACGGAATTTTGTTGACCTGATGGAATGACGCGGCCTACTCCGTGCTCTTATACACATGTTTCAGTTATTTCAATCAGCCGAGTCCAGCTATAACCAATGGGTGCGCGAGCACTATCGCTTCCTGTTGCGTAGCGCATGGGCTTTGACCGGCTCGCGCGCGGTGGCCGAGGACGTGGTGCAGGACTGCTACGCCAACGCCTGGAAACACCGCGACCAGTTGCGCCAGCCCGAGTTGGCGCGCGCCTGGCTGTTCCAGATCATGCGGCGCGGCGCGCTGCGTCATTTAACGCCGGGACCACAGTCGCTGGACGACGCGGATCTGCCCGAGCAGGAGGCGCCCGATGTCGGCCTGGATGACAGGCTCGACGTGGTGAAGGCGCTGTCCCGCATCGCACCGATCCACCGCGAGGTGCTGGTGCTGTACTACTTCGACGACATGCCGACCACGCAGATGGCCGAAGCGCTGGAGATTGCGCCAGGCACGGTACTCTCCAGACTGGCTCGGGCACGCGACGCGCTGAAGGCGGCGATGGCGGTGCCGACGCGACCGCAACCCTTATGCAGCCCTGGCACCGCACCTGCCGTCCCGGCCACCGTGCTGCGAAAGGTTTGAGATGACCCATGATCCCCAAGACAGCGAGTTTGACCTGCGCGTTCGCGCCGAGTTGGCGCTGGCCTTTGAACCCGGCCAGGCGCCGGCGCACTTGCTGCGGCGCACCCCGTTGCTGGCGCGCCGCCACATACAGGGCAGCATCGGCGCACTACTGTTGCTCGTCACCGGTGTAGGCGGTGTGCTGGCGATGCGCCCGCCCGCGCTGGTGCGCGATGCGATCGAACACGAGTACTACGAGCGCACGCTGCGCGGCAACTTCATGGAGGCCCGGTCGCTGCTCAAGCACTTGGGTCTGGGAGATCGGCAGATCGTGCCCGGCTACCCGCAATTGATGCGGCCTTGCGAGATCGACGGCAAGCTGGCGTATCACCTGACCACCTTCTTCGAAAAGGGCGGCATGGTCACCGTGTTCGCGTTCGACGCACCAGTCAAACTGAAAGAAGGCAGTGGCTGGTGGGGCAATGTCTACTGGCAGGTGGTCAGCTCGCGCGAGGGCAAGCCGCTGGTGCTGGTGGCCCAGAAGAAGAAAGCCCTGGCCTTCGCGCAGGCCAGTCTCACCAAGCCGTCCGGATAGTTCGGTCCAGCGCACGGGCATCCGGCACCCAAACCATAAGAGATACCACCATGAGGAGACAAAAAAAATGAGCAAGACCTTGATTTCACTATCCCCCCCTGAGGCGAAAGACAGTCAGACTGCGGCACCCTATCAGGAATCGCGACGCACGCTATTGAAATATCTGGGTGCGCTCGGTGTCGGCGGCACTCTGGGGGCGGGGCCCTTGCAGGCGCTCGCCGCTGGTGCCGCGCAGGTGATGTTGCCGTTCGAGAATGGCGAGCGCGAGCTGGTCGCCTTTCCTCAAAAGCGGCCGCTGATTCTGCTGACCAGTCGGCCGCCGCAACTTGAGACACCCTTTAGCGTCTTCAATGATGGGCTGATCACGCCGAATGATGCCTTTTTCGTGCGCTATCACTGGAGCGGCATTCCCACCTCCATCGACCCGCAAACCTACCGGCTGCGCGTGGGCGGCAAGGTGAATACCCCGCTGGAGTTGTCGCTCGACGAACTCAAGCGCCTGGCTGATCCCGTAGATATCATCGCCGTTAACCAATGCTCGGGCAACAGCCGCGGTCACTTCACGCCGCGCGCCAACGGCGGACAGCTCTCCAATGGGGCGATGGGCAATGCACGCTGGACCGGGGTGCCGCTGAAGAAAGTGCTGGAGAAGGCTGGCGTGCAAGCCGGCGCCGTTCAGGTGAGCTTCAACGGCATGGACATGCCCCCGATCGAAGGCGGTCCGGATTTCATGAAGGCGCTCAATATCGATCATGCCCTCGATGGCGAAGTGATGCTGGCCTGGGCGATGAACGGCGAGGACTTGCCCATGTTGAACGGCTACCCGGTGCGGCTGATCGTGCCGGGTTACTACGGTACCTACTGGGTGAAGCACCTGTCGGACATCCACGTGCTGGACAAGGCGTTCGACGGTTTCTGGATGAATACGGCCTACCGCATCCCCGACAACGCGTGTGCCTGTGTCGAGCCGGGGACGGCACCGGCCAAGACCACGCCGATCAACCGTTTCAACGTCCGCTCCTTCATCACCAGTCTCACCGACGGGGCCAAGGTACACGCCGGGCGGGAAACCGTGGTGCGCGGCATCGCCTTCGACGGTGGCTATGGCATCGCCGAAGTCGCCTTCTCGTCCGACGGCGGCCGCACCTGGAACGCAGCGCGCCTGGGCAAGGATCTCGGCCGCTATTCGTTCCGCGAATGGACGGCGGCATTCAAACCGCCCCGCAAGGGAACTTACGAGCTGAAGGTGCGCGCGCTCAACCGCATCGGCCAGAGCCAGCCCATGACCGGGTTGTGGAACCCTGCGGGCTACATGCGCAATGTCGTTGAAACCACGCGCGTCGTCGCGGCATAAGGAGGAACCAATGAACATTCAAAAAAACAAGTCTTTGCGGGGCGTGCTCGCGCTGCTGATGTCGCTGACGTTGACCTCTGCGGTCTGGGCGTTGGAGATCACCTTGCCGGAAGAGACCGCGCGCTACCAGCCGAGCGATCTGCCCGGCTATCCACTGGTGCAGCAAAACTGCCTGGTCTGTCATTCGGCTCAGTACGTGCAATATCAACCGCCGTCGCCACGCACTTACTGGGAAGTCACCGTCAAGAAAATGAAGAAGACATTCCATGCACCGTTCGCGGACGAGGACATCCCGGCGATGGTGGATTACCTGGTGAAGACCTACGGCGCCGAACAACCAAGGCATAAAAATAGGGTCCGACCCTGAGGTTTCCCCACAAATTCACCCTGCAGTGCACGAAGAAGACAGCGCATAGAGTGGTCGTAGTAGCTCTTGTTTACTGAAGAGATACTGGTTTTGTCGAACGATCTGTAACGCCAAAGAGATCACTGACAATACCGGGCGACTACGCCGGGAGTTGCTTTTGTAGGACAGGCTGTTGCGGAGTATACAAGCACAAAAACAGCGCATGGATGGCCAAGTTTAAGCACTTCATGCGTTGAGCGCACCTTGAATCTTTCTGTCCTCCAAGAGGATTTAATTTATTAAGGGTTCGAGGGGCTCAAGTATTGGTTGATGGTCGTAGTTACTCTAAGGCTTAGAGTCCCGAAACCATTGAACAGCCTTGACAGTACCACAGTCAATAAACCGACAACATGGAGGAAGCCAACATGACAACGCAGGATTCGTGGAACGAAAGCAGCGAAGTGGCCAAGGTACGCAGGCCAGGTTGGGGGGATCTGTATCTGAAGGAGGATTGGTGGGCAATCTGGATCGGCATCGGCATCATGGTCATCGCCGTCCTCCTGTTCGCCAACGGCAGCACATTTCTCAAATCGCTGGCCATCAATCCTGGTGGTCTTAAATGGACGTCATTCGGACAATTGACCGATCACTTCTCGCAACATGCCGGGATGTATTCCCTCCAGTTCGTCACTTGGCTCGTGGTCTTCGGCGTCACCACCCATATCATGGGGATCAAGCTTTCTCAATTTGTGCCATCGTTCGTCTTCCTCTACATCATGGCGATCATCATGTTCGCGATCGCCGGATGGGCAAATGCGGCCCAGTTTAACCTGGAACCGCCATTGGTCGCATTGGTGGTTGGCCTGGTCATCGCCAACTTCGTAAAGTTGCCGCGGTGGATGGATGCCGCCTTCCGGGTGGAATACTTCATCAAACTCGGCATTGTGCTGCTAGGGGCGACCTTTCCCATTACGCTGGTGCTCACGGCCGGGCCAGTAGCCATCGCCCAGGCGACCATTATCTCCTTGGTCACTTGCACGACGATTTATTTCCTCGGCACCCGGGTGTTCGGCCTGGATCGTAAGCTGGCCGCCGTGTTAGGTGTAGGCGGATCGGTTTGCGGGGTGTCGGCATCGATGGCGATCGCGGCTTCGGTAGGGGCGAAAAAAGACCACCTCTAGGGAAAAATAGGGTCAGACTCGACATATAAATAGCAGAAAAATAGGGTCAGACTCGACATATTATCTGACCTGAACTATCATGCGTTAACCTTGACAAGCTCTGACACAAACCATGGCCCGCCTGCCTCGCTATAACCAATGACATCCTGCAGAAAGTCATTCGTGCCAATCGCCGCATTGGCTCCAAGAAGAACGAAGCACTACACTAGCAGCGCAGCGGTCAGCGTGGCGCCTGGCGTTCGCGCAAGTAATCTGCAAACGCGGACAGCTTGGTTACGCGCTGTGTGTTGCGCTGATAATGTCAAAGGCAGCGTAATATCCGAGTTCCGCGATTGAATTCGCATAGGGGTTGAATGGCCCCCGCATGAACGGGACATCGATGGCATTCCGGACTGTTCGACCGTGCGCCGAAGTAGCACGTGATCGCCAGCAACCGCGTCGAATCGGCCGAACACACCCTGCTCTGGTATCCCATTTTCCGCCTCGGCCCCTCCAAACCCCTGCAACAGGATCGTGATATTTCAATCGCGGAATTTGGGGGATTGACTTCGGTTGACAAAACGCCGCACAATGGCGCCAATCAGTTTAGATGTTTATTAACTATTTAACTTTAAAGGATGAGACGATGTTTTTCAAACAACGTAGCAGCGCAGATGGGACACTCTCGTATTTTTATGGCTGCGGCGGCAAGGGACTCGCTATTGCCGTGGACGTCGTCGCTGGCGACGAGGCGTGGTTTGTGGCCGAGGCAGAGAAGGCAGCGGTCCGCATCAGCTTCGTTATCGACACGCATATCCATGCAGATCACCTCTCGGGCGGACGCGTCCTGGCGGAACGAGTCGGCGCATCCTATTGCCTGCATGAAAGTGATCAGGGCCAGGTGCAGTTTCCCATCCGAGGACTCCAGGACGGCGAGGTGCTGGATACGGGCAATGTGACGACTCGAGTCTTGCACACGCCCGGTCATACCCCAGACAGCATCTGTCTCCTGGTGACCGATCTGCGTCGCAGCCAGGAACCATGGTTCGTCCTCACCGGCGATACCCTCTTAGTCGGCAGCGTCGGGCGACCCGACCTGGGGGGCGCCCCCGAGGTCTTGGCCGGGCGAATCTACGACAGTATTCATGGCAACCTGCTGAACTTTCCCGATGATCTGGAGATTTTTCCGGGTCACTCCGCCGGGAGCGTCTGCGGTGCGGGACTGTCAGGAAAACCCTCCTCCACGCTCGGCTTTGAAAAGCGCTGGGATCCCTATCTGAGTATGGACCGGGAGAGCTTCATCGCTCAACTCGTGGCCACCATCCCCGATCGGCCGGCGGAGATGGAACGCATCATGGCGGCCAATCTGGGGATGGCGGCATGACTTCGGAGACCGTCCGTTTCGCCCTCTTTGCCGAGGTCTTCGCCGCGCTCGCGCACCCCAAACGTCTGGAGATCATTCATACTCTGGGTCGGGGTGAGCATACCGCCGGACAGTTGGTGGAACTGACTGGCCTATCCAAGGCGAATCTTTCCCAGCATCTCAATATTCTCAAGGCGCGCGGCCTGGTGCACTGCGACAAATGCGGCACCTTCTGCCATTACCGCCTGACCAGCCCCAAGGTGTTGGAAACCTGCGAAATCCTGCGTCAGCTCATCCTCGAGCAGATGAACCTCACCACTCAGCATCGTGAGGAAATGGCCGAGGTCGTCCCGATTCGCAAAGAGGCATTCTAATGAATAGTGCGACACGGGTGGCAAAGACACACCAAAGAGGTATCGGTGTTAATCTCGGCCAGTTTTTGATGCTGACCACGCAGGTCTTCTTCGTGGGTCTTGTCATCGGCATGGAGCGCAATGTGCTGCCGGCCATGAGCCAGAACTTCGGCGTGGCCCGGGGCGCGTTTTTCTTCCTGGCCTCCTTCGTCATTGCTTTTGGCCTGGTCAAGGGGGTGCTCAATTTTGTGGCCGGCGGCCTGTCGGACCGCATCGGCCGCAAGCGCGTGATGCTGTATGGTTGGCTGGCTGGTATTCCCATACCCCTCTTGATCTTCTTCGCGCCTAACTGGTGGTGGATCGTGGCCGCCAATATCTTTCTGGGCATCAATCAGGCCTTCACCTGGACCATGACGGTCACCAGCCAGATCGATCTCGCGGACCGCCATCAGCGGGGACTTGCCGTTGGGATCAACGAAGCCATGGGCTATGTCGCCGTAGGTCTGGCAGGGCTCGTCACCGGTTATCTCGCGGTCCTCTATGGGCCACGCTGGACCCTGCTGGGTTTCGGCCTTCTGGTCATCCTGGCAGCGCTGGTTCTGCTCTTGTGGATGGAGGACACCCTCGCCTGGGTCCATGCGGAACATGCCCAAAACCGGCAGTCGCCTGGAGCGTCCCAGCCCGCACAAAAAGCGGGGTTATGGGCAACCTTCGTGCGCGTGTCCTTCCAGGATGTAACCTATCGGGCTTTGTGCCAGGGGGGCGTGGCCAACAAGATCGCCGATACGCTGGTCTGGGTGCTTTTCCCAATTTTTTTCCGGTTGCATGGATTGGGAGTAGTCCGCATCGGCTGGATTACCGGGGTCTATGCCATGGTCTGGGGGTTGTTCCAGCTATGGACCGGTCATCTGGGCGACAGGATCGGTCGCAAAACGCCATTGGTCCTGGGTTTTGCCTTACTGGCAGTGGGCTTGATGGGAACGGCACTAGTCACTTTTTTTTGGGCATGGATCGCCACCGCCACCGTCATGGGGCTGGGGATGGCCCTCCTCTATCCCAACCTCATTGCCGCCATGTCCGATGTCGCACCGCCCTTGGAACGGGGGCAGATTCTCGGTACCTACCGTTACTGGCGGGATACGGGCTATGCCATTGGAGGTGTGATGCTCGGTTTGGTGGCGCAATGGCGCAATGAAGTCTTGCCCACGATCTGGCTCACCGCCATTCTCGTGGCCCTATCCGGTCTATGGATTGCCTCGGCCGTGCAGGAAACCAATTCCATATCCAGTTAACTTTGAGGTTACCATGACCATTGCACTAATCCTTCTACATGCAAGTCCAGAGGCTGAGAATTTCCGCGCCCACACGGCCGTGCGCCTAGCAGGCGCCATGCTGGCGGACGGCAAGGATGTCACGATGTTCCTGGTGGAAGAAGGACTCCACCTGATCCATCCGGCGGGTGCCGACGACAACCCGGCCCGCCAACTCTTCATTGAACTGCTGGAAGCGGGCATGGCGGTGCAGGTCTGCGGTGCCTCTCTGCGCAAACTCGGCTGGAACGAAAGCAATCTCCCCGCGGGTGTTATCAAAAGCTCCATGAAGACCCTGAGTGCCCTCTTGAGCCAAGCCGATGAAGTGGTTTCCATATAAACCGAGTGGAAAATACCTGATGAGATCAAGCAAACTGCTTGCGTTAACTTCTCCTTGCCACGTCCCTTGCCAGCCTCAGTCTGCCTGCATCTGCGCGCAGACGACGCGGCCGTCAAAGCGATGGAAGTAAATAGGGTCAGACTCTAGAGTAAATAGGGTCAAAGTAAATAGGGTCAGACTCGACATATTATCTGACCTGAACTATCATGCGTTAACCTTGTCAAGCTCTGACATAAACCATGGCCCGCCTGCCTCGCTATAACCTCCCCGGCCAACCCCAGCACGTCATTGTGCGTGGCAATAATCGGGATATCGTTTTCGTTGCAGCCGACGACTACCGCTTTTTCCTGGCGTGTCTGGAGGAGGCCGCAATGCGTAACGGTTGCGCCATCCACGCCTACGTACTCATGACCAACCACGTTCACCTGTTAATGACACCCGAGCAGGAGAACAGCATCGGCAAAACCTTGCAGTCGGTGGGACGGCGTTACGTACAGTATTTCAACTATGCGCAGAAGCGCACGGGCACTCTGTGGGAAGGCCGCTTCAGGGCGACTTTGATCGATAGCGAAGCCTATCTGCTGACCTGTTATCGGTATATCGAGCTTAATCCAGTGCGCGCCAATATGGTGACTCATCCGAGAGAATACCCGTGGTCGAGTTACGCCTGTCATGCGGAAGGGAAGCCTGATAAGCTTGTGACCGATCATGCGCTGTATCGTGACTTGGGGAAGACAGACTCGGAACGCCAGTCCGCCTATCGGGGGCTGTTCAAGGCGCGCCTGAGTCAAGGCACACTTGAAGAGATTCGCGAAGCGACGAACAAAGCGTGGGTATTGGGTTCTGACCGTTTCAAGGAGCGTGTCGCTGCGGCGGCAACCCGGCGCGTGGCCCCCCTACCGAAAGGAAGGCCGCGAAGCCGGGAGAGTTAATCGAGTCTGACCCCATTTTTTTAAATCCCCTTGAATCAAGCCCGATTCAATTTTCTGTATGCGGCCAGCAGCCGTTGATGCATATCGCACCCCGCCAATTCCGCGCCGGGGGCCTGCAGGTCAAAGAAGCGCTGTTCACCGCGCAACATGGCCTGGGCTTGCTGCAGGGTATCTGCGCCGTAAAGCGTTTGCAGACTGTCGCTGTAGAATACGGCGTCGTCCATGGATAGCAGGGCTTCGATGCAACGGTAGACACGGCGCCGAGCGGGGTCGAGCTGTTCGAAGTGACGCACCCAGTGACAGCCTGCGCGGATCGCTTCGCTGTCGCCGATCGCCAGCGCCAGCAGGGTCTTGAGTTCGCCCAGGCGCAGGTCTTTCCACAGCGTACCGGCGTCGGCGACGAGGCCGATCAGTGCGGCGACGGGACGCTGGTCGTCGAGGGCGAGTTCGTCGAGCTGGTCCAACAGCTCGCTGCACGCCACCTCATCGAGTTGCGCCAGGTTCAGGATGGCGTGGCGCAGCAGGTTACCGACGCTGTTGTTGTTCCATTCCAGGTCGTCGGCGGGATAGATTTCGGACATGCCGGGGACGATGATGCGGCAGGCATACACGCCCAGATCAGGGAAATCCGCGATATAGATGTCGCGCTCTTGCGCGTGGATGCGTTCGCATAGCCAGGCATATTCCTGCTCGGTGGTGCCGTTGAAGCTCCAGTCGGCGAAATCATGATCGGGCGTGGCGCGCAGGAATTCCCAGCTGATAATGCCGCTGGAATCGACGAAGTGAATTTCCAGGTTTTGCGGATCGGCAATTTCTTCCAGGTCGAAACCGGGTTCGGGGAAGTCGTCCAGCGCATCCAGCGCGCGGCCCTGCAACAGTTCGGTGAGCGCACGCTCCAGCGCGATTTCAAAGCGCGGGTGTGCGCCGAAGCTGGCAAAGCAGCCCTGGTCGCGCGGGTTGAGCAGGGTGACGTTCATCACCGGGTATTGCCCGCCCAGCGAGGCGTCCTTGACCAGGATGCCGAACCCAGCGGCGCGCAGGTCGCGGATGCCGGCCTCGATTTTGGGATAGCGCGCAATGACGGCTTCCGGCACATCGGGCAGGCACAGGCCCTCGGCGATGATGCGGAACTTGACGTGGCGCTCGAAGATTTCGGACAGTGCCTGCACGCGCGCCTCAGCGGGGGAATTACCCGCCGACATGCCATTGCTTACATACAGGTTGCCAATAATGTTGACCGGGAACCACAGCGTGGCGCCGTCGCGCTGGCGCTGGTAGGGCAGCGCGCAAATGCCGCGTTCGGCATTGCCGGAGTTATGTTCCACCAGTGCGCGCGCATGCACCGTCGCTTCAGGGTTATAAAACGCCTGCAACCCGGCATCCAGCAAATCCTCCGGCCAGTGGCCATCCGCGTTGAATGGAAACCATTTTTCTTGCGGGTAATGCACATATTCGCGCCGGGCAATGGTTTCGCCCAGATAGTAATGCGTCCAGAAATAATGGCAGCCGAGGCGCTCGAAAAATTCGCCCAGCGCGCTCGCCAGCGCGGCCTTTTGCGATGCGCCCTTGCCGTTGGTAAACAGGATCGGGCAATCTCGGTCGCGGATGTGCACCGACCAGACGCTGACGATGGGGTTGAGCCAGGAGCGTTCCTCAATGTGGAAGCCCAGCGCCGCCAGTCTGGACTGCATGGACTGGATGGAGGATTCCAGCGAAGCGTCTTTACCGGGGATGAAACTTTCAGTTTGCATAGTGGTTTCCATGAATGACCTGAAACGGCAATTTAATTAACCCTATGGTTAACTGCTTTTCCAGAATGAATCTGCACCATTTCCTCGGCAGGAAATAATCGCCGTAGTTGTCTTGCTGCAGCGGCACATCGATCATGCCGGCGTCAAGTGCCTGCGCTTGACGCCGGTCAAACCGGGGCAGGCAATGAGCCCGGCAGATCAGCCAGCACCCGGCCGCGCGCCAGGGTCAGCAGTGCTTGCATGTTGGCGCCCGAATTGTTGTCAGATCGCCCCCAGCAGGCACAGCCAGACTACGACTCGCCCTGTTGGCAGGCAACCCCTCACCAAATCACTCCCCGGCCACGGTCATGCGCTCAATCAGGATCGAACCGGTCTGCTTGGAGCCGCGCGCTTCGACGTCGCTGCCGATGGCGATGATCTGCAGGAACATGTCCTTGAGATTGCCGGCAATGGTGATTTCTTCCACCGGGTACTGAATCACGCCGTTTTCCACCCAGAAGCCGGCCGCACCGCGCGAGTAGTCGCCGGTGACGGTATTGATGCCATGGCCAAGCAGTTCAGTGACCAGCAGACCGGTATCCATTTTTTTGAGCAGGGCGGCGAAATCTTCGCCGGTACTGGACAAAATCAGGTTATGGTTGCCGCCGGCATTGCCGGTGGACGGCATCCCCAGCTTGCGCGCGCTGTAACTGCTGAGGAAATAGCCGCCCAGCACGCCGTCCTTGACCAGGTCACGATCCTGCGTGGCCACGCCTTCATTATCAAACGGGCTGCTGGCCAGCCCCTTGGGGATATGCGGGCGCTCGGCAATCTGCACGAGCGGGGCAAATACCTGCTGACCAAGGCTGTCGAGCAGAAACGACGACTTGCGGTACAGGTTGCCGCCGCTGGCAGCGGAAACGAAATGCCCGAGCAGTCCTGCCGCCACCGGCGCTTCAAACAGCACCGGCACCTGGCCGGTTTTCACCCGGCGCGCATCCAGCCGACGCAGGCTGCGCTCGCCGGCACGGCGGCCCACGGTGGTGCCGGCATCCATGTCCGCTGCATCGCGCGCAGTGGTATACCAGTAATCGCGCTGCATCCCTGCTGCCGATCCGGCAATCACCGCGCAGCTGATGGCGTGGCGCGAGGTCGGGTAGCCCGCCAGAAAGCCCAGGCTGTTGCCGTACACAAACAGCGACTCCTGGGTATTGACGCTGGCGCCTTCGGAATTGCTGATACGGCTGTCCACGGCGAGCGCGGCGGCTTCGCACTCGCGCGCTGCGTCAATCGCCTGCTCCACGCTGTACGCCCAAGGATGGTAGAGGTCGAGATCGGGAATGTCGCGCGCCAGCAATGCTTCATCCGGCAGCCCGGCAAAGCTGTCCTCGGCAGTGTAGCGCGCGATGGTGAGCGCCTTGTCCACCGTGGCATGCAGCGCCTCCGTGCCAAAATCGGAAGTGGACGCGTGGCCCTTGCGCTGGCCGATGTACACCGACACGGCGATGCCCTTGTCGCGGTTGTATTCGATGGTTTCCACTTCGCCTTTGCGCACCGTCACGCTCTGGCCGAATCCGGCGGAGGCCTCGGCTTCGCAGCCGGTGGCGCCCTGCTGGCGGGCGTAAGCAAGCATGTCGTGGACGAGGGTTTGCAGGTGGTCGCTGGAATGGCTGAATCGGTCGGTCACGGAGACTCCAGGAGAGAATGCCTAAAAAGCCGTTATCATAGCAACATTTACCCTCCCCCTGCGCACCATGGACGATCTCGAACAACCCATCAGCAAAAGTGAAATCAAACGCCAGATGACCGCGCTGCAAAAGCTCGGCGAAGAACTGGTCGCCTTACCCGCCAGCAAGCTGGATCAGCTGGACTTGCCGGAAACCCTGCGCGACGCGGTGAACCAGGCCAAACGCATCACTGCACATGGCGGCCTGCGCCGTCAGATGCAGTATATCGGCCGCCTGATGCGCATTACCGACGCGCAACCGATAGCCGACCAGCTCAACGCCTGGCGCGGCGACAGCGCCGAGGTGATCGCCGAATTTCACCGCATGGAAAACTGGCGCACACGCCTGCTGGCCGATGACGCGGTACTGACCGAGTTTGTCGATGCCTGCCCGCAGGCCGACGCCCAGCAGCTGCGTACCCTGATCCGCAATGCGCGCCGGGAAGCCGCAGCCGCACAGGCGCCGAAAAGCAGCCGGGCGCTATTCAAGTTGATTCGTGAACTGGTTTCAAGCGATGCAACGGATGGGCAGGAGCAGACGGATGAACAAGAAAAAGGGCAGGATGCCTAGTATCCTGCCCTCGTTTGAATCAGCTACGCTGCGTAGTTCAGGCTTCGCGCATCATGATCATGTATTGCACTTTCATGGTGATCGCGCTGCCCGCCACAATCGCGAAAAATGCGATAAATGAGCCCAGGGCAAGCGTAGACACCCCGGTAATGCCCTGACCGATGGTGCATCCCAGCGCCAGCACACCGCCGAAACCCATCAAGGCTGCACCGATAACATGGGTTACAAAGTCCTTGAAGGAAGCAAACCACTCGATGCGGAAACTGCGGCTCACCAGCGACCACAGGAACGAGCCTGCGACCACTCCCAGCAGTGCCATGACGCCAAAGGTCAGCAGGCCTTTATTGAATCCGGAAGCTGTATAACCCCACATCTGCCCCATCGGGTTGATAAAGGTGAATGATTGCGGGCTGAGCGGGCGGACGTCGGCCGGTTTGCCGGCATCCGAGTCCGCCAGGAAATCCCATTGCTGGCCATAGTCCAGCAGCGTGTGGCGTGAGCCATCCACCTGGACACTGATGTTGCTGGTCACATACCAGGCCCCGAGTACCGCCAGCCCCACCACCAGACCGCCGATAATGAGATCGCGGTTAGTGCGGAAATCGGCCGATTTGAAAATATAGGCGAGCAGCGCCAGCCCCAGTATTGCACCGATGATCAGGCGTGCCATGACAGCGTTTTGCGCGCCAGCCAGGAGGGTGCCCAAATCCTGGTGACCGCCCAGATTGATCGCAAGCGGACGCAGCCAGCCGTTAAACAGCACGCTGAACAGCGTCTTGTCTGAACCTGGAAACGGGTTGGTCATGTAGTAGGCGATGACAGCAATGATCAGCACCACGACAATGGATTTAAGGTTGCCGCCGCCAATACGGATCAGGCTCTTGTTACCGCAACCTGACGCCAGCGTCATCCCGATCCCGAACATCAAGCCGCCCAGCAGGTTTTCTGCCCAGATGAATTGCGCACCGCGGTACGGAGGGAAGGACGCATCCGGATTCACTTTTCCGAAATATTCCAGCACCACGACGCCCAGCAGTGCCACCGCAATGGCCAGCAGCCACGAGCGCATGCGACCGGTGTCGCCCATGTTGACCCAGTCCGATACGGCACCCATGGTGCAAAAGTTGGTCTTGTTGACGACTGCGCCCAATATCAACGCAATGCCGAAGGTAAGCCAGAGGAACATCGACTGTCCCTGCTGAAATGTATCAAAAATCATTTTTCCTTACTCCTGTTACGGTAACGCACTGCCGCACGTACAATTTTATATTTTGTAGCCATTTAACAACGTCCTGCGCCCAGCCATCCGGCGCCTGACGCATGTTTAATAGACTACCCGTTCACAACCATTGTCCTGATCAAACCCAGGGACGACGCTGAGTTACCCAGGACTCGCCACATACCGCGTTGCATCCGCCACGCCCGCTTCGACGAAGCCTTGCCGGCGCAACCGGCACGCATCGCATACGCCACAGGCACGCCCTGTCGCATCGGCCTGATAACAGGAAACTGTGGCCGTGTAATCCACCCCCAGCCCGGTTCCCAGGCCAACAATCTGCGCTTTGGACAACTGCATCAGGGGCGTGTGGATGCGCAGTTGCTTGCCTTCAACGCCAGCCCTGGTGGCCAGATTCGCCATCGCCTCAAAAGCTGCGATGTATTCTGGCCGACAATCGGGGTAGCCGGAGTAATCCACCGCATTCACGCCAATGAAAATGTCGCGGCTCTCCAGCACCTCTGCCCAAGCCAGTGCAATCGAGAGCATGATGGTATTACGCGCCGGGACATAGGTCACTGGTATGCCTGTACTGGCTTGCTCCGGCACGGCAATGTTCGCATCGGTAAGCGCGGAGCCACCGAACACCGCCAGATCGAGATTGAATACGCGATGCTCCGCCGCACCCTGCTGGGCAGCCACCCGCGCCGCCGCATCCAGTTCGGCGCGGTGGCGCTGGCCGTAATCAAAACTCAAGGCGTGACAGGCAAATCCGCTGCTGCGGGCAATAGCCAGAACCGTTGCGGAATCCAGTCCGCCGGAAAGCAATATGACTGCGCGTCGCGTCCCGCTCATCGCCCCGCCACTTCGCCCCAGAAAATCTTGTGCAGCTGTACCTGCACCCGCACTGGCAGGCGGTCACGCAGAACCCAGTCAGCCAGCTGGCCAGCGCCAAGCTGGCCATGCACAGGAGAGAACAATACCGGACAACGCTGCGCCAGCTTATGCTCATGCAGCATGGCGCGCGCCCACTTGTAGTCGGCTGCATCCGCGATGACGAATTTTATTTCGTCGTGCGGGGCAAGGTAATTCAGGTTGTCCCAATAATTTTTTGCCACCTCGCCCGAGCCCGGGGTTTTGATGTCCACTATTCTGGAAACCCGCTGATCAACGCCACTGATGTCCAGCGCACCGCTGGTTTCAAGGGACACATCGTAGCCGGCATCACACAGAGCAGCGAGCAATGGCGGTGCATTTTTTTGGGCGAGGGGTTCACCCCCGGTGACGGTGACATAGCGCGGCGCATACTCCGCCACCTGCTGCAGGATAGCGGCGATGGTCATGCCGGTACCGCCATGAAAAGCGTAGGCGGTGTCGCAATAACCACAGCGTAGCGGACAGCCGGTAAGCCGGATGAATACCGTAGGCAGGCCAGCACGGCTGGTTTCGCCTTGCACGGAATAGAAAATCTCGGTGATGCGGAGGGTGGCGTCGAACAAGATACTACTTCAACGCTTCCAGGCGTTTTTGCGCCAGCGCCGAGGCACTGCTGTCCGGGTATTTGGCAATCAGCGTCTGCAGGGTCTTGCGGGCGGCAGCAAGGTCACCCAGCTCCAGTTGCGCGCTGGATATATTGAGCATGGCATCCGGCACTTTAGGGCTATCGGGGTGAGACGCAATCAGTTTTTTCTGCTGCGCAATGGCCGTCTTGTAATCCTTGATGGAGAAATAGGCATTACCTATCCAGTATTGCGCGCTGGGTGTCAGCGCGCTGTCCGGATATGTCTTGATAAAACCCTTGAATGCGGTAATCGCGGCCGGATAGTTACCTGCCTTGAACTGGTTTAACGCGGCTTCGTAGTCGCGTGCGCTGTCGCCACCGGCAGCGGGCTGCGCGGGCACCGCGGACGCGGCTTTATCGGATGCGCCGCTGGTTGCCGCCGGGGCAGCAGGCGCGCTATCGAGATGCGCCAGGTTGCGCAGCCGGGTATCCAGGTCCATGTACAGGTCATTCTGGCGTTTTTGCGTCATGCTGATGTCGTTGGACTGCACGTCCACGTCGCCACGCAGGCGCTTGACCTGCGATTTGAGCGCTTCGACTTCAGACAACAGGTTGAGCATCGCACCGTTTTGCAGCATAGATTCAAGCCTGCCGATACGGGCATCCATGCTGCTGATCTGGGATTGCATATCGGCCAGACGGCGCGCCACCTCCGCGTCATCTGCCCATACCGGAAGGCAGACGCCGGCAAGGCAGACAGCCAGCAGCAGACGGGGAAATGACGCGCGCATCATCCGCTGTTACTCGCCTTGATAGACGATGTCGACGCGGCGGTTTTCTTTCCAGGCGGCTTCGTTTTCACCGATGGCTTTGGGTTTTTCTTCCCCGAAGCTGATCGCTTCCATCTGTGCTTCGGGCACACCCATGACATTCAGCACCTTGCGCACGCTGTCGGCACGGCGTTGACCCAGCGCCAGGTTGTATTCGCGGCTGCCGCGGTCATCGGTATTGCCCTGCAGCGTCACTTTGGCATCCTTGTGGCTGCTCAGGTAACCGGCGTGCGCCTGCAGGGTTGGACGGTAGCTCTCCTGCACCACCGAGCTGTCGAAATCGAAATACACGCTGCGTTGCGCCAGCGGGCTGTTAGGGTCTTTGAGCGGATCAACCTGCTTGTTCCTGGCGGCTTCCTGCTCGGCGATGCGGCGTTGTTCCAGCGCACGCAGCTCGGCAGCCTTTTCTGCTGCTGCTTTTGCCGCTGCATCCTGTTGTGCTTTTTGCGCGTTCATATCCACCACATTGGCGGGTTTTTCCTGCATCGACGAACAGCCGGCAAGCACGCCCACCAGCAGCAGACTCAGTATCGTTTTGTTCATGTTATTTCCTTTGAGTTTAGGTTAATTACAGGTGCAACCAGTCGAACAAGTCATTGCCCAGGCCAGCATGGCTGCATTGCGGCCTGGGCAAATTCATCATAGTGCCAAACATGCCCATGGCAAGCACAGGCATGTTAAAACATTTTCTGATGATCCTGCGTTCATGGCACAGTTTCCTGTGGAACAGGCATTCGCTTGTTGTTCAAGTGCGATTTTGGCCAACTCCCCAGATTGTGCCTGCACGTCGGGTACCTCCCAGCATGCACTTTATTACGAACAACAAAAGGCAATGCCACCCCCGCATCCAAGCCCAACAGGGCTTGGGATGCTGGATTTCATTGCGAGTTCCTTGCTGACAATTTCGTCAGCTTAAGGCCCCCAGGCCGGTTCGCGCATGTCGCCGGCGCGATCGGATAAACGGGTACGCGTTTTGCCATCGACCGACACCGTTGCCAGTATCCCGCGGCCGTTGATCTCGGTCGCGTAAACAATCATGCTGCCATTGGGCGCAAAGCTGGGCGATTCATCGTGCGTGGTATCGGTCAGCACCTGTACCTGGCCGCTGCCGAGGTCTTGCAGCGCCACCTGAAAACGTCCGGCATCGCGACGAATGTAAGCAAAACTTTTGCCGTTCGGACTCCACGCCGGCGAGACGTTATAGTTGCCGTCAAAGGTGACGCGCTTGATATCGCCGCCGCTGGCAGACATGCGGTAAATCTGCGGGCTGCCGCCGCGGTCGGAGGTAAACAGCAATGACTTGCCATCCGGACTCCATGCCGGCTCGGTATCAATATTGCCGCCATGGGTAAGTCGAGTCACACCTGTGCCGTCGGCCTTGATGGTGTAAATTTGCGAACCGTTGTCGCGCGACAGCACCACCGCCAGCTGCGTACCATCCGGCGACCAGGCGGGCGCGCTGTTGCTGCCCTTGAAATTGGCCAGCACGCGGCGTGAACCGCTGGCGAGCGACTGTACGTAAATCACCGGTTTTTTGTTCTCAAACGAGACATACGCGATGCGCGTGCCGTCTGGCGACCAGGCCGGCGAAATTAACGGCTGCACCGAATTCACCACGACTTGTGGATCCTGCCCGTCGGAATCCGCTACCAGCAACTGATAGTGTTTGCCGTGCTTGATGATATAGGCAATGTGGGTGGAAAAAGAACCGGGGATGCCGGTGAGTTTTTCATACACCACGTCGGCAATCTTGTGGCCGGTGGCGCGCAACTGCGCAGGTGCGATGGTGTAGTTGAGCGCGGCGACCTGGGTTTGCTTGACCACGTCCATCAGCCGAAAACGCACTTCCAGCCGCCCATCCGGCAGCGGAGTGATGCGGCCGATCACTGCGGCGTCGCTGCCCAGTGCACGAAATGCGGGGAACTGAACATCCCCTGCATCAGTGGGCGCCGGAACCACGCTGCGCGCGTCTATCAGCTTGAACTGGCCGCTACGCTCCAGGTCGCCTCCTACCACGTCGCTAATGACCTGCGCCTGCGCCGGCGCCCCGGCGAACGGCACAATGGACACCGGAATGCGGCTGATCGCGCCGCCGAACACCTCGATAGTCATCGCTGCCCACGCGCTTTGGCCCAGGCCAAACAGCAGCAGCAGAACGGCGAATCGGGTCAGCTTTGTATTAATCCAGTCGGTCTTCATAAGTTGTCCATTTTAACATATCCATCCATCTCAATTTTCCTGCTTGGGCTGGATCGGCAGGACCAGATCATGGAAGCGTGCGGCCACCGTTTTGTCCGGCGGCAACGGCAGCGGCACCGCTTTCAGAATGGCGCGTTCCACCGCCGTATCGTAAGCGGGCTGGCCACTGCTGCTGATCAGCTTGACCTGCGCGACTTCACCGCTGGGCAATACCGTCACGGCGAATACGGCCTTGGGGTTGCCGACCATGTTCTCCGGCAGATTCAACATGCTGGCGATCTTGCTACGGATGCGTTCCTTGTAAGCCGCCTCCATTTTGGCCTGCTCGGCACCCAGCCTGCTCGCCTGTTCGGCCTGACGCAGCCGGCTGGTTTCGTTCGCCAATTCCTTGTTCATGATATCGCGCGCTTGCTGCTCGTTCAGCTTACGCAGCGCTTCCTGCTTGTGTTTCAGCTCGTCCTGCTTGCGTTTTGCGTCCTGTTGCTGTTTTTGTTGCTGTTTTTCCTGCTCGGCCAGTTTGCGTTGTTCCGCCTCTTGCTGTTGCAGCAGCTGCTGCTTGCGCTGCTGCGCCTCAGCCTGCTTTTGCTGCGCAAGCTGCGCCTGCTGCTTGCGCTCCTGACGTTGCTTTTGCTCGCGTTCCTTCTGCTTTTTTTCCTTCAGCGCAATGTCGGGACGCGGCTGCGCCGGTGGTGGTTCCACCACCGGTTCGGGCTTGGGTTTTGGGGCCGGCCGAGGCTGGACCACTGGCCGCGCTGGAGGTGGCGGCAACGCTTCCCACAAGTCCGCCATCACCGGCGCCGGCGGATGGGATTTCCAGTTCACGCTGAATATCAAAAACACGATAAACAGCAAGTGCACCAGCACTGCCAGTATGGCCGCCGGCAAGCGCCCGGGAGAGGCCTTATCCTCACGCATCAGCTGGCTCCGGGTTTGGCTAGCAGCCCCAAACGCCTGACGTGGTTTTGCTGCATCAGGCTCATCACTTTCATCACTTCTTCATAGCGCACATTCTTGTCGGCGGCGATGACGACTGGCTGATCCGGATTGGCACGCTGTTTTTCGTTGATGATGTCGGCCAGCTCGGTGCGCGTGACGGCGTTATCTGCGCTGCCTGTGGCACGGTCGCGCAGACGCAGCCTGCCGTCGGCACGGATGGTGACTTCAATCGGTTCCACCGGAACCGACTGGGATTTGGCCACGCTGGGCAACGCCACCTGGCCGGGGTTGATCAGCGGCGCAGTGATCATGAAAATAATCAGCAGCACCAGCATCACGTCGATGTAGGGCACCACGTTGATCTGGTTCATCTGCTTGCGCGGGCGACGGCTGCTCATGCATCAAGCCCTGTGTGCCTGGCGTTGCAGGATGTTGGAGAACTCCTCCATGAAGCTCTCAAAGCGGTTGGCCAGGCGATCAATGTCGTGGGTATAGCGGTTGTACGCCACGACCGCCGGTATTGCGGCAAACAGCCCCATGGCTGTGGCAATCAGCGCCTCGGCAATCCCCGGCGCCACATTTGCCAGCGTGGCCTGCACCACATTGGACAGGCCACGAAAAGCATTCATGATGCCCCACACCGTGCCGAACAACCCGACGTAAGGGCTCACCGAGCCGACAGTCGCGAGGAACGCCAGGTTCGATTCCAGCCTGTCCATCTCGCGCTGATAGGTGGCGCGCATGGCGCGGCGCGCGCCATCCATCACCGCTCCCATATCCATGCCGGGCTGCCCCTTGAGCTTGCTGAACTCGCGGAATCCTGCTTCAAAAATACGCTCCAGCTCGCCCGCCTGTTTCCAGTCCTGCGCGGCGCGCTTGTACAGGGTGTGAAGGTCGGCACCGCTCCAGAATTCCTTCTCGAAGGCCTCGGCCATGCGGCTGGCACGCCGGATGGCGAACATTTTGAGGAAAATGTACCACCATGACATGAACGACGCGACCAGCAACAGCCCCATCACGAATTGCACTGCCAGACTGGCGTTTCCGACCAGCGCCAGCATGGAAAGATCCTGGCTTAACCCGATATTCACGCTAGTTGTTCCAATGCCTGTAAAAGAGTGTCCGGTATTTTAACCGGTTTGAATGACAGCGAGCTGACGCACGCCACTTCCGTCTCACCGCTTGCCAGCAAGCTGTCGCGCACAATATTCTGGGCAAAAACGATACGGCACTGGCCAAAGCGCTTGACCGTGCTGGCCACGCTGAGTTCATCGTTAAAGCGCGCTGGCCGCAGGTATTCCACTGTCGCGCGCCGCACCACGAACATCACGCCATGCGCGGCCGCCAGTACGGTCTGTTCGAAGCCCAGCGCACGCAGCCACTCGGTACGGGCGCGCTCCATGAACTTGAGATAATTGGCGTAATACACCACACCGCCGGAATCGGTGTCTTCGTAATACACCCGCACCGGCCACACGAACTCAGACATCGCCATCCCATAATTCCGCTGCTGCCGTCTTGCCGGGTGCGGCCAGACCAAAGTGGCGGTAAGCCATGGCGGTAGCCATCCTGCCCCTGGGCGTGCGCTGCAAATAGCCCTGCTGGATGAGATAGGGTTCGAGCACGTCCTCGATGGTGTCGCGCTCTTCGCCGATGGCAGCGGCGAGGTTGTCCAGCCCAACCGGGCCGCCGTCGAATTTCTCCAGCACGGCGGCGAGCAGTTTGCGATCCATCACGTCCAGTCCGGCGCTGTCCACGTCGAGCATCACCAGCGCGGCATCGGCCACGCTACGGCTCACGATGCCATCGGCGCGCACCTCGGCATAGTCGCGTACCCGGCGCAGCAGCCGGTTGGCGATGCGCGGCGTGCCGCGCGAGCGGCGCGCGATTTCGAATGCTCCGTCATCCACGATGGTCATCTCCAGCAGATGCGCTGAACGGGCCACGATGCGCGACAGCTCTTCCGGTGTGTAGAACTCCAGCCGGGCGACGATGCCGAAGCGGTCGCGCAGCGGGTTGGTGAGCATGCCGGCGCGGGTGGTGGCGCCGACCAGGGTAAACGGCGGCAGGTCGAGCTTGACCGAGCGCGCCGCCGGGCCTTCGCCGATCATGATGTCGAGCTGGAAATCCTCCAGCGCCGGGTAGAGTATTTCCTCCACCACCGGGCTCAGGCGGTGGATTTCGTCGATAAACAAGACGTCGTTGGGTTCGAGGTTGGTGAGCAAGGCGGCCAGATCGCCGGCGCGCTCCAGCACCGGTCCGGAAGTGTGGCGCATGTTCACGCCCATCTCGCGGGCGATGATGTGCGCCAGCGTGGTCTTGCCCAGTCCGGGCGGGCCGAACAGCAATACATGATCGAGTGATTCACGACGCTTGCGCGCCGCCTCGATGAAAATGCCGAGCTGTCCGCGCGCCTTCTCCTGGCCGACGTATTCGGACAAGTTCTTGGGGCGCAGCGCGCGCTCGATTTGTTCCTCTGCGACGCTTTGCGCAGCAGGGGCGATGAGCCGGTCGGTTTCGATCATGTTTTCGAGAGCAATTTAAGCGCCTGGCGGATGCCGTCTTCCACGCCGGTAGCGGCTGCCAACTGACGCACGGCGTGGACGGCTTCGCGTTCATTGTACCCCAGCGCCAGCAGCGCATTGAGCACGTCGCCTCCGGCGGCCGCCACCCCGCCCTGCCCCGCCCCCGGCAGGGCGTCGGCGAGCCTGCCCTTGAGTTCCAGCAGCAGGCGCTCGGCGGTTTTCTTGCCGATGCCGGGGATTTTGGTGAGGCGCCCGGTCTCCTGCATCGCCACGGCCTGCGCCAGCTCGTTCGCATTCATGCCGGACAGCACCGCCAGCGCCATTTTCGCACCGACGCCGGTGATCCTGATGAGCTGACGGAAAGTGGCACGCTCCGCTTCGCTGCCGAAGCCATACAGCAGCTGCGCGTCCTCGCGTACCACCAGATGAGTATGCAGGGCCACCCGTTCGCCGATGGCGGGCAGGTTGTAGAAGGTGCTCATGGGCACGTCGATTTCGTAGCCCATGCCGTGCACGTCCACCACCACCTGCGGCGGATGCTTTTCGATGAGGGTGCCGGTGATTCTGCCGATCATGGGTTGCCCTTATGGGGTTAAATCTGAAAACGGCTATTGAAGCACGGGGAGAACAGTGAAGGCAAAAGGCAAAATTCAAGCCCCCTGGGCTTGCCTTTTGCCTTCCCCGTGGCGAGCTTTAAACCAGACGCCCGTTTTTGACCCGATAGCCCGCCGTGGCGAAGCCGCCCAACCCTTGTCCGCCGTGAGCGTGGCAGAGGGCGCAGGCCAGCGCATCGGCGGCGTCCGGGCTGGGTACGCCGGGCAGATTCAGCAGGCGTTTGACCATCTCCTGTACCTGCTCCTTGGCGGCGTGGCCGTTGCCCACCACCGCCTGTTTCACTTGCAGCGCGGTATATTCGGCCACCGGCAGCGCCTCCAGCACCGCCGCGCATATTGCCGCACCGCGCGCCTGGCCGAGCAGCAGGGTGGACTGCGGATTGACGTTGACGAACACCTTTTCCACCGCCACCTGCTGCGGCTGGTTGCTCTGAATCACCTCGCGCAGGCTCAGCAGGATGACTTTCAGCCGCTCCGGCAACGCCCCCTCCCCGCTCTTGATGCAGCCGCTGGTGAGGTACTGGATGCGGCTGCCGGTTTTTTCGATGACGCCGAAGCCGGTGATGCGCAGGCCGGGGTCGATGCCGAGGATACGGATGCTATTCACCTTGACGCGTTCAAGCCGGTCAGATAATGGCGGCTACTCATTAATCACTGCGGAGGTAAACACCTCCTGCACGTCGTCCAGGGACTCCAGTGCATCCAGCAGCTTTTGCATTTTTTCCGCATCGTCGCCACTCAGCTCGGTTTCATTCAGCGCCTTCATGCTCACTTCAGCGAATTCCGGCTTGAATCCAGCCGCTTCCAGCGCCTGTTTGATGGTGTGCAACTCGTACGGCGGCGTAATGACTTCGATACTGCCATCCTCGTGGCTGACAATATCATCCACACCCGCTTCCAGTGCGGCTTCCATCAGCTTGTCCTCGTCGGTCCCGGGAGCGAACAAGAGCTGGCCACAGTGCTTGAACTGGAACGCCACCGAACCTTCGGCGCCCATGTTGCCGCCATGCTTGCTGAAGGCATGGCGCACGTCGGCGACGGTACGCACCTTGTTGTCGGTGAGACAATCCACTATCACCGCCGCGCCATTGATGCCGTAACCCTCATAACGCACTTCCTCGTAGTTCACACCCTCCAGCTCACCAGAGCCGCGTTTAATGGCGCGTTCCGTGGTGTCTTTCGGCATGTTGGCATCGAAGGCCTTGTCCATGGCCAGACGCAAGCGCGGGTTACAACTGCTGTCGCTGCCACCCAATCTGGCGGCGACGGTGATTTCTTTAATCAAGCGCGTGAAAATCTTGCCGCGCTTGGCGTCCGTCGCGGCTTTCTTGTGTTTGATATTCGCCCATTTGCTGTGGCCGGACATAACTACCTCTTGGTTCTGAAAAATGCGTCAATCTTACCATTTTGGCCCCGCTCCCGATAACCCACCACGACCGAACCTCTGCCCATTGCCAAAACCAGCCAATCGCTCTTCCTGCTGCCGCAAATGGCCAACCGTCACGGTCTCATATTATGTAAAAGAAGCGGATCGGGAATGCGCCTACGAACTACTCAAAGGCCGCACCGGCGAGCGGTTCGGAAATGGAGCGACGGATTATTCGTGGCATGCTGAGGTCACTCGCTGCGCGAGCAGTGGCAGGATGAGAGCAGACCACATTACGTTCACTACACACCAGTTTTTTCATAATCGTTTAACTTGACTTGGAACTGGATATTCACGCTGATCAAGCCAGCAGGAAGGTGAGCCTATTCGTGCCCCACTTCCGACAGGACGTGCACTACCTCGTTGAAAGACACCCCGGCGTTGCTTACAAAACAGACCACATTTGCGATCGTGCAGATGGACAACGCATCGCCCAGCATCATCCATCCCCGAGGCGGCCAACCCGCCATGCCGGAAATGGTCATGAGGACATTGCTGCTTTGATGAGAGATGCGCCCATTGGCGTAACACAGCTGCGCCGCCAGACTTGCATTCTCTTGATCCAACTCACCTACCGACTCGGCCAGGGAACCGTCATCATTGAAGCGAAATGCGGCAACCACGCCCTTGATCACAAGCAGGTTTTCCAGATCAATCATGGTTCCATCCTCCTTTCCCGACGCCGGCGTGGCTAGGTATCTTCATTGAAGAGCGTGTAAGCCTGGTCGTAATCAAAATCCTTGCCGCGCGCGAGGATGGCCTGGCCTCCCATACCCATCATGACATGATCCAGACTCAGGAAGGCAAAACCGCGTTCTGGCAGAAAACCCTGCTGGCCAGTATATTTTGCCCATCCCGTGGCCTGCATGCGGTAAATGGCTACGTTAGCGGCGCACATCTGAGCGACAACTTCGGCGAAACCACGTTCAAGTTCGCCACGCATCTCGCCCAGCTCTCCAGTGCAGGAAAACTCAATTGCACCATACACGCCCGGCAAAGACATCAATTGATCCAATGTAGGCATATTGCTCCCTTTCATTCAGTACTGTTTTCTTCAACACCCGCCGATTGGCGCATGACCGAGATCACCTCGCTGAACGAAGTCTCCTGCGCATGCAGAATGCACATGCTGTCGCGTATGCTGGTAATGCACATTTCGGGACCCCACATCGCCCAGCCATAGCAGGACTCCCAGCCCGACTTATCCGCCAGATGATCCAAGAAAAGGCCCTGCATCTCCATGGTGAGGGTAATGGAAGAACACAAACTAGCCATTGCTGCGGCTTCCGCCGCGGAGAAAGGTCCTTCGAACTCTTCCAGCAATCCTTTTCTTGAAAAAAGACCCGCAGCCATGACACCTGGAAGTTTCAGCAATTCGGATGATCTTGACATGGATACCTCTCAATTATTTTCAGAGCGGGGCGGGCAGCTATAAATAACGAAGTCCTTTTGACTATAGAAGAAATTGAAAAAATCGCATCAAATGGGATACCGATGGGGAAACACGAGCGTTGATCCCGCCAGGGTCTTGGCGCAACAGCCTTCCGGCACGCTTTTCGGAGGGGCCTGCGATCGAGGTGGCGCCCGACGCTGGCACAGATGGTCGATTTGTTAGATACTGTCGTCACAAGATGTGGCAAAATATGGTTTTCGTAAAAAACTCATAACCGAATGCCAGAAACCATCCATCGACACGACATTACGGACAAACATTGGGCCTTGCTCGAACCGCATTTACCTGGGCGCGCAGGTGTTTGGGGTGGAGTGGTACAAGATAACCGCCGATTTATCAATGCGGTGTTTTGGATTCTTCGCACGGGTGCGCCGTGGCGAGACCTGCCTGCCTCGTATGGAGGATGGAAAAACACCCATCGACGCTTTTGCCGTTGGCGCGATCAAGGCATTTGGGAGTCGTTGCTGGAAAAGCTCATTGTCGAGCCGGATTACGAATGGCTCATGATCGATGCCAGCCATTGCAAGGTTCCCCCCCATGCCGCTGGGGCACGCGGAGGCAATCAAGGCATGAGCCGTACAAAAGGGGGCTCAACACAAAGATACATCTGGCCGTGGATGCGCATGGTATGCCGCTCAGAGCAGTTATTACAGAAGGTACCCGAGCAGATTGCGCTGAGGCTGACCAATTGATTGAGGGATTTCAGATGGAGCACCTTCTTGCCGACAAAGGCTACGACAGCGATGCGATCGTGGCGAAAGTCGAGGAACAAGGAGCAAAAGCGGTTATTCCGCCGCGCAAAAACCGTAAACAACCCAGAGAGTACGATAAGCATCTCTACAAGCTACGCCATTTGGTCGAGAACGCATTCTTGCATCTCAAGCGGTGGCGAGGGATCGCCACCCGCTATGCGAAAAACTTGTCATCCTTCGTGGCTGCCGTACAAATTCGCTGTCTTACCCTTTGGCTGACTATCTCGTGACGACAGTACCTAGCGAGTGCTGCACCGGATTAATGCAAAATACGCTCTATATTAGTGCTCCGCCTGTGTCCGTCATGCCTTATTAAAAACGAACAGCGGAGAACCACGGGGGCAAGGCCAAGGCTTCTCGTTGTTTTAACGGCAAGGGCACCGGGAAAAGTCCAGCCATACAACATTTACCGACGCAACTCCCAGGCCGAAAGTGAATTTCAAACAGCTGTGGTATGACAAGCATGCGATGACCTCGGGGCGAAGGCGCTGATACGTTTCGCCCGGAGCACTACCGCAATTCAATGCAGGTCACAGCCCCACTAACTGTGCATCCACACCGCGGCCGGTGAGATTTTGATGGATGCTGCGCATGCTGGTGCAGTCGGGATCATAGGCGACCAGCATGAGATGCGGAGCAGATTGTGAAACATGCGCGCTGATGACGCAGGGGTCTTCGCGCACGCAGTCTTCCAGCACGCCTTTTTCGGAAGGACCGAGATTACGATCGAGATGGAACATGACACTGGCGATGGATGTGAGCATGATTCTGCCTCCTGTCATTTCAATATAGGCCAGCTATCCCGCATCTGGCTGGCCATAAGATAATTTCATCGCGCCACACATTCTTCAGCTTTGCTTGCCGTACCCCAGCATTCCCATCATGAAGCGCACCGTACCATAGGCCAGCCAGACCAGGCTGCGCTTGTACCAGGGCCGATGCACCCAACTGTCGTGAATAAGGCACTGGCTGCCTGTATCCATGGCTGTTTGCAGGCTGGCACGCAGTTGCGCGGCAAATGAGCTGTCTTCGACCACCACATTGGCCTCGCGCGCCAGCAACAGGCTGAACGGGTCTATATTGCTGGAGCCGACGGTTGCCCAGTAGCGGTCTATTACCGCTACTTTGGCGTGCAGAAAACTCTTATGGTATTCACATATTTTTATCCCTGCCGCCAGAAATTGGCCATACAGGGCGCGCGTGGCATAGTGCAGCAGGCGGTATTCCACCCTGCCCTGCAATAGCAAAGTAACGCGCACGCCGCGTTCGGCCGCCTCGATCAATGTACGGCGGAAACGGATACCGGGCAGGAAGTAGGCATTGGCAATAATAATTTCACTGCGCGCTGCACTGATGGCATCCAGATAAGCTTGCTCAATGTCGCGCCGATGACGCAGGTTATCGCGTATCAGCAGCGCAGCATGCTGGTCGCCTGCTGGTGCAGTGTGCACAACTGAGTGCGGCAGACGCGAGCGGCGGCGGCCTTGGGTCCATTTAACCAGCTTCCACAGGCGCCGCATCACGGGCACGATTTGAGCGAGTATCGGACCCTCCACCTGCACCGCATAGTCGTAGCGCGGCGGAATCTGGCCGGGGGTGTCCATGTCGTCAATGATATTGATACCACCCACGAACGCGATGCGCGCATCTGCCATGCACAGCTTGCGGTGCAGGCGGCGCAGGCGGTTGCGGCGCAGGTGCAGCAGGCCGGGCTCGGGGCGAAATATCAATATCTCGACGCCATCGCGGCGCATCTCGTTCAGCAACATGTGTGGCAGTGTCTTGCAACCGAATCCGTCCAGCATCAAACGCACATTCACTCCACGCAATGCAGCACGCGACAGGGCGGCGGCAATCGTGCGCCCGGTCGGGTCGTCTGCAAAAATATAGGTTTCCAGATGGACTTCGTGCTGCGCAGCGTCTATCGCCGCCTGCAGCGCGGGAAAAAATTCCCTACCGTTTTGTAGCAGGGTAATGCGGTTACCGGACAGGAGACCGGGTGTCATGCGTGTTGTAGGGTTGCAGTGAGCGCGGCGTGGTCAGAAATGCGCCGCCAGCTGGCGCCGTGCAATACGCGCGCGTCCGCCACGTCAAAGCCGCGCACGTAGATTCGGTCGAGGTGGAACATCGGAAATGCCGAGGGGAAACTGCGCGCCGGGCTACCGTGGGCAAGCTCGAACACTTCTCTAAGCCCCAATTCCTGCGCCAGCTGCTTCCCGGCCCGGATGCGCCAGTCGTTGAAGTCACCGGCAATAATGAGCGGCGCGCCATCCGGTACTGCGCTACGGATACGTTCGGCCAGCAAATGCATCTGAATGGTACGGCCGCGTTCGAACAAGCCCATGTGCACGCACAGGCAATGCAGCTCTCGTTTCATCCCCGGCACCGCCATCTCGGCGTGTAGCAGGCCACGTGATTCGTAGGCGTGGGCGGAAATATCCAGATTCTCCCAGCGCAGGATGGGATAGCGCGACAAGATGGCATTGCCGTGGTGGCCTGCATCGTAGACGGCGTTTTTGCCGTAGGCGAAGTCCTCCCATACGCTGTCGGCGAGAAATTCGTATTGGGGCGTGGTGGGCCAGTTAGCGAAACGCTCCGCGTGGCCAGCGTGGCTACCTTGCACTTCCTGCAGAAACACAATCTGCGCGGACAGCGCCCGTAGCCGCTCACGCAGCTCGTGGATGACCATGCGTCGGTTAAAGTGGGAAAACCCTTTATGGATGTTGTAGCTGGCGACGCGCAGAACGATACTCATGGCCCTATGATAGCAATTCCTGCGGTCGAAGCGTCGGCTCGATGTGTCCCTGAAGCACAGCCTGATGGAGGATGGCTTGTCCATGCGCATCATAATCATGGATGGCTATGCGGCAACGCGTGGCTGCTCACGCCCCGGCGCGCTGCTGCGCTTATCAACGTAGAGGCTGGAGCCCGGGGTGCGTTTTGCCATTTTTTTTACTTCCGTCGCAGCCGCAGCGACCTCGTGATGTCCGGCAAATCGTCCCGGCGCAACCTGTACCACCCCAATGGATAATGCGGGGAAAGAATGAAATTCCATGTTGCCGCGCCGGTCTTCCGCCACATAGCCGCCGTCAGCCAGGATTTGGGCTGACAGCATCCGCGCAAGGTTGCTGTCAAATGCATCCAGTGTCTTGCGGCAACGCTGCTCCCAATCCGTGCTCTGGAAAAGTATAAAGAAATCATCACCGCCGATATGCCCGACAAAATCCATGTCCGGATCGCAATGCACAGATAGCAAATTGGCTGTCATCTGGATGACTTCATCCCCCTTGCGATAGCCGTAGACATCATTGAAGGGCTTGAAATGATCCAGGTCGGCATAGCACGCACAAAACGCCTGCTTATTTTCCAGCAAACGTTCGGTATGTTCGCTGATCGGCACGTTTCCTGGCAGCAGGGTCAGGGGGTTGGCATAGCGCGCTGCCTGGATTTGCATCCGGGTGATTTCCTGCATCAGGTCAAAGCTCGATCCCACACCCATGTAGCGCCTCCGATCGGTGAAGATATACCCATCGGCAAAATTGCTTTTACCCTTGTTGACAACCAGTTGGCTCAATTCGGCCACGGATGTTTTGATATCGACAATCAGCGGGGCGCTGTCCATGAACATGGCGCAAGGCTTGCGGCCATACAATTCACGCGTGTACACACGTGAAAAACGGTCAATCAGCATGCCGCGATTGATCAACCCGACAGGCACGCCATCTTTAACCACCGGCAAGGCGTGGAGCTTGGGATGCGCCTGCAATACATTGAGCACTTCTTCGCTCATTGCATCCGGCGATACCGAAGGCGCTTCAATCAGCAATTTTCTGGATTGATTCTTGCGGGCGTCAATTTTCCGGGTATGTGGATAAACGCAAATTTGTGCACTGGCCATGCACTCCAGCACTTCCTGGCTGGGCGAATGGGCCGGACGGTCTAGCGGGTGACCTATGAAATAGCCTTGCCCGAAACAGATACCCATGTCCTTGATGACCTGGAACTCGGCCCGGTTCTCGATGCCTTCCGCAATCAAGCGCGCGCCGCCGTTCTCGGCGATTTGCTGTATGGAACGGATGAATTGCAGCTTGGTGGGGTCCTGGTGAATCCCATGGACAAAATGCTTGTCTATTTTTACATAATCCGGCTGCAGTTCTGACCACAGCCTGAGACTGGAAAAGCCTTCACCCAAGTCATCCAGCGCAATCTGGAATCCCTGTGCACGCAACGCCATGACCGCTTCCACCACCGGCGCCAACGCCATCTTGGGAGAACTTTCGGTAATCTCGAAAACAATACGATCACGCGGGAAATCTTCTCTGGTGAGGCGTGCCTGGACTGCATCGGTTTTCAGGCAACCTTCCAGCAAACCCAGCGGACTCACATTCAAAAACAGGCGTCCGGGTAGCGCTCGCTTGATGAACCAGTCAAGCACGGTAGCCGCACACAGGGACTCCAGGCGGGCTGACAAGCCAAATTGCTCGGCAGTAGTCAGCAGCTTGATGGGGGCATGCAACGGACTGTCGGAAGGACCGCGGATCAGGCCTTCATAGCCTATCAGCTGGCCCGCGCGCAAATCCATGATGGGTTGGAAAACAGCCTGGAGGGTTCCGTTTTCCAGGATATCCAGCAACAGGTCACGCGGTCCCATGGACATTCTACCCATTAACAAAATAACCTGTGCATCCTATATGCACAATATGTCATTTACGTGACCACCCTGGCTACGCAAAACATCCTGAACGGATGCCAGACCTGGACAGGATTGACCGGATTGCACGTGTAGACACAGCTGTTGTTTCCTATATTTCGAGCAGGCGTTTGATCGCCTCGGCATTGCTGGGAGAGAAGCATTTTGCCGCCGCCGCTTCAGCCGCCAGCCATGTATAACGCAGATGCTCGCGCGGCGCCACGGTGACCGGCAGTGCCTCGGGCAAAATCAGGCCGAATACGTGCTCGGTATTCTCGGTGATACCCGGCGCGTAGCGATGACGCCACTGCGGGTAGATGGCGTAAGTGTTTTGATAGCCCCAGTCGTCAAGCTGAAAACATCGTGCATCCAGCCCGGTTTCTTCCGCCACTTCACGTACTGCGGTCTGCCGCGGGGTTTCACTGCCATCCTGGCTCCCCGTGACAGATTGCCACCAGCCTGGATGGTCGGCCCGTTCCAGCAGCAATACTTGCGCGTGCGGTGTGTGAATAACGACCAGCACCGAAACTGGCCGTTTATATTCTTGTTCCATAACAATTCCTCAAGGTGCGGAAATAATTACCGTTATATGACAATAACCGGTATTAGATTACCAGTTGAACAATATAAAAACTGGAGATTGAAGATGAACCCTGCACTCTGTTATGTCCGCACCCCCCTTGGACGGGAAGAACTGCGGCAACCCAAACTCGGGCTCAAGCCACGCTGCCGGCAGTTGCTGTTTGTGCTGGACGGCACGTTATCAGTAGCGCAAATCGGCGAGACCATGCGCGGAATAACCGATCTGGAAGGCACGCTGCAAGACATGCTGCAGCTGGGTTTGATTTGCCCCAGTGGCGAGGCCCCTGCGCAGACCAGCGTCGCAGCAGCCAGTCACGACGATCTGGCAGACAAGCTGGATCACGCCATGCATCACAGCACAGATAGCGGAAACCGTTTCGAGGATGCGAAGCACCATGCTGTAGACATGATGACTGCGCTGTTTGGTGCCAAATCCTCGCATGTGGACAAGCTCGCACAAGCCAACACGCAAGGCGAGCTGCTGGCAGAAGTCGCCAAGTGCAAAAAAATCCTCGGCGCTGTGGCGAGTTCGTCCAAGGCACAGCACTTCGAGCAATCGGTACTCGCCGCGCTGCAAAAATAAGCCCGCCATTTTGGCGGCGGGCTGAGCGGTTTACGCCTTTGCTGCCTCTACATTGCGCAAACGCACGTGCAATTCACGCAGCTGGCGCTCGTCTACTGCATTTGGCGCTTGCGTCATCAGATCGTTGGCACGCTGGGTTTTGGGGAAGGCGATCACATCACGGATGGATTCCGCACCCGCCATCAGCGCCACCAGGCGATCCAGACCGAAGGCCAGACCGCCATGCGGCGGCGCACCAAATTGCAGGGCATCAAGCAGGAAGCCGAATTTCTCGCGCGCTTCTTCCGGGCTGATACCAAGGGCGCGGAACACGATTTCCTGGACTGCTTGCTGGTGAATACGCACCGAACCGCCGCCGACTTCCCAGCCATTCAGCACCATGTCGTAAGCGCGTGACAGCGCAGCACCCGGGTTGCTTTCCAGCAGGGCTTCGTGGCCCGGCTTGGGCGCGGTGAAGGGGTGGTGTAGCGCGTCCCAGCGCTGTTCACCCTCGTTGTATTCAAACATCGGGAAATCCACCACCCACAATGGCTTCCATTCATTCACAGCGTGGCCTTTTTCATGACCGACCCTGCTGCGTAGCGCACCCAGCGCGTCGTTGACGATACTGGCCTTGTCCGCGCCGAAGAAAATCAGATCACCGTTGCCAGCCCCGGTACGCGCAATGATCTCGGCCAGCGCCGCTTCCGGCAGGAATTTGACGATGGGCGATTGCAGGCCGGTTTCATTGAGCTGGGTCACATCGTTGACCTTGATGTAAGCCAGGCCTTTGGCGCCGTAGATTTTGACGAAATCAGTGTAGTCGTCGATCTCCTTGCGCGAGAGCTCCGCACCGCCGGGCACTTTCATCGCCGCCACGCGGCCACCCTGCATGTCTGCCGCGCCGCGGAATACCTTGAAGTCCACGCTTTGCATCAGGTCGGTGAGTTCGACCAGTTGCAGCGCCACACGCATGTCCGGCTTGTCGGAACCGTAGCGGTTCATCGCCTCGCTATATGGCATACGCGGAAACGGGTCTGGCAAATCGACGCCCATGACCTTTTTGAACATCTCGCGGATCATGGCTTCCATCAGGTTCATGATTTCCTCTTCGGACATGAACGAGGTTTCAATATCCACCTGGGTGAATTCGGGCTGGCGGTCGGCGCGCAAATCTTCGTCGCGGAAGCATTTGGTGATCTGGAAGTAGCGGTCGAAACCGGACACCATGAGCAATTGTTTGAACAACTGCGGCGACTGCGGCAGCGCGTAGAACATGCCGGCATGCACGCGCGACGGCACCAGATAATCGCGTGCGCCCTCCGGCGTGGAGCGGGTCAGCATCGGGGTTTCGATTTCCATGAAGCCGTTGGCGTCAAGGTAGTCACGCAAGGTCTTGGCAACGCGATAGCGCAGGCGCATGTTGTTCTGCATTACCGGACGGCGCAGATCGAGATAGCGGTGGGTGAGGCGCACGTTCTCGGACAGGTTCTCGTCGTCGAGCTGGAATGGCGGTGTGGCAGAGGCGTTCAACACCTCCATTTCCAGCGCCAGCACTTCGATCTCGCCGCTGGCCAGGCCGGGGTTGGCGGTGCCTTCCGGGCGCGCACGCACGCGACCGGTGATTCTCAGCACGAATTCGCTGCGCACGTCCTCGGCTATCCTGAAAGTATCGGCGCGATCCGGGTCGCACACCACTTGCACCATGCCTTCGCGGTCGCGCAGGTCAATGAAAATTACCCCGCCGTGGTCGCGGCGGCGATGCGCCCAGCCACACAGAGAGATGGTTTGATCGAGGTGGGTGCGGTTCACAGAACCGCAGTAGTGGGTACGCATGGTGATTTTTTGGAGGAGAAATGTTGAAAAATGAAGCTGCTTAATTGCTGGAATTTGTGACTATAGGGTGCTTGTCAGGCGACGACACCACACCCATCGAAACGATGTACTTGAGCGCCACATCCACGCTGATACCGAGTTCGATGGTGTCGGATTTTTTTACGAAAAAATAAAAGCCGTTCACCGGGCTGGGCGTGGTGGGGATAAACACCCCAACATATTCCGCGTCGAGGCTGCCAACCACATCGCCGGGGATATGGGTCTGAAACGCCAGCGACCATGCATCCGGGTGCGGGTAGCGCACCAGCAGCACTTTGCGGAACGCCTCACCCGAGCCGGAAAACAGCGTGTCGGATACCTGCTTGACGCTGTAATAAATCGACTTCACTACCGGAATGCGCCCCAGCAGGCTTTCCCAGAACAGCAGCAGGCGCTGGCCGATGATGTTGGCAGTCACCAGGCCGGTGAGCAGAATCACCGCCAAAGTCAGCACCACTCCCAGGCCGGGCAGGTGCATTCCCAGCCAGGCCTCTGGCCGCCACGCCCGGGGCAACAGCAGCAGGGTTTGATCCATGCTGCCGATGATGAGATTGAGCACCCACAGGGTGATCCCCAGCGGCACCCAGATCAAGAGTCCGGTGATGAAGTAGCGTTTCATATTGACTTATCCTCGCGCAGTCTGTGATTGCGTTTGGTCACGTACACGCCGGGCAGGCTCCACTCCCGCAGGCCGCAGCTGGAGCAGATTCTTCCTTTTTGGCCGGACTGCCGCCCTTGAAGTCGGTGGCGTAATAGCCATTACCCTTGAGCTGGAAACCGGCGGCGGTAAGTTGTTTACTGAAGCTGTCCTTGCCACAGTGCGGACATACCGTAAGTGCAACAGCGGACATTTTTTGCATGACGTCTTCGGCATGGCCACAGGCAGCGCATTTATAGGCGTAGATAGGCATAGCTGACTCCTGAAAAAACGGTTAACAATTCAACCTGTTATTGTACATTAAGAATGTCTGATATATGGGTTTTTCAGGGCGTTACAAGTGGGGTAGCGCTTCGGCGGCGGCATCGCCGGTAATCAGCACTGCGGGCATGGCCGCGCGCAATCCCCAGCCGGCCAGAAGGCTGCGCATGGCAATGAGAATTGCCTCATCGACACACCGACGCGGGCAACATCGGGTAGCGATGCATTCAACAGCTGAATCTGGCATGATCGGGGTTGATCAGACAATTCACAGCCAGTCGCGGGAGAGGGTGGTGCCGCCGGAATGTGCTTCTCCAGCATGGCGCCGGATTGTACCGGCCAGCGCGGTGTAGCGCTCATCCTGCTTCTGCACCACCGTAATGCGGTAATCCAGTGCGCCTGCGCGCCGCCGTAACGATACATGCCATCGCGCACGCCATTGTCGCCAACCGTCATGAAGGCAGGCTTACCCTGGGTTTGCGAAAGGTGTTTGGTGCGCCGGTCCACCCGCACTGGCATGCACCGCGAGAAGGCATCGCTCATGCCGTGACAGGTCACCACCGGTGATATTGGCGGCGTAATCGGATACGCCAAACCCCGGCACCAGGCAAAGCAAATCGGAAATCCCGCGAAAACCGGAGGCACGGATCATCTCCTGGCCGATCACCGTCACCGCTGCCGGGGCTTCCTGCTGCGGTTGCAACAGCCGCGGAGCGGACAGCACTACCGGCAAGTCGGTAAGGTAATCCGCCTCGGTGGCAGTTGTTCCGTAGCGGCCCGCAACGGACTGCTCCCTGCCAGCGCGAGCCCTGTTACCAGGCGCAGGAATGCTGATTGCACGTTTCTCCCTTTTTTGCATTTTATTATTATTCAAACTGGATGACTAACTACACGCTACATGCGGCTGCTTATATACCTCCGGCCAAAGCCTGTAGTGACACATAATCCACCTTGCCTGTACCCAGCACAGGCAAGGTCTCGATATATTCAAGCCGGCGCGGCACGGCGATTTCCGGCAATCCCATGGTCCTGGCCGCCTCCAGCAGGAGCTCGCGCGACAGCCCTTGCGCGGTAGTGAACAACACTATCGCCTCACCGCGCTGTTCGTCCTGCGCCGTCGCCGCGCCATGTTGACAATCCGGCGCCGCCTGGGCGGCGATAGCCTCAACCGTTTCCAGCGAGATCATCTCGCCAGCCACCTTGGCGAAGCGTTTGACGCGGCCAACAATACGGACGAAACCGTCGTGGTCAATTTCGACCACGTCGCCGGTGTTGTACCAGCCCGAGCCGACTTCTGACGCCGGCGGCTCCAGCACGCCGGGGTTCTCGACCCGGTAGTAGCCCAACATCAGATTCGGTCCACGCACATGCAACACACCACCGCTGCGGATGCCGGGGATCGGCACCACGCGCGCGTCTACCCCCGGCAACAAACGTCCCACACTGCCCGGGCGAATATCCGTCAGCGGGTTCACCGCCAGTACCGGTGCAGTTTCCGTCGCACCATAGCCTTCTATCAGTTCAATGCCAAATTTGCTGCGCCAGGTCTCGCGCACCGGCTCGGTCAGTTTTTCCGCACCTGCCACCACGATACGCAGGCTGCGGAAGTCCTCCGCTGCGGCGAATTTTGCGTAATTGGCAAAAAAGGTACTGGTGCCAAACAGCACGGTCGAGCCGCGCACGCGAATCATTTCGGGGATCTGCCTGTAATGCAGCGGCGTGGTGTAGAGCATGCTGGACACGCCGGTGAGCAAGGGCAACAGGACGCCCGCAGTCAGACCAAAAGAATGAAATATCGGCAATGCATTGAAAAATTTCTCATCTGCAGAAAAATCAATCGCCGCGCAGATTTGATCCACATTGGCGAGCAGCGCCCGGTTGGATAACACCACGCCCTTGGGCCTGCCCTCGGAGCCCGAGGTAAACAACACCACTGCCTGCGCATCGGCATTGCCTGGGCTGGCGGCGCGCGCCGGGAACAACATGGCATAGCCCGCCAGCCAGGCTTTATCCAGCCAGCCGAATCCAGCACGCATGTCTTCCAGATACACCAGGCGTACCTGTTCGCCCAGACCGGCGGCTTGCTGTTCGAGTTCGGCAGTTTCGAGAAATTGACGCGAAGTGACGACGGTTTTCACCTGCGCGGCGGTGCAGGCATCGAGCAGGTTTTGCACACCTGCGGTATAGTTAAGCATGGCCGGCACGCGCCGGAATGCATTCATGCCCAGCACCAGACCAACCGTGCTGGCGAGGTTGGGCATCAACACGCCGACATGCTCGTCCGGCGCGGTGATTTTACTCACCAGCCGTCCCAGCGCCAGCGTGATCTTGAGCAGTGCGCCATAGCTGTAGTGTGGCTGACGGATGTCCTCCAGCGCCACACGCTCACGCCCAAAATGCGTCAGAGTATCGAGAAAACGGGTATAGAGACTTTCTGCTGCGCCCGGCCCGACAAATTCAACCTGGGCAGTCGCTGCCATCAGAACGGAATATCGTCTTCCATATCGTCAAAGCTGGTGCCGCCAGATTTGGCCGCGCTATTCGATGCGGGCGCCGGACGCGCGGCAGCGGGGCGGCGGCTCTCGCCGCTATCGCTATCCATGCTGGCTGAGCCACTGCGGCCACCCAACATCTGCATTTTGTCAGCCACAATCTCAGTGGTGTAGCGTTCCTGGCCTTCTTTGTCGGTCCACTTGCGGGTCTGGATACGGCCTTCCACGTACACCTGACTACCTTTTTTCAGGTATTGACCCACCACTTCGGCAGTTTTTCCGAAGAACGATACCCGATGCCATTCGGTTTTTTCCTGTTTCTCACCGTTTTTGTCTTTCCAGTTTTCAGTGGTAGCCAGGGTCACGTTGGCGATGGCATCGCCGCTGGGCGCATAGCGCACCTCCGGGTCCTTGCCCAGGTTGCCTACCAGAATTACCTTATTGACCGATGCCATTATGTTGTCTCCCCTATCAAATTAAGCGCACCCCGCTCATCCCAGCCGTGCAGTGCGACTTTAAGTATGGCCACACCCTCTTCAGCAATCACGGCGGCTTCCATTACGCCCGACAGCGCACCGAGGCGGCGAGCAAGCTGTCCGGCCTGGTCGCTATCCAGCCGCCCGACATGGAACATGCGGGTTTTCACCGCTGGCGGGGTACGCATCCCTGCCGCCGCCACCAGCCACGCCAGCATCAGCCCGGAACTGAACATGAACACGGCGGAAAAACCGTAGTGCTGCGACAGCCAGCCACCCGTGGCGCCACCGAAAAACAGCCCCAGCGACTGCGATGTATTATACACCCCCATTGCCGTACCCTTGGCAGTGGTTGGAGCGAGTTTGGAGATCAGTGAAGGCAGGGTGGCTTCGAGGACATTGAACGCTATAAAGTACATGGTGAGCGCGACAACGATACCCCAGAAGTGATCCATGCTGGCCGCCATCGCCAACTGTGCGGCAAGCATCCCGGCCACAGCGGTAACGAATACCTGCTTCAACTTGCTGCGTGTCTCGCCATAAATGATGGCCGGCACCATCAGCACGAACGACACCAGCACCACCGGCAGGTATACCTCCCACTGGTGGTTGATATCCAGACTACTGGTGTTGCGCAGCGCAAAGGGCAGCACCACGAACATTGCCATCTGCGCTGCATGCAGCGAAAAAATACCGAAATTGAGGCGCAATAACTGGGTATCCCTGAGCACGTCCCCCAGCCTTGCCGGGTTGGTCTCCGCATCTGCATGAAAACGGCTAATCAGCGGATCAGGAACACCCCACTTGACTACCGCCAATGCCGTTGTCGCGAGGATGCCCGTCATCGCAAAAATTCCTGGCATACCGATAAACTGGTACAAGGCTGGCCCCATCACCAGCGACGCTGCAAAGGTCACGCCAATGGTGCCGCCGATCATGGCCATCGCCTTGGTGCGGTGCTCCTCGCGCGTCAGGTCAGCCAGCAGCGCGGTCACCGCGGCGGAAATCGCCCCGGCGCCCTGGATCACGCGGCCCAGGATAATCGTCTCGATGGTTGTCGCGCTGGCAGCGACAAAGCTGCCAATGGCAAACAGGATCAGGCCGAAGTAGATTACGCGCTTGCGTCCGAATTTGTCCGAGGCAATGCCGAATGGCAATTGCAGCAGCGCCTGGGTCAGACCGTAGGCGCCCAATGCCAGACCTATCATGGTGTGGTTGGCGCCGCCTGGAAGGTGCTCAGCATAAAGCGCGAACACCGGCAAAATCAGGAACATCCCCAACATACGCAGGCCAAAAATGCTGGCCAGACCAATACTGGCACGCAACTCGGTGGAGGTCATTTTTTCGGATGGCTGCATGGATTTGGGCACGCTCTCAAAAGTCGGTATATTAACAGGTTAGCCTTTTCCGATTAAGACGGAAAAGGCATTTAACCCGCGGAAGACCAGCTCTATTTTGAGCAGGCAACGCCCCGCTGGTTCCATTCACCCAAGGAACACGCAACCAGATGGAATACATCCGCATTCGCGGTGCCCGCACCCACAATTTAAAAGACATCAACCTCGATCTGCCACGCAACAAGCTGGTGGTGATTACCGGCCTGTCGGGCTCGGGCAAGTCGTCGCTGGCGTTTGACACGCTCTATGCCGAGGGCCAGCGCCGCTATGTGGAATCATTGTCTGCCTATGCGCGCCAGTTTTTGCAACTGATGGAAAAACCCGACGTGGATCTGATCGAGGGGCTGTCGCCTGCCATTTCCATCGAACAGAAGGCCACCAGCCACAATCCCCGCTCCACCGTGGGTACCGTCACCGAAATCCACGATTACCTGCGCCTGCTGTTCGCTCGCGTCGGCACGCCGCAATGCCCGGAGCACCACATCGAGCTGGCGGCACAGACTGTGTCGCAAATGGTGGATCACGTGCTGGCGCTGGCGGAAGATACCAGACTGATGATCCTTGCCCCGCTGATCGTGGGACGCAAGGGCGAGCATGTCGACTTGTTGGACGAGTTGCGCGCCCAGGGTTTCGTGCGCGTACGCATTGACGGCAAGGTCCATGAAATGGACGCCCTGCCCAAGCTCGACAAGAACAGGAAGCACACCCTCGAAGTAGTGGTGGATCGCCTGAAAGTGCGCGCGGACGCCAAGCAGCGCCTGGCGGAATCGTTCGAGACCGCGCTGCGCCATGCTGATGGCCGCGCGCTGGCAGTGGAGATGGATCGCGGCAAGGAAACCTTGTTCTCTGCACGCTTTTCCTGTCCGGTGTGCGACTACTCACTCCCCGAACTCGAACCGCGCCTGTTTTCCTTCAACAATCCGATGGGCGCCTGCCCCAAGTGCGACGGACTGGGTGCAATCCAGTATTTCGACCCCAAACGCGTGGTGGCCTTCCCGCACCTGTCGCTGGCTTCCGGCGCGGTAAAAGGCTGGGACCGGCGCAATCAGTTTTATTTCCAGATGTTGCAAAGCCTAGCGCTGCACTACGGCTTTGACCTGGAAACCCCGTTCGAAAAACTGCCATACCCCATCCAGCAAATTCTGCTCCATGGCGGCGACAAGGAAAAAATCGCGTTCCGCTACCCCGGCGAACGCAGACCGCGCAGCCATCCTTTCGAGGGCATCATTGCCAACCTGGAGCGACGCTACAAGGAAACCGACTCCAACGCAGTGCGCGAAGAACTGGCCAAATACCTCAACAACAAACCCTGCCCAGCCTGTGCAGGTACCCGTCTGCGCCGCGAAGCACGCCACGTGTTCGTCAGCGGCCAGACCGTTTATGCGCTGTCGGCACTGCCGCTGAAGCAGGCACTCACCTTCTTCGAAACCCTGCGGCTGTCTGGCAACAAGCAAGCCATCGCGGACCGTATCGTCAAGGAAATTGCCGCACGGCTGACCTTCCTCAACAACGTGGGGCTGGATTACCTGTCGCTGGACCGCTCTGCCGACACCCTCTCCGGCGGCGAGGCGCAGCGCATCCGTCTGGCCTCGCAGATCGGTTCCGGGCTGACTGGTGTGATGTACGTGCTGGATGAGCCTTCCATCGGCCTGCACCAGCGCGACAACGCGCGCCTGCTCGGCACCCTGAAACGCCTGCGTGATATCGGCAACACGGTGATCGTGGTGGAACATGACGAGGACGCCATCCGCATCGCCGACTACGTGGTGGACATGGGCCCCGGGGCGGGCGAGCACGGCGGCCGGATTGTCGCTGAAGGCACCCCCGCCGACATCCTCACCAACCCGGCTTCGCTCACCGCTGATTATCTGTCCGGGCGGCGCAGCATTGCCCTGCCCAAGGCGCGCCGGGCGCCGGACGCTGAGCGTATGCTCACCCTCAGCGGCGCCACCGGCAACAATCTGAAAAACGTGACGCTCGAACTCCCCGCCGGGCTGCTGGTGTGTGTCACCGGCGTGTCCGGCTCGGGCAAATCCACGCTCATCAACGACACCCTCTACACCGCGATGGCGCGACACCTGTACGGTTCCGCGGAAGAACCCGCGCCGCACACCGAGATCCAGGGTCTGGCGCTGTTCGACAAGGTAATCAACGTCGATCAAAGCCCGATTGGCCGCACCCCACGCTCCAACCCGGCAACCTATACCGGCCTGTTCACACCCATCCGCGAGCTGTTCGCCGGGGTGCCGGGGGCGCGCGAACGCGGCTACGGGCCGGGGCGCTTCTCCTTCAACGTCAAGGGCGGACGCTGCGAGGCCTGTCAGGGCGACGGCGTGCTCAAGGTAGAAATGCACTTCCTGCCGGATATCTACGTACCCTGCGACGTTTGCCACGGCAAACGCTACAACCGCGAAACCCTGGAAATCCAGTACAAGGGCAAGACCATCCACGAGGTGCTGCAAATGACGGTGGAAGACGCGCATGCCTTCTTCAGCGCGGTACCGGTGGTGGCACGCAAGCTGCAAACCCTGCTCGACGTGGGCCTGGGCTACATCCAGCTGGGGCAGGCTGCCACCACCCTGTCCGGCGGCGAGGCGCAGCGCGTCAAACTGTCGCTGGAGCTATCCAAGCGCGATACCGGACGCACCCTGTATGTCCTCGACGAACCCACCACCGGCCTGCACTTCCATGACATCGACATGCTGCTCAAGGTGCTACATCGCCTGGCGGACCAGGGCAACACCGTGGTGGTGATCGAGCACAATCTGGATGTGATCAAGACTGCTGACTGGATTGTGGATATCGGGCCGGAAGGCGGCGACGGCGGCGGCCAGATTCTCGCCACCGGTACCCCCGAGCAAGTGGCTGCCAACCCGGCAAGTCATACCGGTCATTATCTGAAACCCATTCTGGCACGTTAAAAATGCAGACGGCCCAGGCGCGCGCGCTGCTGATTGCCTCGTTTCACGCCGCCCTGGCAGGCGCTGATCCGCTGCGGCTGGTGCCGCCCTATCTACCCGCCCCACCCAGCGGACGCACGCTGGTGCTGGGAGGAGGCAAGGCTGCCGCCAGTATGGCGTGCGCGGTGGAAGCGCACTGGCCTGACAGTGCGCCATTACAGGGACTGGTCGTCACACGCTATCAACACAGCCTGCCAACCCGGCGCATTGCAGTCATTGAGGCCAGCCATCCGCTCCCCGATGGGCGTGGCGCAGAGACTGCACAACAAATGCTGGCACGGGCCGCTACCCTTACCCGGAACGATTTACTGCTCGCGCTGATATCCGGCGGTGGCTCCAGCCTGCTGGCATTGCCGGTTGCCGGTATCAGCCTGCAGGCGCTGCGCCGGGTTACGCGCGCACTGGTCAATTCAGGCGCATCCATTCAGGATATCAACACGGTACGCAAACATCTCACCCAGCTTGCAGGCGGTCAACTGGCACGCGCTGCCGGGGCTGCACAAGTACGCGCACTGATCCTGTCCGACGTGACGGGCGATGACCCTACCCACATCGCATCCGGCCCGTGCTGTGCCGATCCCAGCACGTTTGGTGACGCGCTCGCGATACTCGAGCGGTTCCGGATCGAAGCCGATGCTGCCGTCCATGCGTACCTGCGGCGCGGTGCTAAAGGCGAGATCGCCGATACGCCCAAGCCTGGCGATACCTGCTTCGCACGCACGGAAAACCGCGTCATCGGCGGCGCCCGGCAGATGCTCCGCGCAGCCGTGGACTATTTCCAGACACAGGGGGTCACGGCAACCATTGTCAACGAGGCTGAAACGCAGTCGTCGCAGCAGGTTGCGCAGATACACGTGCATCGGGTACGCCAAATCCTGGCCAACAGCGGCGCTGCGCGCCCGCTGGTCCTGCTGTCGGGCGGCGAAACTACCGTGGCAACGCAAGGCAGCGGGCGCGGTGGCCGCAACGCTGAATACCTGCTGGCGCTGGCGATCGAACTGCACGGCATGGATGCGATTTATGCGCTGGCTGCCGACACCGACGGTATCGACGGCACCGAAAACAATGCCGGCGCACTGATTGGCCCGGATACGCTGTCACGCGCACAGGCGCTTGGGCTCAATCCCGCAAGATTATTGGCCAGCCACGATAGCCATACCTGCTTCGCCGCCCTGGGCGACTTGTTGGTAACCGGACCCACGCGTACCAACGTGAATGATTACCGCGCCATTCTGATCGCCTAGTTGGGCTTCAGCACACTAACCACATCCCCCACCTGCAAGCCGAAATCCGCAGCCGCGCTGCCGCGATTGACCGCCAGTTCGAGCAGGTCCACGCTGTTGCCGAACCAGAAACCTTGCCCCCTGCCGAGCCTTCCAAACGTCTCGCCATGGCCCAGTTCCATGCCGCGCACACGCACCCGGCTGGATGGCGGGATGCCTGCTGCACGAATGCCGGTAAACGCATTGCCATAGTGGTCGATATAAATGATCCGTGCCAGATCATCCGTATCGAACTCGACTTGTAGTTTGTTGGCCGGCAATAATTTGTGCGCAGGAAATTCACCGCGCGCAATTTCTGCCGCAATCACGGCAAACAGGTCGCGCCCATGAAAGGTGCTGGATAACAGCTCCGGCTGCCAGTCTATGTGCCAGATTTTGGCCTGTCGATCGCGTCCGGCCACTATCGACAGCAGACCATTGTCCGGCCCGACATACCAATGCCCGCCTGCGCTAACGACGGCGCCAGCGCGGTCTGTGCCCACTCCCGGATCCACCACGGCCAGGAATACGCTAGCCGGTGGAAATCCTGCCGCAAATGCAGCCAGCAGATGCGCGCCGGCATGGGCATTGAAATCCGGAACCTGGTGCAGCAAATCCACTACCAGCTGTCCTGGCGCTTCAACTGACAGGCGCGCCCTGACCTGCCCTGCATAGGGATCGTGTGCGCCAAAATCAGTGAACAATACGATCATGACCAAGCTCGCATACAGATCAAGTCCGACACTATGCAGAAGACAAAAAAGCCGGGCAAGCCCGGCCTTTTTGTTTATCAAGAATACTTATTCTGCAGCTTCGACCACGCCGGCATCTTCGGCACGATCCACCATCTCGATCAACGCCATGGGTGCATTGTCACCATCACGGAAACCGTATTTGAGGATGCGCAAATAGCCGCCGTTGCGGCTGGCAAAACGCGGGCCCAGCTCATCGAACAGCTTGACCACCATGTCACGGTCGCGCAGACGGTTGAAGGCCAGACGACGGTTAGCCAGCGAGGGCTTTTTACCCAGGGTAATCATGGGCTCGGCAACGCGACGCAGCTCCTTCGCCTTGGGCAAGGTGGTTTTGATAACCTCGTGACGCAGCAGGGCGTTGGTCAGGTTGCGCAACAGCGCAGCACGGTGGCTGCTGGTGCGATTCAGTTTGCGATTGGCAAGACGGTGGCGCATCGTTATATTCCTTCTGCTTAATTACGGCTTCTCAAGACCTGCGGGCGGCCAGTTTTCGAGTTTCATTCCCAGGCTGAGGCTCTTGGAAGCCAGCACGTCCTTGATTTCGTTGAGCGACTTGCGCCCCAGGTTAGGCGTCTTGAGCAGCTCGGTCTCACTGCGCTGAATCAGATCGCCGATATAGTAAATGTTTTCTGCTTTCAGACAATTAGCAGAACGCACAGTCAACTCCAAATCGTCCACCGGACGCAGCAGCATGGGATCAACCTGTGCAACTTTGGGCAACTCGGCAGCGACTGGAGTCCCCTTCAGATCAGCAAACAACGCCAGCTGGTCCACCAGAATGCGGGCGGCATAACGCACCGCCTCTTCTGGTTCGATGGTGCCGTTGGTTTCCACGTCCAGCACCAGTTTGTCCAGGTCAGTGCGCTGTTCAACGCGCGCACTTTCCACCGCATAAGCTACGCGACGCACTGGGCTGAACGAGGCGTCCAGTTTGATTGCGCCGAGGGTTTGCGTGTCTTCCGGCTGGCGACGTACGGAAACCGGCTGGTAGCCGCGCCCCTGTTCAACCTTGATTTCCATGTCCAGCTTCCCACCTTTGGTCAGGTGAGCAATGACATGATCCGGGTTGAGAATTTCCACATCGTGACCGACTTCGATGTCACCGGCGGTCACCGCACCTTCGCTGGATTTTTTCAGCTTGAGCAACACTTCACTACGGTCATTCAACTTGAGCGCGATACCTTTCAGGTTCAGCAGGATGTCAACCACGTCTTCCTGAACCCCTTCCAGGGTCGAATACTCGTGCAACACGCCGCTGATGGAAACTTCAGTTGGAGCAGCGCCTGGCATGGATGACAACAGAATACGACGCAGGGCATTGCCCAACGTATGCCCGTAACCACGCTCGAACGGCTCCATGATGACACGGGCGCGTAACGGCGAGACGCTCTCAACGTCGATGATACGGGGCTTCAATAGATCGGCGGTACTGCTTTGCATAAACGGTGTCCCTCATACATAAAAGCGTCGGGATTACTTGGAGTACAATTCCACCACGAGATGCTCGTTGATGGTAGCGGGCAGTTCGGCGCGTTGTGGCTTGGCTTTGTAAGTGCCTTTCATGTCTTTCGCACTTACCTCAACCCACTCCGGAAAACCGCGCTGCTCGGCAGCCTGCAAGGCTGCCTTGATGCGCAACTGCTGCCTGGATTTTTCGCACACTTCCACCACGTCGCCGGGTTTGACCACATAGGACGGAATGTTCACGCGCTTGCCATTCACCAGGATGCTGTTGTGACGCACGACCTGGCGGGATTCGGCGCGCGAAGCACCAAACCCCATACGGAAGGCAACGTTGTCCAGACGGCTCTCCAGGATCTGCAACAGGTTTTCACCGGTCACACCGCGCTGGCGGTCGGCTTCTTTGTACACATCACGGAACTGGCGCTCAAGCACGCCATAGGTACGACGCAGTTTCTGCTTTTCGCGCAGCTGAACGCCATAATCGGAAAGGCGATTGTTCTTCTTCTGGCCGTGCTGACCGGGAGGGTAAGGGCGACGTTCAATCGCACACTTGTCGGTGAAGCACTTCTCGCCCTTCAGAAATAGCTTCTCGCCTTCACGACGACACTGGCGGCATTTAGCATCAAGATTTCTGGCCACGTTGGACTCCTGCTTTAGATACGGCGTTTCTTGGGCGGACGGCAGCCATTATGGGGCACTGGCGTCACGTCGGAGATGCTGGTTATTTTAAAACCGGCGTTGTTGAGTGCGCGAACTGCAGACTCACGGCCTGGACCTGGCCCTTTAATGCGTACTTCAAGATTCTTGACGCCACATTCCTGCGCCAGCTTGCCTGCATTTTCAGCAGCAATCTGGGCGGCAAATGGGGTGCTTTTGCGTGAGCCTTTAAAACCTGCACCACCCGAAGTCGCCCAGGACAGGGCATTGCCCTGCCGGTCGGTGATGGTGACGATGGTGTTGTTAAAGGATGCATGAATGTGGGCAATGCCTTCCGCCACATTCTTTTTGACCTTTTTACGGACTCTGATATTCGCCTTAGCCATGATTCTCTGATCCTTTATTTGGTCGCGCGAACGGCCTTGCGCGGGCCTTTGCGGGTGCGGGCGTTAGTACGAGTGCGCTGGCCACGCAGTGGCAAACCGCGACGGTGGCGCATACCACGGTAGCAGCCCATATCCATAAGACGCTTGATGTTCATGGTGACTTCGCGGCGCAGGTCACCCTCAACCGTGTGCCTGGCCACGCCTTCGCGCAGCTTTTCCATCTCAGCGTCGGTCAGATCCTTGATCTTGGCTGCAGTATTCACACCCGCGTCCGCACAAATCTTGCGCGATACGGTGCGGCCGATACCGTAAATTGCAGTGAGTGCAATTTCGGCATGTTGGTGGTTCGGGATGTTTACCCCTGCGATACGGGCCATCTAATCACTCCGGAATCGAAAAACATAGAATTCTATCATTTAAAGCCAAGCTGAAACAGTCAGCCTTGGCGTTGCTTGTGACGTGGGTCTTCACAGATTACCCGTACCACGCCTTTGCGACGTACAATCTTGCACTTACGGCAGATTTTTTTAACAGACGCCTGTACTCTCATGAAAAACTCCTCAACATAACCGTGCGCTGCACGGGCAAATAAGCTACTTGGCGCGGAACGTGATTCGAGCTTTGGTCAAATCATAAGGCGTCAACTCAACCGTCACCTTGTCTCCTGGCAGAATGCGGATGTAGTGCATGCGCATTTTCCCGGAGATGTGCCCAAGCACCACATGACCATTTTCCAGCTTGACCCTGAAAGTCGCATTCGGCAGGGTTTCCAGAACCTCGCCTTGCATCTGGATGGTATCTTCTTTTGACATACTATCGATTCACCAACCGCTTAGCGCGAAACAAAACCATTACCCTTGAAGTTCGCCTTCTTGAGCAGCCCCTCATATTGGTGGGACATGATGTAGGCCTGAACCTGTGCCATGAAATCCATGGTCACCACCACAATGATCAGCAGTGAGGTGCCACCAAAATAGAACGGCACATTAAATTTCACGATCAGAAACTCGGGCAGCAAACACACCAGCGTGATGTAGATTGCACCCACCAGGGTCAAACGCCCCATAATCTTGTCGATGTAACGTGCGGTCTGCTCACCAGGACGAATTCCCGGTACAAACGCGCCGCTCTTTTTAAGGTTATCTGCCGTCTCCTTGGGGTTAAACACCAGGGCGGTATAGAAAAAACAGAAAAAGACAATTGCAGACGCATACAGAATCACGTAAATCGGCTGCCCCGGTGACAAAGTCGCGCCGACATCTTTCAACCAGCTCATGCTTTCATGGCTACCAAACCAGCCAGCCAGGGTTGCCGGGAACAAAATGATGCTCGAGGCAAAAATCGGCGGAATCACCCCAGCCATGTTCAGCTTGAGCGGCAGGTGCGAACTTTGCCCGCCATAAACCTTATTCCCCACCTGGCGCTTGGCGTAATTCACCAGAATTTTGCGCTGGCCGCGCTCCACAAACACCACCAACGCAGTTACCAGCACTACCGCAACGAACAACAGCAGCACCAGCGGTATCGAGAACGCGCCCGTACGCGTCAACTCCAGCGTGCCCCCAATCGCATGGGGCAGCCCGGCAACAATACCACCGAAAATAATCATCGAAATACCGTTACCAATGCCGCGCTCGGTAATCTGCTCACCCAGCCACATCAGGAACATGGTGCCGGCAACTAGCGTCATTACCGCCGTCAGACGGAACATATAGCCCGGATCGATCACCAGACCAGGCTGCGCCTCCAGCGCGATGGCAATACCCAGCCCCTGAAAAAAGGCCAACGCCACGGTGCCATATCGGGTGTACTGGGTTATCTTGCGGCGCCCACTCTCGCCTTCTTTCTTCAGCGCTTCCAATTGCGGGGAAACCACCGTCAGCAGCTGCATAATGATGGATGCCGAAATATACGGCATGATCCCCAGCGCAAACACGGTGAAGCGCGACAACGCACCACCCGAGAACATGTTAAACATGCCCAGGATGCCGCCCTCCTGAGAACGGAATAACTGCTCCAAGGTAACCGGGTCAATGCCAGGTACCGGAATATGCGCGCCGATGCGGTACACCACCAGCGCACCGATCAGGAACAGCAAGCGCCGCTTCAAATCGCCGAATTTGTCGGCACCACCAGTACTGGGCTTATTCGCAGCCAAGATTTATTCCGCGAAGCTGCCGCCGGCAGCTTCAATAGCTGCGCGCGCACCTTGAGTGGCCAATACACCATGCAGCTTCACCGCACGCTTTAATTGGCCGCACAGAATCACTTTCGCCGTCTTGGCACGGGCATGGACAATGCCAGCCTGCTTGAGCACCAGGATATCGATGTCATCAACCGGCAGCTTGTCCAGATCGGACAACCGCACTTGTGCAGTATCGCCTGCGCTCAGCGAAACAAAACCCCGTTTCGGCAGACGGCGCTGCAAAGGCATTTGTCCACCTTCGAAACCGACTTTATGAAAGCCGCCAGCACGCGACTTTTGTCCCTTGTGGCCACGACCTGCAGTCTTGCCCAGGCCGCTACCTATGCCACGACCGACGCGGCGCCTTGCGCTGTTGCTGCCGCCGGCAGGTTTGATAGTATTAAGTTGCATTTAGCCCTCGCACTTCACGAGATAATTGACTTTGTTGACCATGCCGCGATTGGCCGGGGTGTCCAGCACTTCCACGGTATGGTGCATACGCCGCAGACCCAGACCGCGGACGCAGGCACGGTGGGATTGTTTGGTACCAATAACGCTTTTAACCAGCGTCACCTTCATCGTTTTGGCAGTAGCAGTCATCACTTACTCCATGATCTCTTCGATGGATTTGCCGCGCTTGGCAGCAATTTCCGAAGGAGAATTTACCTGTAGCAGACCGTTGATGGTTGCACGCACCACGTTATAAGGATTGGTGGAGCCTATACACTTGGCCAGGATGTTATGCACGCCCATCACTTCGAACACGGCACGCATTGGGCCGCCGGCGATAATACCGGTACCTTCGGAGGCCGGCTGCATGTAAACCACTGCAGCGCCATGCTTGCCTATTACGGCGTGATGCAGGGTGCCGTTTTTGAGGTTGACTTTAACCAGTTTGCGGCGCGCCTCATCCATTGCCTTCTGCACCGCAACCGGCACTTCACGCGACTTGCCTTTACCCATACCGATGCCGCCATCACCATCACCGACCACGGTCAGTGCGGCAAAGCCCAGGATACGGCCACCCTTCACAACCTTGGTCACACGGTTAACGGCAACCATCTTCTCACGCAGGCCGTCGGTACTCTCTTGATTTGTTTCAAATCTTGCCATCATTCACCCCAATTAGAAGCTCAGGCCATGCTCGCGGGCAGCGTCGGCCAAAGCCTTGACGCGTCCGTGGTAACGGAATCCGGAACGGTCAAACGCCACTTCGCTGATGCCAAGACTCCTGGCTTTTTCGGCGATACGCTTGCCCACCGCAACTGCAGCACTGATGTTGCCACCGCTGGCAACCTCCTTGCGCACATCGACTTCGACGGTGGAGGCGCTGACCAGCACCCTGGCGCCTGCTGCATCGATAATCTGTGCGTAGATATGGCAGTTGGAGCGGTACACCACGAGGCGGGTGACTTTTTGCTCTGCAATGCGAGCACGGGTTTTGCGTGCTCTGCGCAGACGCGCGGTATTCTTGTCCATGATTAACCCTTACCTATTTTTTCTTGGTTTCTTTGATCACAACAACTTCATTGGCGTAGCGCACACCTTTGCCTTTATAGGGCTCAGGCTTACGATAGGCGCGCACGTCAGCGGCCACCTGTCCAACTTGCTGGCGATCAATACCCTTGATCAGGATCTCGGTCTGGCTGGGCGTTTCCACTTTCACGCCGACGGGCATCTTGTGCACAACCGGATGCGAATAACCCAGAGAAAGATTCAACACATCCCCGGCGGCCTGGGCACGATAACCCACACCCACCAGAGTCAGTTTTTTCTCAAAGCCCTTGGTCACCCCCTGCACCATGTTGGCCAATAATGCGCGCATGGTGCCGGACATGGAATTGGAACGAATGGTTTCAAAAGCAGCCCTGAATTGCAGGGCATCGCCATCACGCTCGACGACAACATCCGCATTGGCACGTTGCACCAACGTGCCCAGCGGGCCTTTGACGGTAATTGCATCAGCACTCAGGGTCACTTCGACACCTGCAGGCACAGCAACCGGATTTTTAGCTACACGAGACATTGCAATACCCCATCAGGCCACGATGCACAGAACTTCGCCGCCCACGCCATTGGCGCGCGCCTTGCGATCGGTCATCACCCCGTGAGAGGTGGACACGATAGCGATACCCAGTCCGTTCATCACTTTAGGAATTTCCTGGCTGCCTTTATAAATCCGCAGACCAGGACGGCTTACACGTTCGATTCTTTCGATAACGGGACGGCCGGCATAATATTTGAGACTGATGTTCAGCTCAGGCTTGCCGTCATTTTCACGCACAGCAAAATCGTCGATATAGCCTTCATCTTTTAATACTTGCGCAATGGCAGTCTTGACCTTGGAGGCAGGCATCACCACCGCGGTTTTTTCGACGCTCTGGGCATTGCGGATACGCGTCAGCATATCGGCAATCGGATCACTCATACTCATTCGATATTCCCCCGCTTACCAGCTGGCCTTAACCATGCCCGGCACTTCACCGCGCATGGCGATCTCGCGCAGCTTAATGCGCCCCAGACCAAACTTACTGTATACGCCACGCGGACGACCAGTCAGCTGGCAACGATTGCGCAGACGAACCGGGCTGGCATCCCTTGGCAGCTTTTGCAGTTTAAGGCGCGCCTCGTAGCGCTCCTCATCAGACAATTTTTCATTACCGGCAGCAGCGAGCAACTCGGCGCGCTTGACAGCATATTTCTTGACCGTTGCACGGCGCTTTTTATCACGGTTGATCAAAGCAAGTTTTGCCATGACGTCCTCAGCTCTTGAACGGGAATTTAAAGGCGGCCAGCAGTGCACGCGCCTCTTCGTCGGTATTCGCAGTGGTGGTAATGGTAATATTCATACCACGCAACGCGTCGATTTTATCGTATTCGATTTCCGGGAAAATGATCTGCTCACGCACACCCATGTTGTAATTGCCGCGGCCGTCAAAAGACTTGCCCGACAAACCACGGAAGTCGCGGATACGCGGAATGGCAACCGTCACCAAACGATCCAGGAATTCATACATGCGTTCACGACGCAGGGTCACCATACAGCCCACCGGGTAATCATCACGGATTTTGAAGCCCGCAATCGATTTCTTCGATTTGGTGACCACCGCCTTCTGTCCGGCAATTTTTTGCATGTCACCCACAGCGTGCTCCATCACCTTCTTGTCAGCCACCGCCTCGCCCACGCCCATATTCAGCGTGATCTTTTCGATACGCGGCACTTCCATCACGGACTTGTAGCCAAACTGCTGAGTCAGCTGCGGGGCAACCGTGGTTTTATAAAATTCCTGTAAACGAGCCATGCTCACCCCTTAAGCGTCAACGACTTCGCCGTTAGACTTGAAAATCCGGACCTTGCGGCCATCTTCAAGAACCTTGAAGCCAACACGATCAGCGCGCCTGGAAACCGTGTTAAACAGCGCGACGTTGGAAATATGGATCGGCATTTCCTTCGACACAATCCCGCCGGCCTCACCTTTGACCGGATTCGGCTTGACGTGTTTTTTTACGCTATTGACACCCTCGACCAGCAGGCGGTCATCATCACGCACACGCAGCACCGAACCGCGCTTACCCTTGTCTTTGCCAGCAATGACGATCACGTCATCGCCCTTACGAATTTTGTTCACATTGCTCCCCTTACAGAACTTCAGGAGCCAAGGACACAATTTTCATGAAGCGCTCGGTACGCAACTCACGCGTCACCGGGCCGAAAATACGTGTACCAATCGGTTCCAGCTTGTTGTTCAACAGGACAGCAGCGTTGCCGTCGAACTTGATTAACGAACCATCGGGTCGGCGCACACCCTTGGCAGTACGCACCACCACGGCGTTATATACGTCGCCTTTTTTGACGCGGCCGCGCGGGGCAGCATCCTTGATGGTAACCTTGATGATGTCACCTATGCTTGCGTAACGTCGCTTGGATCCACCCAGCACCTTGATGCACATAACAGAACGCGCACCCGTGTTATCAGCAACATCCAGCCTGGACTGCATTTGAATCATTTAAACTCTCCAACTTAACCCGCCGAGCCAGGTTACCCTGCCAGGACAGCTAGTTTTGGACCCGTACGGGAAGATCGCCGTTTCCGGCGGGACGAAAAGCGTTATATTATACCAGCTCTTTAGCCAAAGTACAATACATTAAGCTGCGTGCGCTTTCTCTACCAGTCCGGCAACACGCCAGGACTTGGTTTTGGCGATCGGACGGCACTCTTCGATAATAACCATGTCACCCTCGTGAAACTCATTGTTCTCATCATGGGCGTGGTATTTCTTGGACAGGCGCATCACCTTGCCAATTACCGGGTGTTTCACCTTGCGCTCAACCAGGACAGTGACCGTTTTGTCCATTTTATCGCTGACGACGCGCCCAGAAAGACTACGTGCGACCTTGATTTCGACTTCGCTCATTTGTTTACCGCTTTCAGTTCATTCTCACGCTGAATCGTATGGATACGCGCAATATTTTTGCGCAGCTTACCCAATTCGCTGGTTTTGCTGGTTTGCTGGGTCGCCACCTGCATACGCAGACTGAATTGGGCACGCAACAAATCCAGCAATTCCTGCTTGATTTCCGGGGTGGATTTGGCTCGCAGTTCGCTCGCATTCATAATCAGCTACCTATCATTCGAGTTACAAACACTGTCTGAATTGGCAGCTTGGCAGCGGCCAGGCGGAATGCCTCGCGCGCCAACACCTCATCAACACCGTCCATTTCATAAAGCATCTTGCCAGGCTGGATTTCCGCCACGTAGTACTCTGGGTTACCTTTACCGTTACCCATACGCACTTCAGCCGGCTTTTCCGAGATCGGCTTATCCGGGAAAATGCGAATCCAGATACGCCCACCACGTTTGATGTGACGTGTCATGGCGCGACGGGCGGCTTCAATCTGGCGCGCAGTCAAACGGCCACGACCGATTGCTTTCAAGCCGTATTCACCAAAACTGACCTTGTTGCCGCGTGTAGCAATGCCGGTATTACGACCTTTTTGCTCCTTGCGATACTTCCTTCTAGTTGGCTGCAGCATGTTTCGCTCCTGGCTTTCTTACGCGTTTTTCCGGCTCGGCGGGAGCGGCGGCAGGCTGCTCGCCCTTGGCCAGCGCGTCACCCTTGTATACCCACACCTTGACACCAATAATGCCGTAGGTGGTTTTGGCTTCATGAAAACCATAGTCAATATCTGCACGCAAGGTATGCAGGGGTACACGACCTTCGCGGTACCATTCAGTACGCGCGATTTCAGCCCCGTTCAGGCGGCCGGAACTCATGATTTTTATGCCCTGCGCACCCAGACGCATGGCATTCTGCATGGCGCGCTTCATGGCGCGACGGAACATGATGCGCTTCTCCAGCTGGCTGGCAATATTGGCTGCGATCAGCTGAGCATCGACTTCCGGCTTGCGCACTTCCTCGATATTGATATGCACAGGCACGCCCATCATCTTCTGCACTTGTGATTTCAGCGCCTCAATATCTTCGCCTTTTTTACCAATCACAATGCCTGGACGCGCACTGTGAATCGTAATGCGCGCGTTTTTAGCGGGACGCTCGATAACAATCTTGCTTACCGATGCATTAGCCAGCTTCTTTTTCAGGAAGTCGCGAACTTTCACATCTTCATTCAAGGTAGCTGCAAACGTACGGCTACCGGCATACCACTTGGAAGTCCAGTTACGCGCGACTGCCAGGCGAAACCCAATCGGGTGAATCTTCTGTCCCATTGCCGTTCCTTATTCGTCGCCGACCGTCACAACAATGTGACAAGTCTGTTTGTTGATGCGGTTACCGCGACCTTTGGCACGCGCCATGAATCGCTTCATGGACGGTCCTTGATCAACGGTAATGACAGCGACTTTCAACTCATCGATGTCTGCGCCCTCATTGTGCTCGGCATTGGCTATCGCCGACTCCAGCACCTTCCTGATCACACCAGCGCCTTTTTTGGGGCTGAAAGCCAGGATATTGAGGGCCTTGTCCACCGGCAGACCGCGAATCTGGTCGGCTACCAGGCGGCCTTTTTGGGCCGACATGTGGGTGCCACGTAATACAGCAGAAACTCTCATCATGGCTCCTATTTCTTGGCTTTCTTGTCGGCCGCATGTCCCTTGAAGGTGCGAGTCAGGGAGAACTCCCCCAGCTTGTGGCCTACCATGTTTTCGGAAATGAACACCGGCACATGCAGCTTGCCGTTGTGAACCGCAATTGTCAGACCAATGAAATCAGGCAGCACCGTGGAACGGCGTGACCAGGTCTTAATCGGACGCTTATCATTGCCCGCGCGCGCCGCATCCACCTTTTTCTGCAGATGATCGTCAACAAACGGGCCTTTTTTAACTGAACGTGGCATAACTCTCTACCCTTTAACGTTGATGACGGCGGCGCACAATCATGCCGCTGGTACGCTTGTTGCGACGCGTACGGAAACCCTTGGCAGGCACACCCCACGGACTCACCGGGTGACGCCCTGCCGCAGTTTTACCCTCGCCGCCACCGTGCGGGTGATCGACCGGGTTCATCACCACACCGCGCACAGTCGGGCGGATACCGCGCCAACGGGTTGCACCTGCCTTACCCAGTGAGCGCAGGGAGTGCTCACCATTGCCCACCTCGCCGATCGTAGCGCGGCAGTCTACGTGAACCTTGCGAATCTCACCCGAGCGTAAGCGCAACTGGGCATAACTGCCCTCACGCGCCAGCAGCTGCACCGAAGTACCGGCGGAACGCGCAATCTGCGCACCCTTACCCGGCAGCATCTCCACACAATGCACCGTGGTGCCCACCGGAATATTGCGCAGCGGCAGGGTATTGCCAGCCTTGATCGGGGCATCGGATCCGTTCATCAATTGCATGCCGGCTTCGATACCTTTCGGGGCAATCACGTAGCGGCGCTCGCCGTCGGCATAACACAGCAATGCAAGATGCGCGCTACGGTTAGGGTCGTACTCCAAACGCTCGACCTTGGCCGGGATACCGTCCTTGTTGCGGCAGAAGTCCACCAAACGATAATGCTGCTTGTGCCCCCCCCCCATGTGACGCGTGGTAATGTGGCCATTATTATTGCGCCCTGCGGTTTTGCTCTTGCTTTCAACCAGGGAGGCAACCGGCCTGCCTTTATGCAGACCCGGCGTGACGACCTTGACGACGGCGCGACGGCCAGGGGAAGTTGGTTTAACTTTAATCAGTGCCATTTTCTACTCCTACTGCCCGGCCGTGAAGTTGATTTCCTGCCCCGGCTTCAGGCAGACAAAGGCTTTTTTCCAGTCGCTGCGGCGACCCATGAAGCGGCCGAAGCGCTTTTGCTTGCCCTTGACGTTGGCAATCTGCACGCTTTCCACCTGCACCTTGAACAACAGCTCAACAGCAGCCTTGACCTCGGGCTTGGTGGCATCCGAAGCGACGCGGAAAATGACCTGTTCATGCCTGTCTGCAACGTAAGTGCTTTTTTCTGAAACCTGGGGCGCAAGGATAACCTGCATCAGGCGCGCATCATTGAATTTAACGGGGCTCATGCCAGCATCTCCTCAACCATCTTGACCGCGTTTTTGGTCATCAGCACATTGCCGAAATGCACCATGCTTACCGGGTCAATGTGACGCGCTTCGACCACCAGCACATTAGGCAGGTTGCGCGAGGACATCCACAAATTGTCATCGAGACTGTCGATCACGATCATGACGCGACCCAAACCCATACCCTTCAGCCTGTTTGCCAGGTCTTTGGTCTTCGGCGCCGCCATGGCCATGCTGTCCACCACCGACAAACGGCCTTCGCTGGCCAGCTTCGACAAGATCGACGCCAAACCTGCGCGGTACATCTTGCGGTTGACCTTCTGCGAGAAATTCTCTTCCGGGCTGTTCGGGAAAGTGCGACCACCGCCACGCCAGATGGGGCTGGAGGTCATACCGGAACGCGCCCGGCCGGTACCTTTTTGACGCCATGGCTTTTTCGTACTGTGCTTGACCATTTCGCGGTCTTTTTGCGCACGGTTACCGCTGCGGGCGTTCGCCATGTAGGCGGTCACCACCTGGTGTACCAGCGCCTCGTTGTATTCACGCGCAAACAGCTCGTCGGAAGCGGCCAGCGTGCTGGTCGCCTGACCTTGTTCGTTAATTACCCTGAGTTCCATTATGCACCTGCCTTCACGCTGGGACGCACAACCACGTGGCCGCCCTTGGATCCGGGCACGGCACCCTTGATCAGGATCAACTGGCGTTCGGTATCCACACGCACCACTTCCAGCTTCTGCACGGTACGCTGAACCGCGCCCAGATGGCCGGTCATGCGCTTGCCCGGGAACACGCGACCCGGGTCCTGCGCCTGTCCGATCGAGCCGGGCACATTGTGCGAACGCGAGTTACCATGACTCGCACGGTTAGAGGAAAAATGATGGCGCTTGATAACACCGGCATAGCCCTTGCCCTGGGTTGTGCCGGTCACATCGACCAGCTGACCGGCCTGAAATATTTCTACGCTAACCACACTACCCAGCTGCAGGGCGGCGACATCGGCATCAGCCAGACGAAATTCCTTGAGCAGCTCACCCGCTTCAACCGCAGCCTTGGCGAGATGGCCTGCCTGTGCCTTGGTAACGCGACTGGCACGACGCACACCATAGGCAACCTGCACCGCCGCATAGCCATCGGTGGCAGGGGTTTTGATCTGAGTCACACGGTTGTTCGACACGTCCAGCACAGTGACGGGAACGGTTGAACCGTCCTCGGCAAATAGCCGGGTCATGCCGATCTTGCGACCGACGAGTCCTAAACTCATTTTTCTGTCCTTAACAAAAAGGCGCCGATTTCAATTGACCGGCATTTTTATCCCCGGGAAAACCGCCCGGTACGGATTTAAACCTTGATCTCGACTTCCACGCCCGCAGGCAGGTCCAGTTTCATCAATGCATCTACGGTTTTGTCTGTGGGATCAATAATGTCCATCAGACGCAGGTGAGTGCGGATTTCAAACTGGTCGCGCGATGTTTTGTTGACGTGGGGGGAACGCAATACGTCAAAGCGCTCAATTGAGGTAGGCAGCGGCACCGGGCCCTTTACCACAGCGCCGGTACGTTTCGCAGTCTCGACGATTTCGAGTGCGGACTGATCAATGAGACGATAGTCAAACGCCTTGAGACGGATGCGAATTTTTTGGTTTTGCATAGCAGTACCCTAAAGAGCGGAGCATCAAACGCGAAAGGGCGGGATTGTACCGCCCTTTGCGCTTTTCAGCAAACTTGTTATTTACTCGACGATTTTCGCCACCACACCGGCCCCGACGGTACGGCCGCCTTCGCGAATCGCGAAGCGCAGACCCTCTTCCATCGCCACCGGCGCAATCAGCGCCACCGTCACCGATACGTTGTCGCCCGGCATCACCATTTCGGTGCCGGCCGGCAGCTCCACCGCACCGGTGACGTCGGTGGTGCGGAAGAAAAACTGCGGGCGGTAGCCGTTGAAGAACGGGGTGTGACGGCCGCCCTCGTCCTTGCTCAGCACGTAGATCTCGGCGCTGAACTTGGTGTGCGGGTTGATCGAGCCAGGCTTGGCCAGCACCTGGCCGCGCTCGACGTCTTCGCGCTTGGTGCCGCGCAGCAGGACCCCAACGTTGTCGCCGGCCTGCCCCTGGTCGAGCAGCTTGCGGAACATTTCAACACCGGTGCAGGTGGTCTTGACGGTGGGCTTGAGCCCGACAATCTCGACTTCTTCGCCCACCTTGATGACGCCGCGCTCTATACGGCCGGTCACCACGGTACCCCGACCGGAAATGGAAAACACGTCTTCCACGGGCATCAGGTAGGTGCCGTCGATGGCGCGCTCGGGATCGGGAATGTAGCTGTCAAGGGCCGCCGCCAGCTTGAAGATGGAGGGCTCGCCAATGTCGGACTGGTCGCCTTCCAGCGCTTTGAGCGCACTGCCGATGATGATCGGGGTGTCGTCGCCCGGAAAGTCGTATTTGCTGAGCAGTTCGCGCACTTCCATTTCAACCAGCTCGAGCAGTTCGGCGTCGTCCACCATGTCGGCCTTGTTCATGTAGACAACAATGTAGGGCACGCCCACCTGGCGCGCCAGCAGGATGTGCTCGCGCGTCTGCGGCATGGGGCCGTCGGCCGCCGAGACAACCAGGATGGCCCCGTCCATCTGCGCGGCACCGGTAATCATGTTCTTGATGTAGTCGGCATGGCCCGGGCAGTCGACGTGGGCGTAGTGGCGTTTCTCGGTCTCGTATTCTACGTGGGCGGTGTTGATGGTGATGCCGCGCGCCTTCTCTTCGGGAGCCGAGTCAATGTCTGCGTAGTTCTTCGCCTCACCACCAAATTTCTTCGACAGAATGGTGCTGATCGCCGCCGTCAGCGTGGTCTTGCCGTGGTCAACGTGACCAATGGTGCCAACGTTGACGTGCGGCTTGGTGCGTTCAAACTTGCCTTTTGCCATGATATCTATCCTTTAAATCAGACGTTATTTCTTGTTGATAATCGCTTCAGCGACGTTTTTCGGCGCCTCTGAGTAATGCTTGAATTCCATGCTATAGGTCGCACGCCCCTGGCTCATTGAACGCAGCGTGGTCGAGTAGCCGAACATTTCTGCCAGCGGCACTTCCGCCTTGATCGCCTTGCCGCTCGGCAAGTCTTCCATGCCCTGAATCATGCCGCGGCGCGACGACAAATCGCCCATTACATCCCCCATATAGTCTTCCGGGGTTTCCACCTCGACCGCCATCATGGGCTCCAGCAACACCGGACTGGCTTTGCGCATACCGTCCTTGAAACCCATCGAAGCGGCCATCTTGAACGCATTTTCGTTGGAGTCCACGTCATGATAGGAACCATCGAACAGGGTCACCTTGACGTCAACCACCGGGAACCCTGCAAGCACGCCGTTTGGCAAGGTTTCGCGCAAGCCTTTTTCCACCGCGGGAATAAATTCGCGCGGCACCGTCCCGCCCTTGATGGCATCAACAAATTCAAAGCCCTTACCGGCTTCATTCGGCTCCAGCTTGAGCCAGACATGACCATATTGACCTTTACCACCCGACTGCTTGACGAATTTCCCTTCAACTTCAACCGCTTTTCTGATGGCCTCACGGTAAGCAACCTGCGGCGCGCCCACGTTGGCTTCCACACCGAACTCGCGACGCATGCGATCCACCAGAATTTCCAGATGCAACTCACCCATACCGGAAATAATGGTCTGGCCCGATTCTTCGTCAGTGCGCACTCGGAAAGACGGATCTTCCTGCGCCAGACGGTTCAGGGCCATGCCCATTTTTTCCTGATCAGCCTTGGTCTTTGGCTCAACCGCGACGTGAATCACCGGCTCCGGAAATATCATGCGCTCCAGAATGATGGTCTTATTCAGATCGCACAAGGTATCACCCGTGGTTGCCTCTTTCAGCCCCACCGCAGCCGCAATGTCACCGGCATGCACTTCCTTGATTTCTGCACGCTGGTTGGCGTGCATCTGCAGAATGCGGCCAATGCGCTCTTTTTTGCCCTTGATGGGGTTGTAAACGGTGTCCCCGGATTTCATGGTGCCGGAGTAGACCCGGAAGAAAATCAGCTGACCCACAAACGGGTCGGTCATGATCTTGAATGCCAGGGCTGAGAACGGCTCATCATCAGCCACTTTGCGCTCGCCCTGGGAACCGTCTTCCAGCTCGCCCTTGACCGGAGGAATGTCCAGCGGCGAAGGCAGGTAATCAATCACCGCATCCAGCATGGCCTGCACGCCCTTGTTCTTGAACGCAGAACCGCACAGCATCGGCATGATTTCGCTCGCAATGGTGCGCTTGCGCAGCGCGCCTTTGATTTCTGCAGCGCTCAAGTCACCTTCTTCAAGGTACTTGTTCATCAGCTCTTCAGAAGCCTCAGCCGCAGCCTCGACCATCTTTTCACGCCAGGACTCACACTCGGCCTGCATGCCAGCAGGGATGTCACGCTCGTCGAACTTCATACCCTGGGTGGAATCATCCCAGTAAATGGCTTTCATTTTGACCAGGTCAACCACGCCCTCAAATTTTTCTTCAGCCCCGATCGGCAACTGGATAGGCACCACGTTGGCCTTCAAACGCAAACGCATCTGCTCGTAGACCTTGAGGAAGTTGGCGCCGGTACGGTCCATCTTGTTCACGAATGCCAGACGCGGCACGCCGTATTTGTTGGCCTGGCGCCATACGGTTTCGGATTGCGGCTGCACACCGCCCACCGCACAATACACCATGCAGGCACCATCCAGTACGCGCATGGAACGCTCAACCTCGATCGTGAAATCAACGTGCCCCGGGGTGTCAATGATATTGATGTGGTGTTCCGGGTAGTTGTTTTCCATGCCCTTCCAGAAGCATGTAGTCGCAGCCGAAGTAATGGTGATCCCGCGCTCCTGCTCCTGCTCCATCCAGTCCATGGTCGCAGCGCCATCATGCACTTCGCCGATTTTGTGCGACACACCGGTGTAATACAGGATGCGTTCAGTGGTCGTGGTCTTGCCAGCGTCAATATGTGCGCTAATGCCGATGTTGCGGTAACGTTCTAGAGGAGTTTTGCGTGCCACTTTATTACTACCCAGTTAGTGCCGACGCCATTGCGCCCGGCCATTGATCTTAGAAACGGAAATGCGAGAATGCCTTGTTGGCTTCCGCCATACGGTGCACTTCATCACGCTTCTTCATGGCACCGCCACGACCTTCGGCAGCATCCATCAATTCACCAGCCAGCCGGAAGCCCATGGACTTCTCGCCGCGCTTACGGGCAGCCTCTTTCAGCCAGCGCATTGCCAGCGCGGAACGGCGCGCAGGCCGCACTTCAACCGGAACCTGATAGTTGGCCCCCCCCACGCGGCGGCTTTTAACCTCAACCACCGGGCGAATATTGGACAGCGCAAGCGTGAATATTTCCAGCGGATCTTTACCGCTTTTTTGACTGATCTGTGCAAATGCACCGTAAATGATTCGCTCGGCAACGGACTTCTTGCCGCTGGACATCAACACGTTGACGAACTTGGCCACATCCTGGCTGGCAAATTTCGGATCCGGCAATATGTCACGCTTGGGTACTTCTCTACGTCTTGGCATGTTTTACCTCAATGTTGAATACTGAATTCTTAATGCTGGCAGTTGTGGCGCGCGTCGCGCTCTACGCAACCCAGCACCAAAAACGCAAACGCCCTAGGCCTTCTTGGGACGTTTGGCGCCGTATTTGGAACGGCTCTGTTTACGATCCTTAACGCCAGCCGTATCCAGACTGCCGCGCACGGTGTGGTAACGCACACCGGGCAAATCCTTGACACGGCCACCGCGGATCAGCACCACCGAGTGCTCCTGCAGGTTGTGACCTTCACCACCGATATAGCTGCTGACCTCGAAACCGTTAGTGAGGCGAACACGGGCGACCTTGCGCAGCGCCGAGTTCGGCTTTTTCGGAGTGGTGGTGTACACACGGGTACATACGCCGCGTTTTTGTGGGCAAGCTTCCAGCGCCGGCACCTTGCTTTTAACACGCTTGGCGACGCGGGGTTTGCGCACTAGCTGATTGATTGTTGGCATGCTTTTTCGTTTCCCAAGTATGGTTGTTCCGCTTTCGACCCTGATTTGGGCCGCTTTAAACAACGCGGACGGCATAACGCCGTCCCGTCAAAGCTGTCCGGCTGAGCAAAATTTACAGACCGGTAAAAAAGACGGTGGATTCTAGGGGCTTATGCCCCAGATGTCAAGCCACCTGCTCGCTTCCCGCTGCGCTGTCTTCGCCTTCGGCAAAGTCCGTTTCTGCGCCCATATCCTCACCCAGTTTCTGGCGGCGGCGGGTGTTGTGATAGGCCAGACCCGTACCAGCCGGAATCAGACGCCCCACAATGACGTTCTCCTTGAGACCGCGCAGATCGTCTTTCTTGCCCATGATGGCGGCTTCCGTCAGCACCCGCGTGGTTTCCTGGAAAGATGCCGCAGAGATAAATGAGTCCGTAGACAGCGATGCCTTGGTGATGCCCAGCAGCACGTATTCGAAACTAGCCGGCTGCTTGCCTTCGGCCAGCACGCGTTCGTTTTCAGCCAGCAACTCGGCGCGTTCCACCTGCTCACCCTGGATAAAGCGGGTATCGCCGGCATCGGCCACATTCACCCGGCGCAACATCTGCCGGACGATGACTTCGATGTGCTTGTCGTTGATTTTCACACCCTGCAAGCGGTACACATCCTGAACCTCGTCGGTAATGTAACGCGACAATGCTTCCACGCCCTTCAGGCCCAGGATGTCATGCGGATCAACCGGACCATCCACGATCATCTCGCCCTTGTTGACCACCTGACCATCGTGGGCAGTGACGTGTTTTTCTTTCGGAATCAGGTATTCATGCGCAACACCGTCAAAGTCGGTAATGACCAGACGCTGCTTGCCCTTGGTATCCTTGCCGAACGAAACCGTCCCGGTGACCGCGGCCAGCACGCCGGCGTCCTTGGGTGAGCGTGCCTCAAACAGCTCAGCCACGCGCGGCAGACCACCGGTAATATCGCGGGTCTTCGAAGTTTCTTGCGGAATACGCGCCAGCACTTCGCCCACGCCAACGTCCTGACCATCTTTCACGGTAATAATGGAGCCGATCTGGAAGGTGATATTGACCGGCGTTTCAGTGCCGCTCATTTTCACTTCTTTGCCGTTGGCGTCAAGCAATTTGACCTGCGGGCGCAGACCTTTGACGGCTGCACCAACGCGGCGCTTCGGATCAATCACCACCAGCGTGGACAAACCCGTCACATCATCAATCTGTTTGGCGACCGTGGCGCCTTCTTCCACGTTTTCAAAACGCACGCGGCCGGCATATTCAGTAATGATGGGGCGGGTGTGCGGGTCCCAGGTGGCCAGGATCTGGCCGGCTTTTGCCTTGTCACCATCCTTGACGCTGAGTAGCGCACCGTAAGGTACCTTGTGGCGCTCACGTTCGCGACCATTGTCGCCCATGATGATGATCTCGCCGCTGCGCGCAATGGCTATCAGTTCGCCTTTGGCGCTGGTGACATAACGCATCGCGGGGCTGTAATTCACCACACCGGCGGATTTGCATTCCAGCTGGCTGGCAACGGCAGCACGCGAGGCTGCGCCACCGATGTGGAAGGTGCGCATGGTGAGCTGAGTGCCCGGCTCGCCAATGGACTGCGCAGCGATGACGCCCACCGCCTCGCCCACGTTCACCAGGTGGCCGCGACCGAGGTCGCGGCCATAGCACTTGGCACACAGGCCGTAACGGGTATCACAGGTCAGCGCGGTACGCACCTTCACCTCATCGACACCCAACGCCTCGATATGCTCAACGGCATCTTCATCCAGCAGGGTGCCGGCATCAATCACCGTCTCGCCGGTCTCCGGATGAATCACGTCAAGCGCGGTTACGCGGCCCAGAACACGCTCGCGCAACGGCTCGATTACCTCGCCACCCTCCACCAGCGCCTTCAGCACCAGACCTTCACGCGTGCCGCAATCGTCCTCGATCACCACCAGGTCCTGGGTCACGTCCACCAGACGGCGGGTCAGGTAGCCCGAGTTGGCAGTCTTCAGTGCCGTATCGGCCAGACCTTTACGCGCGCCGTGAGTCGAGATGAAATACTGCAGCACGTTGAGGCCTTCGCGGAAATTCGCGGTAATCGGCGTCTCGATGATAGAGCCGTCCGGTTTCGCCATCAGGCCGCGCATTCCCGCCAGCTGGCGAATCTGCGCAGCCGAGCCACGCGCGCCGGAATCGGCCATCATGTAGATGGCGTTGAACGACTCTTGCGTGGTTTCCTTGCCGTCACGCGTGGTTACCGGTTCGCTGCCCAATTGCGTCATCATGGCCTTGGCCACCTGATCGCCAGCGCGCCCCCAGATGTCCACCACCTTGTTGTAGCGCTCACCCTGGGTCACCAGACCGGAGGTGTATTGCGCCTCGATTTCCTGCACTTCCTTTTCGGAGGCGCTGATGATGTCCTGCTTCTGCGTCGGCACCAGCATGTCATCCACGCAGATCGACATGCCGCCCCGGGTAGCATAGGTAAAGCCGGTGTACATCAGCTTGTCGGCAAAAATCACCGTCTGCCGCAGGCCGCAGCGACGGAAGCTGGCGTTGATGAGCCTGGAAATTTCTTTCTTCTTGAGTATCTTGTTGACGTGGGTAAACGACAGGCCGATCGGCAGAATTTCAGATAGCAGCGAACGACCCACGGTGGTTTCATAGCGGGTAATTTTTTCCGCGCGTTCGCCCTGCTCGTCGTAGTAGGCTTCCTTGATACGCACTGTCACCCTGGCGTTCAGCTCCACCTGGCGCGACTCGTAAGCACGCGACACTTCGTCCACGTCGGCAAACATCATGCCCTCGCCGCGCGCATTCACACGCTCGCGGGTCATGTAGTACAGCCCCAGCACAATATCCTGCGACGGCACGATGATCGGTTCGCCGTTGGCGGGCGACAGCACGTTATTGGAGGCCAGCATCAGGGTGCGGCACTCCATCTGGGCTTCCAGCGACAGCGGCACGTGCACCGCCATCTGGTCGCCGTCGAAATCGGCATTAAACGCCGCGCACACCAGCGGGTGCAACTGGATGGCCTTGCCCTCGATCAGCGTCGGTTCGAATGCCTGAATGCCGAGGCGGTGCAGTGTCGGTGCGCGGTTCAACATCACCGGATGTTCGCGAATGACGTCTTCGAGGATGTCCCATACCACCGGTTCTTCGGTTTCCACCATGCGTTTTGCAGCCTTGATGGTGGTTGCCAGCCCCATCACTTCCAGCTTGTGGAAAATGAACGGCTTGAACAGTTCCAGCGCCATTTTCTTGGGCAGACCGCACTGGTGCAGGCGCAGCTGCGGCCCCACCACGATCACGGAACGGCCCGAGTAGTCGACGCGTTTGCCCAGCAGGTTCTGGCGGAAGCGACCGCCCTTGCCCTTGATCATGTCGGCCAGCGATTTCAATGGGCGCTTGTTGGCACCGGTCATGGCCTTGCCGCGGCGGCCGTTATCCATCAACGAATCCACCGCTTCCTGCAACATGCGTTTCTCGTTGCGCACGATGATTTCAGGTGCCTTGAGTTCGAGCAAACGCTTCAAGCGGTTGTTACGGTTAATCACGCGGCGGTACAGGTCATTCAGGTCGGAGGTGGCGAAGCGGCCGCCATCCAGCGGCACCAGCGGGCGCAGCTCGGGCGGCAGCACAGGCAGCACTTCCAGCACCATCCATTCCGGTTTGATACCGGATTTCTGGAACGCCTCGATCACCTTGAGGCGTTTGGACAGCTTCTTGATCTTGGTGTCGGAGCCTGTCTTGGCCAGATCGTTGCGCAGCGTTTCTGCCTCGCTGTAGATATCAATGCTCTTGAGCAGGTCACGAATACCTTCAGCACCCATGCTGGCCTTGAACTCGTCACCGTATTCTTCGACCTTGGCAAGGTAGTCATCTTCGGTCAGCAACTGTGCGCGGTTGAGCGGGGTCATGCCCGGATCGGTCACCACGTAGGCTTCAAAATAGAGGACGCGCTCGATGTCGCGCAGGGTCATGTCCAGCACCATGCCAAGACGCGACGGCAGGGATTTAAGGAACCAGATATGCGCCACCGGGCTGGCCAGCTCGATGTGCGCCATGCGCTCGCGACGCACCTTGGACAAGGTGACTTCCACGCCGCACTTCTCGCAAATCACCCCACGGTGCTTGAGGCGCTTGTATTTGCCACACAGGCATTCGTAATCTTTTACCGGGCCAAAGATTTTGGCGCAGAACAAGCCATCACGCTCCGGCTTGAAGGTGCGATAGTTAATGGTCTCCGGCTTTTTGACTTCGCCATACGACCAGGAACGAATTTTGTCAGGCGACGCGAGGCCGATTTTAATCGCGTCGAATTCTTCTTCCTGAGTGACCTGCTTGAATAAGTCGAGCAATGCTTTCATAGTTTCCTCCAGAGCTTAGTGGCTTGCAGCGGATTGGCGCCGGCTCTTACCGGCGAGCGTGCTACGCACCGTCAGTAACGCTCCAAATCAATATCGATTGCCAGGGAACGGATCTCTTTCACCAGCACGTTGAAGGATTCCGGCATACCCGCTTCAATCTTGTGCTCGCCCTTGACGATGTTCTCGTACACCTTGGTACGTCCGGTCACGTCGTCGGATTTCACCGTGAGCATTTCCTGCAGCACATAAGCCGCGCCGTAGGCTTCCAGCGCCCACACCTCCATCTCGCCAAAGCGCTGGCCGCCGAACTGTGCCTTGCCGCCCAGCGGCTGCTGGGTCACCAGACTGTAAGGGCCAGTGGAGCGGGCGTGCATCTTGTCGTCCACCAGGTGGTGCAGTTTGAGCACATGCATGTAACCAACCGTAACCGGCCGATCGAATGCCTCACCCGTGCGACCATCGCACAGCGTGATCTGGCCGCTACGCGGCAGACCCGCCAGCTCCAGCATGTCCTTGATCTCGGCTTCGTTGGCGCCGTCGAACACCGGCGTGGCAAAGGGCACGCCATTGCGCAGGTTGCGCGCCAGCTCGATGATTTCGTCGTCGCTAAAACTGGCGAGATCTTCCGACTTGCCCGTGGCGTTGTATATCTGGGTGAGGAACTTGCGCACCTCCGCCACTTTTTTCTGCGCCTGCAGCATGTCGTCGATCTTCTTGCCCAGTCCTTTGGCAGCCCAGCCCAGATGGGTTTCCAGAATCTGCCCGACGTTCATACGCGAAGGCACGCCCAGCGGGTTCAGCACAATATCCATCGGCGTACCGTCCGCCATGAATGGCATGTCCTCGATCGGTACGATTTTGGAGACCACACCCTTGTTACCGTGGCGACCGGCCATTTTGTCACCGGGCTGCAGGCGGCGCTTGACTGCCACATACACCTTCACCATCTTTTGCACGCCGGGCGGCAGCTCGTCGCCGGCAGTGAGCTTTTTCTTCTTTTCTTCAAACATGGCATCAAATTCGATGCGCTTTTGATCCAGGCTGTCCTTGAGCGATTCCATCTGGCGGCTGGCTTCATCGTCAGCCAGGCGGATGTCAAACCAGTCGTGGCGATTCAGGCTATCCAGGTAGTCCTGGGTGATCTTGCTGTCCTTGGCCAGTTTTTTCGGACCCCCTTTAACCACTTTGTTCTGCAACAGGCGCTGCAGGCGGGCGAATGCGTCTTCTTCGACGATGCGCATACGATCCGCCATGTCCTTCTTGTATTCGGACAGCTGATTGTCGATGATCTGCTTGGCGCGCGCATCGCGTTCGATGCCTTCGCGGGTGAATACCTGCACGTCTATCACTGTACCCGCCATGCCGGACGGCACGCGCAGCGAGGTGTCCTTAACGTCGGAGGCTTTTTCACCGAAAATGGCACGCAGCAACTTTTCTTCCGGCGTAAGCTGGGTTTCACCTTTGGGCGTGACCTTGCCCGCCAGCACGTCGCCGGCTTCCACTTCGGCACCGATGTAGCAGATACCCGATTCGTCCAGACGCCCGAGCATGCGCTCGGACAGATTGGAAATATCGCGGGTAATTTCTTCCGGTCCCAGCTTGGTATCACGCGCAACGACGGTCAGTTCTTCAATATGGATGGAGGTATAGCGGTCTTCCGCCACCACGCGTTCGGAAATCAGGATTGAATCTTCGAAGTTGAAGCCGTTCCACGGCATGAATGCAACCAGCAGGTTTTGTCCCAGTGCCAGTTCGCCCATGTCGGTGGAAGCGCCATCGGCGATGACATCGCCACGCGCCAGCATGTCACCCACCTTGACCAGCGGACGCTGGTTGATGTTGGTGTTCTGGTTGGAACGGGTGTATTTGATCAGGGTGTAAATATCCACACCCACTTCACCTGCGGTAGTTTCCTCGTCACTGACGCGCACCACGATACGGCCTGCGTCCACGTAATCCACCACACCTCCGCGACGCGCCTGCACCGTGGTGCCGGAGTCCACCGCAGCGGTGCGCTCGATACCCGTCCCGACCAGGGACTTCTCGGCACGCAGGCAGGGTACGGCCTGACGCTGCATGTTTGAGCCCATCAACGCACGGTTGGCGTCGTCGTGCTCGAGGAATGGAATCAGCGAAGCGGCCACCGAGACGATCTGTGACGGCGCCACGTCCATGTACTGAATACGGTCCGGGCTGGCCAGCTCGAATTCGTTTTTGTGACGGCACGACACGATTTCGCTGGTGAATTTGCCGTTCCTGTCCAGCTCCGCGTTGGCCTGGGCGATGACATATTTACTTTCCTCAATGGCGGACAGATATTCGATCTGATCCGTCACCTTGCCGTTTTCCACCTTGCGGTAAGGCGTTTCCAGGAAGCCATACTTGTTGGTCCGGGCGAACAACGCCAGCGAGTTGATCAGTCCGATGTTCGGACCTTCCGGGGTTTCAATCGGGCACACCCGGCCATAGTGAGTGGGGTGCACGTCACGCACTTCGAAGCCGGCGCGCTCGCGCGTCAGTCCGCCCGGACCCAGCGCAGAAACGCGGCGCTTGTGGGTGATCTCGGACAGCGGATTGGTCTGATCCATGAACTGGGACAGCTGGCTGGAGCCGAAGAACTCTTTCACTGCTGCCGATACCGGCTTGGCATTGATCAGGTCATGCGGCATCAGGTTTTCCGATTCCGCCTGCGACAGGCGCTCCTTGACCGCACGCTCGACGCGCACCAGCCCGGCACGGAACTGGTTCTCTGCCAGCTCGCCGACGCTACGCACACGACGGTTGCCGAGGTGATCGATGTCGTCGATCTCGCCGCGGCCGTTACGCAGCTCCACCAGTATCTTGATCACCGCGACAATGTCCTCGGTGCTCAGGATACCGGCGCCTTCCAGTTCGTCGCGGCCAACCCGGCGGTTGAATTTCATGCGCCCGACGGCAGACAGGTCATAGCGATCTTCATTGAAGAACAAACCCTTGAACAACGCTTCCACCGCATCTTCGGTAGGCGGCTCGCCTGGCCGCATCATCCGGTAGATGGCGACCCTTGCCGCATACTGATCCGGGGTCTCATCGGTACGCAGGGTGGCAGAAATATATGCGCCCTGGTCCAGGTCATTGGTGTAGATGGTATTGACCTTGGCGATACCTGCCTCATGCAGCTTGGCGAGCAATGTTTCGGTGATCTCGTCGTTGGCGTTGGCGACAATTTCACCGCTATCCTTGTCCACCACATTGGCCGACAGCACGCGTCCCAGCACAAACTCTTCCGGTACCGCGATCTTGGTCAATCCGGCTTCCTGCATCATGCGGATATGCTTGACGGTAATGCGCTTGTCTTTGGGGACAATCACCGCGCCCTTCTTGTCCACAATGTCGAAGCGCGCAATCTCGCCACGCAGGCGATCCGGCACCAGCTCGAACTGCACCCCCTTCTTGGCAAAGTGGAAAGTATCGGTGGTAAAGAATTCCGCCAGGATCTGCTCGTTATTGTAGCCCAGCGCCTTGAGCAGGGTGGTCACGGGCATCTTGCGACGGCGGTCAATACGGAAATACAGGTAATCCTTGGCGTCAAATTCGTAGTCCAGCCAGGACCCGCGATAAGGAATAATCCGCGCCGAGAACAGCAGCTTTCCGGAGCTGTGCGTCTTGCCGCGGTCATGCTCAAAGAATACGCCTGGCGAACGATGCAGCTGTGACACGATCACGCGATCGGTGCCGTTGATGATGAACGAGCCAGTCGGTGTCATGAGCGGAATCTCGCCCATGTAAACCTCTTGCTCCTTGACCTCCTTCACAGTCGGCTTGGATGCTTCGCGATCCATGATGGTCAGGCGCACCTTGGCACGCAGGGGCGCAGCATAGGTCAGGCCGCGCTGCTGGCATTCCACCATGTCGAATGGCGGCTCACCCAGTACGTAGCTGACGAAATCCAGCTTGGCATTGCCGGAATGGCTGGCGATGGGAAAAATCGAGGTGAATGCGGCCTGCAAACCTTCATTGGCACGGCTGTCGGGCTTGACATCGGCCTGCAGAAAAGCCCTGAAGGAATCAATTTGGGTGGCCAGCAAAAAAGGCACTTGGAGGATGCTTGCGCGCTTCGCGAAACTTTTCCGGATGCGTTTTTTCTCGGTGAATGAGTAACTCATGGATTCTCCTAGAGGGCCCTGCGCAGAAGACAAAAGACAAAAGACAACACGCGCCTAATCCGCATTGATGTTGTGCCCCTGTCTTGTGTATTCTGCATTGGCCGGGATTCCCCGGCCAATGACAGAAGTTGTGTTGCGTGATGCGTAATTACTTGACTTCGCAAGTCGCGCCTGCTTCCACCAGCTGTTTCTGGACGGATTCGGCTTCTGCCTTGGAAACACCTTCCTTAACAGCCTTGGGGGCGCCGTCAACGAGGTCTTTCGCTTCTTTCAGGCCCAGGCCGGTAATCGCGCGCACCACCTTGATGGTGTTCACTTTGTTTTCGCCAGCGCCGGTCAGAATCACATCAAACTCGGTTTTTTCTTCAGCGGCAGCAGCGGCGGCAGGCGCAGCAGCGACAGCCACAGCGGCCGCCGCCGCGGATACGCCAAATTTTTCTTCCATTTCCTTGATCAGTTCGGACAGATCAAGCACAGTCATGCCAGCGATGGCATCCAGAATCTCAGCTTTGGACAAAGCCATGGTATTTCTCCTGATTGAAAAGTTTTAAATTGGTTCATTACGGCGCCCTATCGCGCCGTCAATGCTTCAAGCAGCCTGCTTGTCGCGTACCGCAGCCAGCCCACGCACAAACTTGGTCGGAACCTCGTTAAGCGTACGCACAAACTGGGTAATCGGCGCTTGCATGGTGCCCATCAGTTTCGCCAGCAACTCGTCGCGGCTTGGCATGCTGGCCAGGTTCGAGACATCTTTGGCGGACATCACGAAATTGGCCATCGCACCCGCCTTGACAACGATTTTGTCGTTACCTTTGGCAAAATCCGCAAGCACTTTTGCAGCGGCTACCGGATCTTTGGAAATCCCGTATGCCAACGGCCCGACCAGATGGTCGGACAAGCCGGCAAAGGGCGTTCCGGCAACCGCACGACGCGCCAGGGTATTTTTCAATACCCGCAGGTAAACGCCGTTAGCCCGTGCCTTGGCACGCAAAGCGGTCATGCCCACAACACCGATTCCCCGGTATTCAGCCACCACCACCGTCTGGGCATTTGCCAGTTCGGCACCCAGTTCGGCTACAACTGCCTTCTTTTCCTCTAGATTCAGACTCAAGGTCTTACCTCCTTCTATAAACACCGGCCGTCATCAGGGGAGAAACCCCAACAGCTGCCGAGAGTCGGCGACCTTTCATCAGGAGAAACATCCACAAACAAACGCTTTTCCTGTATCGGGGCACGCCATCTGCGTTGGGATCAGGACATAACGCACGCGTCCTGAAAATTAAATCGGGCATATCTCACAGGAAAATATTCCCTGTCATTTACACCCCAACCCCAACGGTCTTTGACAACCTGCCGGCACTTGCGCACCAGCAGCCCAAAGTTCTGTCCGGAACGCTGGTCACGCCCGGATTATTACCAATTACTGTGTCAGGCTGGCGTGGTCCACACGCACGCCGGCACCCATGGTGCTGGACACAGAAATTTTCTTCATGTACACGCCCTTGGCATTGGCAGGGCGGGCTTTCGCCAGCGCATCCAGCAGCGCGGCCAGATTCTCGCGCAGCGCTTCCACTTCGAACGAAGCACGCCCGATGGTGCACTGCACAATGCCGCCCTTGTCGGTACGGTATTGCACCTGACCGGCGCGCGCGTTCTTCACTGCGCCTGCGACGTCGGGCGTAACCGTACCCACTTTAGGGTTGGGCATCAGGCCGCGCGGACCCAGCACCTGCCCCAGCTGACCCACTACGCGCATGGCGTCCGGACTGGCAATCACCACGTCAAAGTCCATGCGACCTGCCTTGATCTCGGCAGCCAGATCATCAAAACCGACGATATCAGCACCGGCTTCCAGCGCAGCCTTTGCGGCCTCACCCTGGGCAAACACCGCAACCCGCACGGTTTTACCGGTGCCGCGCGGCAGCACCACGGAACCGCGCACCAGCTGGTCAGATTTGCGCGCATCCACACCGAGATTGATGGCCACGTCCACGGATTCGTCAAACTTGGCAGTGGCGGTTTCTTTGACCAGACCCAATGCGTCGTTGACCGGATAAGTTTTGCTGCGATCGATTTTGGCCTGGATCGCTTGCTGGCGTTTGGACAACTTGGCCATTTATACGCCCTCCACTTCAATACCCATGCTGCGGGCGCTACCTGCAATGACACGCACCGCCGCGTCCATATCAGCGGCAGTCAGATCCGGCATTTTTGCCTTGGCAATATCTTCTGCCTGGGCGCGCGTCAGCTTGCCCACCTTGTCCGTATGCGGTTTCGGACTGCCCTTTTGTATGCCTGCCGCCTTTTTGATCAGGATGGTGGCAGGCGGCGTCTTCATCACGAAGGTGAAGCTTTTGTCTGCAAAGGCGGTAATCACCACAGGAATCGGCAAACCCGGCTCCATACCCTGAGTCTGGGCATTGAATGCCTTGCAGAATTCCATGATGTTCAAACCGCGCTGACCCAGCGCCGGGCCGATGGGCGGACTGGGGTTTGCCTTGCCCGCAGGGACTTGCAGCTTGACGTAGCCAACGATTTTTTTTGCCACTTGGCACACTCCTGAAAATGGGTATTAGCGGATCACAAACGGCTGTTTGCACCCTCCCCGTTACACAAAAAACCTGGCGGCACACCGCCATTATTCAAAACCTCAGGCTTTTTCCACCTGGCTGAAATCCAGTTCAACGGGTGTAGCGCGACCGAAGATCAGCACCGACACACGCAACTTGCTCTTGTCGTAATTGACATCTTCCACGTTGCCGTGAAAATCGTTGAATGGCCCTTCGGTCACGCGCACTGCTTCGCCCACCTCGAATAGCACTTTGGGACGCGGTTTCTCCACGCCCTCCTGAATCTGGTGCAGGATTGCCTCAACTTCTTTGTCGGTGATAGGCGTGGGCTTCATCGCAGAACCGCCGACGAATCCGGTAACCTTGGGCGTATTCTTGATGAGGTGCCAGGTCTCATCGTTCATTTCCATCTGCACCAGGACATAGCCCGGGAAAAACTTGCGTTCGGAAATCGACTTCTGGCCGGCCTTCATCTCGATGACCTCTTCCACCGGCACCAGAATCTCGCCAAACTTGTCCTGCATTCCGGCACGTTCGATGCGCTCCCTGAGCGCACGCTGAACACTTTTCTCAAACCCGGAATAGGCGTGCACTACATACCAGCGCATACTCATGTGTCGCTCCGCCCCATCAGCAATTTCACTGCCCACAACAGCCCCGCATCCACCAGCCAGAGGAACAAAGCCATCACCACAACAAATGCAAATACAATTCCCGTGGTCTGAATGGTTTCCTTGCGCGTCGGCCAGACCACCTTGCGCGCCTCGACCACCGACTCCTGGCTGAACGCGAAGAACTGCCGTCCCGCCTGGGTAAACCAGAAAATCGCAATCGCCGCCGCAAATCCCGCCAGAATGGCACCCAGGCGAACCACTGCCGGACTGTCGGCTAAATAATAAAAGCCGGCAATGCCTGCGATAACCATCAGCACGGCAGCCAGCAACTTGATTTTGTCGGTCATATGAACCTTGTGAGACTCACCAGCACCTGTGAGATGGTCACGCTCCCGTTATATAGTGGCAGGCCAGGAGGGCCTCGAACCCCCAACCTTCGGTTTTGGAGACCGACACTCTGCCAATTGAGCTACTGGCCTAGAATCCAGCCGGCGACTGGCAGCGAACAGCGCGGAACCCGCACCAGCCGCCAGCCACCGGACAATTACTTTACTCGACGATTTTCGCCACCACACCGGCCCCGACGGTACGGCCGCCTTCGCGAATCGCGAAGCGCAGACCCTCTTCCATCGCCACCGGCGCAATCAGCGCCACCGTCACCGATACGTTGTCGCCCGGCATCACCATTTCGGTGCCGGCCGGCAGCTCCACCGCACCGGTGACGTCGGTGGTGCGGAAGAAAAACTGCGGGCGGTAGCCGTTGAAGAACGGGGTGTGACGGCCGCCCTCGTCCTTGCTCAGCACGTAGATCTCGGCGCTGAACTTGGTGTGCGGGTTGATCGAGCCAGGCTTGGCCAGCACCTGGCCGCGCTCGACGTCTTCGCGCTTGGTGCCGCGCAGCAGGACCCCAACGTTGTCGCCGGCCTGCCCCTGGTCGAGCAGCTTGCGGAACATTTCAACACCGGTGCAGGTGGTCTTGACGGTGGGCTTGAGCCCGACAATCTCGACTTCTTCGCCCACCTTGATGACGCCGCGCTCTATACGGCCGGTCACCACGGTACCCCGACCGGAAATGGAAAACACGTCTTCCACGGGCATCAGGTAGGTGCCGTCGATGGCGCGCTCGGGATCGGGAATGTAGCTGTCAAGGGCCGCCGCCAGCTTGAAGATGGAGGGCTCGCCAATGTCGGACTGGTCGCCTTCCAGCGCTTTGAGCGCACTGCCGATGATGATCGGGGTGTCGTCGCCCGGAAAGTCGTATTTGCTGAGCAGTTCGCGCACTTCCATTTCAACCAGCTCGAGCAGTTCGGCGTCGTCCACCATGTCGGCCTTGTTCATGTAGACAACAATGTAGGGCACGCCCACCTGGCGCGCCAGCAGGATGTGCTCGCGCGTCTGCGGCATGGGGCCGTCGGCCGCCGAGACAACCAGGATGGCCCCGTCCATCTGCGCGGCACCGGTAATCATGTTCTTGATGTAGTCGGCATGGCCCGGGCAGTCGACGTGGGCGTAGTGGCGTTTCTCGGTCTCGTATTCTACGTGGGCGGTGTTGATGGTGATGCCGCGCGCCTTCTCTTCGGGAGCCGAGTCAATGTCTGCGTAGTTCTTCGCCTCACCACCAAATTTCTTCGACAGAATGGTGCTGATCGCCGCCGTCAGCGTGGTCTTGCCGTGGTCAACGTGACCAATGGTGCCAACGTTGACGTGCGGCTTGGTGCGTTCAAACTTGCCTTTTGCCATGATATCTATCCTCTCGCCGTAAACGATCGCTACAAACGCTATAAAACTATGGTGCCCATGACGTGGATTGAACACGTGGCCTCTCCCTTACCAAGGGAGTGCTCTACCACTGAGCTACATGGGCTCTGAGGTGCCCAATAAAACCGGACAGCCACTAAACTGGAGCGGGTGAAGGGAATCGAACCCTCGTCATAAGTTTGGAAAACTTCTGCTCTGCCATTGAGCTACACCCGCACACATTTGCCGGATGATGTTTTCCGGACATGACCGCACGTGCGATCCGCAACATCAAAACCACCAGATTCTGGTGGAGGGGGAAGGATTCGAACCTTCGAAGGCAGAGCCGTCAGATTTACAGTCTGATCCCTTTGACCGCTCGGGAACCCCTCCAAAACAAGCCGAAAATTATCCCAATAATCGCTACTTTTGTCAAACGTTAAAGCGGAAATGCATCACATCGCCGTCTTTTACAACATATTCCTTGCCTTCCAGGCGCATTTTCCCGGCCTCTTTCGCACCCTGCTCGCCTTGGCAGGCTATAAAATCGTCATACCCGGTGACTTCGGCGCGGATAAAACCGCGTTCGAAATCGGTGTGAATGACCCCGGCAGCCTGCGGCGCGGTACTGCCCTTGTGAATTGTCCAGGCGCGCACCTCCTTTACCCCGGCGGTGAAATACGTCTCCAGCCCCAGCAATTGGTATGCGGCACGGATCAGACGATCCAGACCCGGCTCTGATTGCCCCAGGTCTGCCAGAAACGCCTGCCTGTCGGCATCATCCATATCCACCATTTCCGCTTCGAGGGCGGCGCATACCGCCACCACGGGTGCGCCCTCGCGCGCGGCAAACTCACGCACCCGCTCCAGCAACGGATTGTTGTCAAAGCCCTGCTCATCCACATTGGCCGCGTAGAGTACCGGCTTGGCAGTGAGCAGGCACAACGGCCTGAGCAAGTCCTGCTGCTCGGCATCCAGGGGCATGGCATGCACCGGCTTGCCCTGATCGAGGTGGGCGCGCACCTGATCGAGCAAGACCACCAGCTTGGCCGCCTCCTTGTCACCCGAGCGCGCCGCCTTCTGATAGCGCGTGCAAGCTTTTTCCAGCGTACCCAGATCCGCCAGCGCCAGCTCGGTCTGGATGGTTTCGATGTCGGAAATGGGATCAACCTTGCCTGCCACGTGAATCACATTGTCATCTTCGAAGCAGCGTACCACGTGGGTAATTGCGTCGGTTTCACGGATATTGGCCAGAAACTGGTTGCCCAGACCCTCGCCCTTCGAGGCACCTGCCACCAACCCGGCAATGTCCACAAATTCGACGATCGCCGGCAGTACGCGTTCAGGCTTGACAATCTCGGCCAAGCGGGCCAGACGCGGGTCAGGCACCTCCACTACCCCGGTATTCGGTTCAATCGTGCAGAATGGATAATTCTCGGCGGCAATGCCGGCGCGCGTCAGGGCATTGAACAGGGTGGACTTGCCCACATTGGGCAAGCCGACAATTCCACATTTGAGGCTCATGATTTATTTGGTTTGTGTGTGCAGTTTAAGCATGGCGACAGCAAAATCACCGCGCAGCATGTCGGGCAATACGCGCAGCCCATCGCTAATGGCATCTTCGATCAGCGCAAGTTCATCGGGGCGGGGCGGGTTCAACACATAGTTCACCACCTGGCTTTTTTCACCGGGATGGCCGATACCCAGGCGCAGCCGCCAGAAATCCCTGCTGCCAAGTTGCGCGGCGATGTCCTTGAGGCCGTTGTGGCCGCCGTGGCCACCGCCCATTTTCAGACGCGCCACACCCGGCGCCAGATCCAGTTCGTCGTGCACCACCAGAATCTGCGCCGGTTCGATTTTATAAAAACGCGCCAGCGCCGCGACCGACTTGCCGCTCGCGTTCATGAAAGTCTGCGGCTGCAGCAAAAAAACTTCGCCGGGCGCAGAATTTCCACGTCCGGCGATACCGAAATAGCGGGCCTCGGGTTTAAGCGCAATGCGCAAGTCCTCTGCGCAACGCTCTATCCACCAGAATCCGGCATTGTGCCGGGTACGCGCGTAATCGCGTCCGGGATTGCCCAGCCCCACAATAAGCCGGAGGGCAGTCATGGGACCGGCAGTTCCGGGATTTAGGCAGCCGGGGGCATGGCTGCAGGTGCAACTGCAGTTTCAGCAGCTTCTTCTGCCACCGCACCACGCGGCACCACAATGGTGACAACTGCAGAATCGTCACCCCTGTGACTGACAGCTTCCACACCTGCGGGCAGTTTCAGCTCGGAGAGATGGATGGAGTGGCCGGCCTGCAAGTCCGCCAGGTCCACCGCAATGAATTCCGGCAGGTTGTCCGCCAGGCATGACACATCCAGATCGGTCATGATGTGGGTGACGACGCCGGCAGCCAGCTTCACGCCCGGTGCAATGTCGGCATTGATAAAGTGCAGCGGCACTTTGACGTGGATTTTCTGGGTCTTGTCCACACGCTGAAAATCAATGTGCTGCACCTCCATCCGGAACGGGTGCATGATGTAGTCACGCAGCAGCACGGCTTCTCTGGCGCCATCGATAGCCAGGGTGAGGATGGAGGCGTGGAAGGTCTCGCGCTTGAGGGCGTGAAACAGCGCGTTGTGATCCAGCTCGATATTGACAGCGTCCTTGCCGCCACCATATACCACGCCGGGTGTTTTGCCCTGGCGACGCAGGCGGCGGCTCGCACCCTTACCCTGTACGTCACGTGTGTTAGCGATTACTTCCATGATCTACTCCAGTAAATTATGACTAAACCGACTCAGTGCCGGTTTCGTCCGGTTACTCCGCACCCGCGACCAGACTACGGAGGCGTGACACACGCAAGCGTGCACCACTAAAACTATTCCATAAACAACGAACTGACCGAATCCTCATTGCTGATGCGGCGCATGGTTTCCGCCAACAATTCTGCGACCGAAAGCTGACGGATGCGATTGCAGTTTTTAGCCTCATCACGCAGCGGAATGGTGTCCGTTACCACCAGCTCATCCAGCGCAGAATTCTCGATGCGCTGCACCGCAGTACCGGACAGTACCGGGTGGGTACAATAGGCCAGCACACGCTTGGCGCCCTTGTCTTTCAGCGCCTGCGCCGCTTCGCACAAGGTGTTGGCGGTATCCACCAGGTCGTCCATGATAACGCAGGTGCGGCCCTGCACATCGCCGATTATATTCATCACCTTGGCCACGTTGGGCTTGGGACGGCGCTTGTCGATAATGGCCAGATCGGACTCGAGACGCTTGGCCAAAGCGCGCGCGCGCACCACGCCGCCAACGTCGGGCGACACCACGATCAGGTCAGGATACGACTGCTTCCATACGTCACCCAGCAAGATCGGGGAAGCATAGATGTTGTCAACAGGAATGTCGAAAAACCCCTGAATCTGATCCGAGTGCAGATCCATGGTGAGCAGGCGATCCACACCGGCGCCGGCCAGCATGTTGGCCACCACCTTGGCGGTAATCGCCACGCGCGCCGAACGGGGACGGCGATCCTGGCGCGCGTAGCCGAAATACGGTATCGCCGCCGTGATACGCCCTGCCGAAGCACGCCTCAAGGCATCCACCATGACCATGATTTCCATCAGGCTGTCATTGGTGGGGGCACAAGTGGACTGCAGCACGAACACGTCCTTGCCGCGCACATGCTCGAGCAATTCCACCATCACCTCGCCATCGGAGAAACGCGCCACCGTGGCGCGCCCCAGATGAATATTGAGATGGCGCACTACATCTGCGGCCAGCCGGGGATTGGCATTGCCGGTAAACACCATCATGCTGTCGTACGCCACAACTCACCCCACCCAAAAAAAACTAAAGCGTGTAACGACCATTACACGCTTCTCGCTGGCGCCCGCATGGGCTACCGTAAAATTCTGGCAGGGGAGGTAGGGATCGAACCTACGAATGCCGGAATCAAAATCCGGTGCCTTACCACTTGGCGACTCCCCTGTTACTTGCTCTGTGCTACTTCACTGTCACCCGCATAATCATAAAGCGGGTGCATATCCAAACCAGCCGCCACGAAACCGCGCATATCCGGCGGAAGTTGTGCCAGCACGCGCTGCGCGGCAGCGGCAGTATCAAACGCTGCAAACACACTGGCACCCGATCCGCTCATGCGCGCCTCACCATGCTGAGAAAGCCACGCCAGATGTCGCGCCACTTCTGGATAATCACGGCAAACCACGGCTTGCAGGTCGTTCCGCATAGCAAACTGACTGGCTTCGGAAAAGTCGGCTATTCTGATGATTTCGCTGTCTCTTGTCAAATCCGGATGTGCAAATATTGCCGCTGTCGAAACACTCAGCGCGGGCGTCAGCACCACATACCAGGCTGGCGCAAGCGCCACGGCTTGCAGCGCCTCGCCGATTCCCTCGGCAAATGCGGTCTGGCCGAATACAAACACCGGCACATCCGCTCCCAGTTTTAGCGCCAGTTCCTGCAGCCGGGCGCGCGACAGGCCCAGTCCCCACAGCCGGTTGAGGCCAAGCAGCACGCTGGCCGCATCCGAGCTGCCGCCGCCCAGCCCAGCGCCCATGGGCAGGCGTTTTTCCAGCCGGATACCCACACCCAGCATGCAACCTATCTCAGCCTGCAACAGTTGCGCTGCACGCATGCACAGGTCATTTTCCTCTGCCACCCCCGCCAGCGGCTGCTGACGCACGATGCGCCCATCTTCACGCAGCATGAGGTGCAGGGTATCGCCATAATCTATCATGCGAAACAGCGTCTGCAACAGGTGGTAGCCATCTGCACGCCGCCCTACCACGTGCAGGAACAGGTTTAATTTGGCGGGTGCGGGGCATACCAGGGTGGTCATTGCGCGCCGGCTTTCAACGTCCACTGGTCCATCACCAAACGGATTTCCAGATCATCACGTTGCAGCGTCATTGTGCGCGGCAAGCCCTGCCCATCGACAGTTTGCCAGGTACTGTAATTCACCCGCCAGCCATCCTGCACGAGCTGCGTGGGGCGTTGTTGTGCATCACGTTCGGCTTGATACGGTAGTGACGGGGCCGGCTGCCCCACCACCCAATAGCCCAGCCCGGAGAGCGGCAAACGCCATCCCAGCAATTCCTGAGTGAGGGTTTCCGTGTCGGCGGCACGGTGGATTTTGTGCGCCTGATCAATCAGCGTCACGCCGTCCGCACCACGGGTAATTTGCGTGACCGTCTGACCCAGTGGTGACAGCAAAGTAATGTCGTCCTGGTCTGGCCGATGCCGCCAGCGCAGACTGCCGGAGGATGACTGGTCGCGATACTTCACCGCAATCCGGCCGGCGAGATCGAATACACGGGGCGCCTGACTTGCCACAGGCGCTACCGCCGCAGGGGGTAAAGCAGCGCAGCCAAACAGACCAAGCACAAAAAAAATGCTGGCGGGCATGCGCCAGCAGTGATTAATCCAGCGCAGGGTCACGGCTTATTAAACTTTTGCATCACGCCCAGCAAGGCCTGGTTTTGCGGATTGCCGTCCAGTGCGGTCTGCCACAGTTTGCGCGCCTCATCGCGATTGCCCTTGACCCACAGCACTTCGCCCAGGTGTGCCGCAATTTCCGGGTCTTTGCGCAGGGCAAATGCACGCTGCAGATAGTCCAGCGATTTGCCCAGATTGCCCTGGCGGTACTGCGCCCAGCCCATGCTATCGAGAATGAAAGCATCGTTGGGGGCAAGTTTCAGGGCATGCTGCAGGAGTTGCACTGCCTCGGCGAGTCGATTGGTGCGATCGGCCAGGGTATAGCCCAAGGCATTGTAGGCCTGTGCATAATCCGGCTTGATCTGGATCAGATGGCGCAGGTCTTTTTCCAGTATGTCAAGCTTGTTGACGCGCTCGGCGGCCATCGCATGGTCGTACAACAGCTCGGGCGAATCCGGCCTGGTCGCCAGCGCGCGACTCAGCAATTCGTACACGCCATTGTAGTCCCTGGCTTCACGCAGCAACTGCGCTTCCGCCTCAATCAGCAGGATTTTGTCAGCCTCGCCATCCACCTTCAGATTGCGCAAATAAGCGCGCGCCTCGTCCACCTTGCCCTGTTTCGCCAACAGTCCGGCATAGCGGATTTGCGCCGGGATATAGTGTGTACCGGGAGCGACCGACTGATACCAGTTGGCGGCCTGGTCGTATTGTTTGCGTATCTCGGCCACCTGGCCCAGATAGATCTGCGCCGCACCCGCATCAGCATAGCCCGTTTGCAACACGCCCTTGAATGCGCTCTCGGCGCCATCAAGGTCATTCAGCTGCAGCGACAACAGTCCAATGGCCATACCTATCTCAGGGTTGCCAGGCACCTCCTTTTCGAGTCGCCGAAACTCATCCCGCGCCGCGGCATACTGGCTCAGGCTGACCAGTTGGCGCGCGTAAATCAGGCGCACCTCTTTGGCATCGGGGTACTGTTTGAGGAACCCCCGCAGAAACGCAACGCCATCCGTTTTGGTTTCACGCCCAACCAGCTGAAACTGGAACAGCGCTGCCAGCTCCCAGCCCGGCTTGAGCTTGGCCGCTGCTTTAATTTCATTCAGCGCCTCGTCGTAGCGGGTGGCGTTCGCCGCTGCCTGGGCGATGGCGAAATGCGCTTCTGCCAGATCGGGATAGGGCGCGGCCAGGCTTTTGACCAGCTCCAGCGCGGCTTGTTTGTCCTTCTGGCGCGCCAGCAGGGTATCCAGGTGCATAAAACCGGCGCCCGCGTTGTCTCCCCCGGCTGCAATGAGTTTTTCCAGGTGCGGCCGCGCCTCGTCGAGCTTGCCATCACTCACCAGCACTGCCGCCAGGGATTTTTGCGCATTGAGCGAATCCGGTTGCACATCCAGCCACAGGCTGGCGGCAGCGCGCGCGGCGGCGGCCTGGTGCGCATACATCGCCACTTCAGTCGCACGCTTGGCAATACGCGGATCGCGCGTGGTTTTGGCGAGATCAAGATAAGCTGCGCTGGCAACCCCCAGATCACCGCGCTGGCCAGCGATTTCTGCCACCAGAAACTCATACAGCAACTGACTGGTCAGTTCCACTTTGGGAAGCGCAGCTTGCGTTTTCAGCTTTGCCGCCCTGGCGGGCGCTGTCTGCGCCGCCAAGGCCAGCGGCTGCGCACCAAACGTCAGGCACAGGCCCATGGCAGCAAGATAAAGGGGTGTCGGGCGCATGATTGCTCCAGGTTGAGATAAGTCTTTAGAGATTGTAGAGGAAATTAAGTTGCATGACCGCTGCCGTCGTCAAAAGCGGTGATAGTGCTGTCCATGCTCATGCAACACGCTGCGCGCAGCGGCAAAATCCGGATAGAGTCGAGCCACCTCGCGCCAGAATGCCGGAGAGTGGTCGAGATGCGCGAGGTGCGCCAACTCATGCGCCAGCACATAATCAATCTGCGGGTCAGCTGCCTGAACCAGGCGCCAGTTGAGCCGCACCACACCCGCACGCGTACAACTCCCCCAGCGCGTACGCGCATTGCTGACCAGCAAATTGCTGGGAGAACGGCGCAACAACGGCAAGAACAGTCGCAAACGCGCTTGAAAGTGAATCAGGGCGACATGCCGGTACCAGGCCAGCACGGCTGCCTGCACAGAGGCGCCGGTCTTTACCGGCAACCCAAGTTGCTGGCCTGTCACCGCTGCCATGCCGCCCTGAGGGAGGAGACACAAGTGCAGTTGGCCGCCCAGATAGGGCAGCAGCATTCCGTCACGCCAGTCGATAACCGGCGCCGGGACGGGTTTGGCGGCGTCGAGTTTGGCGCGCACCCAATCCGCCTTGTGGGCGATGAAACGCTCCACCTCGGTGAGCGGCAAGCGCCAGGGTGCGCTGACCGACAGCCCGCTGGCATTGATGGTGAGCGCCAGCGTGCGACGTGCGTTGCTGCGTTTCAGGGTGTAGCCAAGCTTTTCGCCATTGAGGCTGACGCTGCGCGTTTCGCTGCTGCGGCGCCGTTCAGGCATGGCGTTGCAGTTGCTTCATTTCAGTCTCTATCCAGGCTTTCACCTGCTCGTTAAGGGCGTCTGGCTTCATACCGGCTGCATCTATCACTGGACCAATGCTCAGCGTAATCAGGCCGGGGTGCTTGAGAAAGGAATTTTTCGGCCAGAGTTCACCTGCATTGTGCGCCACCGGCACCACCAGCGCATTCACATGGCTGGCCAGCCAGGCGCCGCCTATGCCGTATCGCCCGATTTCGCCTGGCGCCATGCGTGTTCCCTCCGGGAAAATCATCACGCCAAAACCCTCGGCCAGGCGCACGCGCCCCTGCTCCACGATTTGCTTGAGCGCAGCGCGTCCTTCTGCGCGGTTGATGGCAATCGGTGACAGCATCGCCATGCCCCAGCCGAAAAACGGCACCCACAGCAATTCGCGCTTGATCACCAAGGCCATCGGCGGCAGCAGCACCGGCAGCGCAATGGTCTCCCATGCGGACTGGTGTTTGGCCATCACCACCGCTGGCGTGTTGGGCAGGTTTTCCAGACCGATCACCCGATAGCGGATGCCGCATACGACTTCGGCCAGCCACACCACAATGCGGTTCCACAAGGTAATGGTGCGGTAGCGAATGCGCGCGGAAAAGGGAAACGTAAGCAGCGCAACGAGAGAAAACACTATGGTCAACAGAGTTTGCAAAACGGCAAATAGCGCCGAACGCAGAAGCAGAACAATCATTGCGCAAGAAGGTGGGTAACCACTTCGGCCAGATCAGTGAAAACCAGGGTGCCTTCGGGCAGGTTACCCGCATTTAACGTGGCCGTACCCTTGCCGGTTTTGACCAGCATGGGTGCGGCGCCGACTGCGGCGGCGGCCTGCAGGTCACGCAAGCTGTCGCCCACTGCGGGTATGGCTGACAGTTGCACATTGAAACGCGCAGCCATCTCCAGAAACATGCCCGGCAATGGTTTGCGGCACGCGCATTTCACGTCGGCCGCATGCGGACAATAAAACAGCGCATCGATCCGCCCACCTGCCTGCGCCAGCGCCTTGTGCATCTTGGTATGGATGGTGTTGAGCATGGCCATGTCAAACAGACCGCGCCCCACGCCCGACTGATTGGTTGCCACAGCCACGCGGTAACCGGCCTGGTTGAGGCGCGCAATCGCCTCCAGACTGCCGGGGATGGGTTTCCATTCATCCGGAGTTTTGATGAAGTGATCGGAATCCATATTGATGACGCCGTCACGATCGAGAATGATGAGTTTCATGGGGTAAAGAGTATACCCCGGAAAGCCGCAATTTAGGCGTACATGCGTATACGGTATCGCGTGTACGGTATTGGTGAACCCCGATTTCCGGACAGTTATTCAAGTTGCTAGCCTGCTGTTAAAAGGAGCAGGGGGTGAATGTGAAGAAGCGCAAGAATTTCAGCCGTCAGTACAAGGCCAGGGTGGCGCTTGAAGCGATACGAGGGGTCAGCACGGTAAATGAGATCACCCGGGAATCGGTGTACCTCCGCAATGCTGTGAGTCATCACCTGGATTAACGTTTCATTGCCCTTGCGGGGCGGGTATTGCCTGGTGCGCCTGCGGATTGGATCCGTCCCCTGGGGCACCCTATCACTGGCAACACCATAACAACCAGATGGATGCCACACTGCCGGTAAAATCGGGCTCGCCCGCTTTCTGGAGTTCCGCGGCAGGCTTTCGGCCGTCTTGTGGCTCAGGCCGGATGTTTCTCTACCACTGCAACAGCCACGCGCGCGTACCGGTGCGATCAAGGAGGGGGAACCGCCTGATATCCCGCCCCGGCTCCCGTGGCGGAACTGGCAGCGCAGGGGCGCGGATCCGGACCGCATTTCCCGGTTGGTCCGCGGGCTGTCGATCACGCTGCCAAACAGGAAAGCAGTACTGTTAAGTGAATTATTTCCCAAGCCGCGGCAGATTTATTGCCATTTTGTGGATCATGTGATAAAAGTAAAAACCATGATTATTGAATGGGTATTGCCAGACTGCTGACGCACGCGGCCATCGTTGCCATCCTTGGGCGGGAACACTGCACCCGGTTGTCGCGGCGCAGGATGTGTTGCAGGACGTTTGGCGCGCCGCCGGGCTATCGCATGGACTCTGAATAAGGGAAATACGCAATCCGCCGATATGCCATGCACACCGCCCGGCGTGCATGCACGTCGGGACAGAGCATCAAGAATGAACAAAACCTCCGCAACCTGGAAAGCCAAGATGGAAGAAATCTTGCGCAAGCAAGCAAGCAAGCAAGCCTGACGTCCTCCACGCCGCCGCTGGCCCCATAGAAGGAGCCGGGCCATGAATCTCCCGGACGAGGCCCTCGCTGCTCTGGCCCGGTCGGTCGGGATCGACGCGCAAGAGATTGCCCGCCGCCAGGCATTCCTGGAGTTCGACGAAACCGATGCCAGCCTGCTCACGCAGATGCACGCGCGCCTGCAAGATGTGTCACGGCGGTTCGTGGACGACTTTTACGCCCATTGCATCAAGTTCGAGGAAACCCGCCGTTGCATCCCGGACCCCCAATCCCTCAAGCGTCTGAAGCGGGCTCAGACGGCCTACTTCGACAGCCTGAGCGCGGGCGACTACGGCCCCGAACGCATTCTCCGCCGCCTGCGCGCAGGCGGCGTCCATCAGCGCATCGGTCTCGAACCCAAGTGGTACATCGGCGCCTACAGCAAGTATCTCATCGGGCTGTTACCCGAGCTATGGCGCCTGCTTGGCGACAGCCCGGACAAGTTTCTCGCCACGTACCGCGCGCTGCAGAAGAGCGTGTTCCTGGATATGGGGCTTGCCTTCGATACCTATATCCAGGCCGACCGGCACGCCATTCTCGGCCTCAAGCGCTACGCCGAGGACATCATTGCGAGCCTTCCTGTCGGACTGCTGGTCCTGGACCAAGCCCTCAAGGTGCAGAGCGTCAACCTCTCCTTCCGCGAAATATCCGGACTGAAGAACGGAGAAGACATTTCCGGGCGCGAACTCGAACATATCCTGCCGCTGTCCGATCTGCACCAGCAGGCGCAAGCTGTCCTGGCGAGCGGCACGGCATTGCACGGCATTGACGTCGCGCTGGGTGAAAAACGCTTGCGCCTCACCATCACCGGAATCCGTCTGGCAGCAGAAAACCGCCTGCTGGTAGCCGTGGAGGACATCACTGAATACAAACGGGCAGAGGAATGGCAGCAGCACTACACGCAGACGCTCGACTTGTTCACCGCGGATGCGCCTCTTGGCGAAGTACTGGAAGGCTTTGCCGCGTTTGCCGAGCAGCAGTGTGCGGGGGCATCCTGCTCGATCCAGCTGCTTTCCCCCGACCGCAAACACCTGATGCACGGCGCAGCGCCCAGCCTGCCCGAGTTCTATAACCGCGCCATCGACGGCCTCGAGATCGGCGAGGATATCGGGTCTTGCGGGACGGCCGCGCACACCGCCCGCACCGTGATCATCGAGGACGCGCTCACCCACCCTTACTGGGCCCCCTACCGCGAACTGGCCATCCGCGCCGGACTGCGCGCCTGCTGGTCCGAACCCATCCTGTCCGCCGACAACAAGGTGCTTGGCACCTTTTCCCTATACTACCGTGAGCCGCGCACACCGACCCCGGAAGAGCTCAAGCTCATTCGCCAAGGGGCCAGGCTCGCCGCCGTTGTAATCGAGCGCGCCCGGCAGCAGGAGAACCTGCGCCTGGCTGCCGTGGTATTCGAGCAAGGCACCGAGGCTGTGGTGATCACGGACGCCGAGCAGCGCATCCTCAGTGTGAACCACGCTTTCACCCAGACAACAGGCTATGCGCCCGAAGAAGTGATCGGTCAGACCCCACGCATCCTGCAATCCGGGCGGCACGATGCGGCCTTCTATCGCGCCATGTGGGAAAGCATTCAAGCAACCGGCCGCTGGCAAGGGGATGCATGGGAACGAAAAAAAACCGGGGAGTTTTATCCAAAACGCTTGTCCATTTCCGCTGTGCGCGGTGTGCAGGGGGAGATCACCCACTATGTGGGCAGCTCGGTTGATATCACCGAACAGAAGGCCCATGTCGCCCATATCGAACAGCTCGCCTTTTACGACCCCCTGACCGGCCTGCCCAACCGGACGCTGTTCATGGATCGCCTGAAACAGGTTCTGGCCGTCGCCCAACGGCATGGGCAGCGGGTAGCGATCCTGTTTATGGATCTTAACCGCTTCAAGGAGATCAACGATACCCAGGGGCACAATGTCGGCGACCAGGTCCTGATCGAAGTCGCCCGGCGCTTTCAGGCCACTACGCGAGGGGAAGAAACCCTGGCGCGCCTGGGCGGCGACGAGTTCGTCGTCATCGCCGAGGAAGCCGACCAGGCGGCTGCGACCCTCATCGCCAAACGGTTGCAACAGGCACTTGCCGAGCCCATTGCGGCAAAGGGGCAGACTTTTACCCTCGGGGTGAGCATCGGCATCGCCTTCCATCCCGAGGATGGCGCAACCATCGAGGACCTGCTCAAGCGGGCCGACATCGCCATGTATCGCGCCAAGGCATTCGGGGGCGGCCATCGCTTCTATCAGCCGGAGATGAGCGTGGGATTGGCCGAACGTATGCAGCTTGCCAAAAATTTAAGCCGCGCCCTGAACGCCGGGAACTTGGAACTGCATTACCAGCCCCAGGTGAATCTCAAAACAGGCACCCTGATCGGCGCCGAGGCTTTATTGCGCTGGAACGATCCCGAACGGGGCTGGGTGAGTCCGGCAGAATTCATCTCGATTGCCGAGGAGCGCGGCATGATAGGGGCGCTAGGGAAGTGGCTGGCAGGGAAGGCTTGCCGCCAGATGAAAGACTGGCAGGAGGCTGGTCTGAATTTCCCCGGCCGGCTCGCCGTCAACCTTGCCGCCCAGCAGCTTGAAGAGGCCGGAATTGCCGGCAAGCTTCAGGCGATCGTGCGCGCGGCAGGCTTAACGCCCGCCTGTCTTGAACTGGAACTCACCGAAAGCAGCCTGATGCGGAATGTGGAGCAGGCGATCGTGGTCATGGAGGCCCTGAAAACGGCGGGGTTTGCACTCGCGATCGATGATTTCGGTACCGGCTACTCATCGCTTACCTATCTCAAACGCTTGCCGGCGGACAAGCTCAAGATCGACATGTCGTTTGTGCGCGACATGCTGCAAGATCGCAACGATTACACCATCGTCGCCACCATCATTGGCATGGCACACAGCCTCGGCCTCAAGGCGCTTGCCGAAGGTGCAGAACAAGCGGAGCAGGCGGAAACCTTGCTGGCACTGGGTTGCGATGAAGCGCAGGGATATTACTTCGGCCACCCTGAAACGGCGGAAATCTTTGCGCAAAAATGGCTCAGGACTGGCGCCGCGCCCGAATAGACCTTGCCCGTAATGACCATACCGCTGTATGAGGTCCGGCACCGGAATGGGTCTGATTGAAAAACCGGCAACATGAATTTCACCTCAACACAGTAATGATTTTTACGCTCCATCCGACATTTACGTGGACCGAGCAGGGGCAGCCCTTCTTATTCAGTTAACCACTGAGCACGTGGCATGCATTTCGAATCATGGTACTGCATGATTTTCTCACATCACCCACTGGGTGGGATGATTTGAATTGCAAATTCGTTGGCTTTCCCCGTGCCCCCCGTAATGGAATGGACGCCCGCTTCCTAAAACGGCATCTGGGTGCCAAAGTAGTGGTGGCCTTACTACACTAAAATAGAAACGTCAGGAGGACAAGGCGGAAATATCGGCTACCCGGTTCATCAACCTGCCAAGTGCGCTTAGCAGCGCCAGGCGGTTGTTGCGAATCAGCGGTTCATCGGCCATTACCATCACTTCGTCGAAAAAACGATCCACCCCGATGCGGGCACTGGCGAGCGTGGTCAGCGCGTCAGCGTAGTCGCCGTTGGCGGCATAGGATTCCACCACCGGGATCAGCTGGTTGATGGTGGCGAACAGCGCTTTTTCCGCAGCTTCCTGCATCAGGGCGATATCCGCCGCGCCGTCGGGGGCGGCGGTCTTTTTCAGGATATTGCGGATGCGTTTGTTGGCAGCGGCAAGTGCCGCAGCCTCCGGCAGCTTGCGGAAGGCCTGCACGGCCTCAATGCGCGCCAGGATCAAATCCATGCGGGCGGGATTGCCTGCCAGCACGGCTTCGATTTCACCGGCCTGATAGCCTTTTTCTTTCAGGTAACCACGCATGCGCTCCAGCATGAAAGTGTACACATCCACCGCCACGCTGTCGGCGACCACCCCGTCGGGGAAAGTGGCGCGAGACTGTTCCAGCAACTGGGGCAGTTCCAGCGGCAGTTGGGCTTCCACCAGAATGCGCAGTATGCCCAGCGCCGCGCGACGCAGGCCAAAGGGGTCTTTGTCGCCGGTGGGGATCAAGCCAATACCGAAGATGCCAATCAGCGTGTCGAGTTTGTCGGCCAGTGCCACACTCGCGGCGACCTTGCCGGCGGGGATGGCGTCACCGGCAAAGCGCGGCTGGTAATGGGCGGCGATCGCGCTGGCCACGATGTCTGACTCGCCGTCGTAGCGGGCATAATAGGCGCCCATCACGCCTTGCAGTTCAGGGAATTCGCCCACCATGTCGGTGAGCAGGTCGGCCTTGGCGAGATACGCGGCGCGCTGGACGGCGGCGTCATCCGCGTGCAATAGGCGCGCGATGCTGCCAGCCAGCTTCTGGATGCGTTCGACGCGCTGTAACTGGGAGCCGAGTTTGTTGTGGTACACCACCTGAGCGAGTTTTTCCACGCGCGCGTCCAGGCGGATTTTTCTATCCTGGTCGAAAAAGAATTTGGCGTCGGATAGGCGTGCACGCAGCACCCGCTGGTTGCCGTGGATGATATGGCTGGGGTCGTCAGTTTTCAGGTTGGACACCACCAGGAAACGCGGCAGCAGCTTGCCGTTGTGGTCGGCCAGCGGAAAATATTTCTGATTCTGCTTCATCGACAGTATCAGGCACTCCTGCGGCACGGCGAGGAAATCTGCGCTATATGTGCCCGCGTAAACCATGGGATATTCGACCAGCGCGGTCACTTCGTCCAGCAGCGCCTCGTCCCATAGCACCTGAGCGTCGCCGGCAAGTGCTGCAAGCTGGGCGCGGATGGCGGCGCGACGTTCGGCGTAACCCGCCATCACATGACCGACTTGCATCAGCGTGGCGGCGTAGTCGCTGGCGTGGGCAATGCCCACCACGCCAGTGGAAAGGAAACGGTGTCCCAGTGTGGACTTGCCGCTGGCCAGCCCCAGCACTTCACCGGGCACAAGCTGATCGCCGTGCAGCATGACCAGTCCATGCACCGGACGCACGAACTCCACATCAGAATCGCCCCAGCGCATGAGCCTGGCGACCGGCAGTTTTTTCAGCGTCTCTGCCACCATCCCCGCCAGATGCTGCGCCAGCGCTGCGCCCGCTTTGGTGCTGCGGAACACGTAGCATTCCTGCCTGCCATCATTGGCGGTGGCGAGCGCGTTCACCTCCACGCCACAGGAGCGGGCAAAACCCAGCAAAGCCGGTGTTGGCTGGCCATTTTGCATGCCCGCCGCCAGCGTCGGGCCTTTACGCTCGACTTCGCGCTCGGGTTGGATGGCGACGACATGGGGGATCACCACCGCCAGTCGGCGCGGCGTGGCATAGGCTTTAAATCCGGCATCGCCAGCAACAAAACCTTGTGCCTTGAGGCTATTGAAAATACCGCTGGCGAACGCGTCAGACAGCTTGTTGAGGGATTTGGGGGGCAGCTCTTCGGTGAGCAGTTCGATCAGCAGTGTATCGGTCATCATTTCAATTCCTGGCCAGCATCGGAAAGTCCAGGGCTGCGCGGGAGTCATGGTAAGCCTGCGCCACTTTGCGCGACAGGGTGCGCACGCGGCCAATGTAGGCGGCACGTTCGGTCACCGAAATCGCACCACGGGCGTCAAGCAGATTGAAGGTATGTGAGCACTTCATCACCATCTCGAAGCCCGGTAGCGCCAGCCCAACATCCATCAGGCGTGCGGCTTCGCGCTCAAAGTCATTAAATTGCTGGAACAGCCATTGCGCATTGGAATGCTCGAAGTTGTATTTGGACTGCTCGACTTCATTCTGATGGTACACGTCGCCATAAGTCACGCCCGGCGTCCAGGTCAGGTCATAAACGTTTTCCACGCCTTGCAGATACATGGCCAGCCGTTCCAGACCATAAGTGATTTCCCCCAGAACCGGCTTGCACTTCAGCCCGCCCACTTCCTGGAAATAGGTAAACTGGGTGACCTCCATGCCGTTCAGCCACACCTCCCAGCCCAACCCCCAGGCGCCGAGGGTGGGCGATTCCCAGTCATCCTCGACGAAACGGATGTCGTGGATGCCGGTATCCACACCGAGCGCGCGCAGACTGTCGAGATACAGTTCCTGGATATTGTCAGGGCTCGGCTTTAATACCACCTGAAACTGGTAGTAATGCTGCAGGCGGTTAGGATTTTCACCATACCGGCCGTCTTTGGGACGGCGCGAGGGCTGCACAAACGCCGCTTTCCACGGTTCCGGTCCCAGGGCGCGCAGAAAGGTGGCCGTGTGGAAAGTACCGGCGCCCATTTCCATATCGTAAGGCTGTAGCAACACACAGCCCTGTTTCGCCCAGTATTGCTGGAGCGTGAAAATGATTTCCTGAAAAGTCAGCATGAGACACGCGCTTGGTTAATAAAAGCGCGATTTTACTGTGTTTGCAGCCAAATTGCGCTGGTGCCGGTTGCAGGCTGTCGAAAACACGACAGGAGTGTCCACAGTTCCACGCAATAACCGCCTGGCCAACCCCGCCACGAACACATAGATCCGCATGGACAGGGCATCTCGCAAGCAAGCATCAGCAGGCATGACGATTGCAGATATCTGCAAAAGGTAACCAGCATGAATCTGCAGCTATCCGACACAATCACCATTGAATTTGCTCCTACCCAGGCGCTGTTCGATTTTTTCAAGGCCAAGACCAATCGCACTCTGATGGTGTGCGTGAGCTTGCTGTTTCTGGAAGTGAAAATACTCAAGCAGCGTCCCTGGTAGGACGACGCACCCTCTCTGCCACAGAGTATCGTGTGCAGACTTCGGCCCCCGTGCTCGCACGGGGGCTTTTTTTATGCCCGCTCCGATGTGGCAGCGGGGGGGCGGAGCGGGATACGCACCTCGGCAACCAGGCCGCCGCCCGCGCGCGGCAGCAGTTGCAGTTGCCAGTGATTGGCTTGGGCCAGTTGCCGGGCTATTGCCAGCCCTAGCCCGCTGCCACCGGTAGCCTTGTTGCGCGATGTTTCCAGCCGGTGGAACGGCCGGAACACCGCCTCGATCTGGTCTGGCGGAATGCCCGGGCCACGATCCATCACGCGGATTTGCGCAGCGCCGGCAGTGCATACGCATTCCAGCGTGACCGGCTGGTGATCGCCATAGCGCAGCGCGTTCTCGATCAGATTCGACACCACCCGGCGCAGAGCGTGGGGCCCCACGGCAGCCATGCAGATGTTCTGCGCCGACCACTCCACCATACCCCCGCCACGGCGGGCGTCCCCGGCCAGTTCATCGAGCAGCACATTCAGGTCGAGCAACTGCACCGGCTCTGCCTGCAAGCCGCGCGACAGCTCAAGGAAGCCGCCGATCAGGCGGTTCATTTCTTCCAGGTCGTGCTCGATTTGCCCGATCAGCTGCGCATCAGCGTCCTGCGGCAACATGGCCAGCGCCAGTCGCATGCGCGCGATGGGCGTGCGCAAGTCATGTGAGATACCGGCCAGCAAGGTGGTGCGATTGGCAAGCAAAGCCTGCACCTCATTGGCCATGCGGTTGAAGGCGCGGGTCAGCGAAGCCAGCTCGGTGGAGCCGGATTCCGGCAGCGGCTGCGGCACCTGCCCTTGTCCCACCTCGCCCGCCGCCGCACCCAGCCGCACCAGAGTACGGCTGATGCGTCGCACCATGATGATGGCGGTCAGCCAGGTCAGCAGCGCGCCCAGGCTGACCAGCCCGACCGCAGCCAGCGGGGGTTGCACGCCGTAGCGTTCCTGTTCGAAACCGATGCGGATGAGATGTCCGCCCATGCGCATTTCTGCCCACACCCAGCCGTTTTCGCCGGCCTTGAGCACAATATCCTGCCCGGTACGCCGGGTGAGCGATTGTTCGATATAGCGACTATTGAGAAAACTGTCGGCACGCGCTGCCAGGGGCGCATCCACGCGCTTGATGAGCAAATGGTGATGCACGGCGAGCTCATGCTCGAAATAAGGCCGGGTTTCCGGTGGCAATTCCACCCAGGTCTGTACCGACAACACCATCAACGCAGCCAGATCATCGGCAGAACGCAACGCCATCGGCTTGAGGATAGTGACCGCCACCACCGCCAGTGCGGCTATCTGAAAGACCAGAAAGGCCAGCCCGAGGATCGCGGCGGTGCGTCCAAATAGCGAAGCCGGCCACAACCTCATGCAGCCGCGCCTTTCGGCGCAAACAAATAACCCTGTCCCCACACCGTGCGGATGAACACCGGATTGGCAGGGTCGGGCTCGATCTTGCGCCGCAGACGGGTGACGCGTACATCGATGCTGCGGTCGAACGGGTCACGCTCGTAGCCTTTGATCATGTCCATCAAACCATCACGGGTCAGCACCCGGTTGGGATGCTCGACAAAAATACGCAGAATGGCGAATTCGGCTGTGGTAATCGGTATTTCTTCGCTGTCGCGCAACAGGCGCTGGGCGTCCAGATCCAGGCTGAATGGGCCAAAACGGGCAACGTTGTTGGGCGCTGCAGCCGCGCCGAGTGTCGCCTGCCTGCGGCGCAACACCGCACGAATACGCGCCAGCAACTCGCGCGGGTTGAACGGCTTGGGCAGGTAATCGTCCGCGCCCACCTCCAGCCCGACGATACGATCAATATCCTCGCCCCGCGCTGACAGCATGATGATGGGCAACGCCGTGCTGGCGCGCAGACGACGCGCAATCGACAGTCCATCTTCGCCGGGCAACATCAGGTCGAGGATAACCAGATCGGGGCTTATCCGGGTTAATGCCTCGTCCATTTTGCCGCCATCTGCAGCACACGTTACCGTATAGCCCTGGCCGGTAAGATATTGCTCCAGCAGCGCGCGCAGCCCGGCGTCGTCGTCCACTACCAGAATGTGTTCCTGGGTATTTTCCATGCCGCCAATATACAACTGTCGCGGCAGGTTTCGCCACACGGTTACACACTGTTACAGTTTTATGCTGATTGGAAACGCTTTTGCAAACACTATCATCCATTATGCAATCGTGGATCCGGAAAAACCGGATCACAGACAAGGAGTAAACCATGAAGATACGCAACCTGATTCCTGTCGTTTCCCTCGGGCTTGGTCTGGGCGGGGTTGCACCGGCATTTGCTGCACCCGCCTTCTACCTCGGCCCGGCTCTGGATCATGCCACGCCACTCTTGCTGGCGAGCCGCGACGGGGATACCGAATCTCGCGGTAATGGCCGGGATCGTGCTGGACAGCGCGGTGACGGCGACAACCGCAGGCAACAGAATGAGGTACGCCGCGATGAGCGCCAGGGCGGTTTTGGCTATGGTTTTGAACGCCGCCAGGAACGCGGCGAGCGGCCGGCGAACGATGGCCGGGATCGCCAGCAAAACTGACCTCAGTCAGGGTGAATCACAATTGCATACCAGGAGAAAAATCATGCATACCCAAAAAATCATTGTATCTGCCCTGCTGCTGGCAGCCACTTCCACGGTTGCGCTGGCCGATCCGGGAATGAGTTTTACCGACCGCGCGCAAGTGATCTCATCCACCCCGATCTATGAGCAGGTAAACGAGCCGCATCGCGAGTGCTGGACAGAAACTGTCGGTGGTGAATACCGCAGTGAAGGCCGCTCATATGGGGGCGCCATACTCGGCGGCCTGGTAGGTGGCTTGCTCGGCAACACGGTGGGTCAAGGGAACGGACGCACTGCCGCTGCGGCAGTCGGCGCGGTTACCGGCGCCATGGTGGGCGACAACATCAGCAACCGTGACAGCTATGGTTACCAGCCACGCCAGGTGGAGCGTTGCCGGGTGCAGAACAACTATCGTCAGGTGGTATCCGGCTACAACGTGGTGTACCGCTATCGCGGCCGCGATTTTACCACTACGCTGCCCTACGACCCAGGCAACACGCTCAATCTCAACGTGAGCGCGACAGTGGCGCAAAACCAGGGCAACAACTGGTAATCACATCACTGGCGGCGCGATACTCTCACACAGTTTGCTAGGATTGCGGGGCATCGTCGTCCTGCGCCGCGCCCAGCGCATGACGAATTGCCTGCAGACGCGCGGCGCGGATTCGCTCCCCGACATCGTTCGTTTCACCGCTACGCGCAATCGCTCCGGCATCCACACCCTGCGCCGCCGCCAGTGCTGTACGCAGGTGGTCCGCCGCTGGATAGGCGCAGGTTTCAAAACCCGGCCGGCCGCGTGCGTCGCACTCACAGGCTTGCAGAAATTGCGCAAAGCGCTCCGGCCGGCGCAAGGCGTCGGTGGCTTCCAGCATGTTGAGGATGGTGGCAGGGCGCAATTGTAACGCGCGGTGCGCGTCGCCGTGATAGCGAGCGGTGATCAGCGCCAGATCACGACACCCGTTAGGCACACGGACGCGTTGGCATAGCGTCTTGACCAGTCCCACACTGCGCGCCTCGTGGCCGTGATGGCGCGGCCATTCCCCGGGCGGTGTGGTGCCCTTGCCCAGGTCATGGGTAAGCGCGGCAAAGCGCACTGCCAGGCTGTAATGCTGGGCAGCAGCGTAGTCCACCACCAGCATCACGTGGATACCGGTATCGATTTCGGGATGGTATTGCGGCGGTTGCGGCACACCGAACAGCCGATCGACTTCAGGCATGATCCGCGCCAGGGCAGCGCAGGCGCGCAGCGTCTCGAACATGCGCGACGGCTGCGCTTCCATCAGGCCGCGCGCCAGTTCCTGCCAGACGCGCTCCGGTACCAGGTGATCGACTTCGCCGCTGCTGACCATCTCGCGCATCAACGCCATGGTTTCGGGCGCGACGGAAAAATCGGTAAAACGTGCCATGAAACGCGCCACGCGCAAAACCCTGACCGGGTCTTCAACAAATGCAGCGCTGACATGGCGCAATACGCGTGCCTCAATATCGCGGCAACCGCCGTAAGGATCGACCAATTCGCCGGACTCGGCCTTGGCGATGGCGTTGATGGTGAGGTCGCGCCGGGCGAGATCCTGCTCCAGCGTGACCGCGGGTGCGGCGCTGACCTCGAATCCTTTATAACCTCGGGTCGTCTTGCGCTCGGTGCGGGCAAGCGCGTATTCATCATGCGTGACGGGGTGCAAGAATACCGGAAAATCGCGGCCTACCGGCTGGTAACCCAACCGTGCCATGGCCTCGGGCGTACTGCCCACCACCACATAATCACGGTCTTGGACGGGCAGGCCGAGCAATTCATCCCGTACTGCGCCGCCGACCGCGTAGATCTGCATGACAGCGGTCAGCGCCCGGCGCGATTGCGGAACGCCTGATAACGCCCGCGCGGGTGGCTGTCGTCGAGGTACTCGGCAGCGACGGCCTCCAGCGCAGCGGGCTTGTAGCCCGAGGGCGGCGGGAATTCACCGCTGCAGATGTTGTCCACTTGCATGGCGTAGTAATTGTCGCGCGTCATGATTTTTTTGCCCGGCTTGAATTCCATCGCCCATGCCTGCAAGTACGACATCCTGTCGCACAGCGCAATGATGCGCGGATGTGCGCCTACCGTCTGCCCGGCCAATTCCACCAGTTCCTCCAGGGTGTAGACCTTGGGACCGCACAAGTCATAGGTCTGGCCGAAGCTGGCGGTGTCGTCCAGCGCATTGACATACGCGCGCGCCACATCCTCCACCCATACCGGCTGAAAACGGGCGTGGGCATTGGCCAGCGGGATGATCGGAAAAGTCTGCGCCAGCCCGGCAAACAGGGTGAGGAAACTGTCACCCCGGCCAAAGATCACCGAAGGCCGAAAAATCGTGGTGTAGAGCCTGGCACCCCGCACGAACTTGGGGCCATCCAGGTACCAGCGTTCATTATCCGAATGCGCCATACCGGCTTCGCGCACCAGCGCCTCACCTATCCCCTTGGAGCGCTGATAGGCGCTGCGGGAGGTGCCGGAAGCGCCCAGTGCGCTCATGTGCAACAGACGCTGGATGCCGTTTTCGGTGCAGGCATGGATAAGCTTGCGCGGCAGCTCGATGTGCACATGCTGAAAATCACCCCGCCGCGCGGCGGGTTTGTCGATGCGTCCCGGATGAGTCTCGTGCAGGATGCCGACCAGATTGATGATCGCATCCATGCCATGAAAATGCTGCTTGAGTTGCGCCGGGTCGTGGATATCTGCGTCGATCACATCCACGCCAGGCAATACGATCAGGTCTTTGGCGCGCTCGCGGTTACGCGTGAGTACGCGCACACTGCGTCCTTGCGCGGCCAGCATGCGCACAATATTGGCTCCGACAAACCCGCTGCCGCCCAACACACAGATATTATTGAATTTCATGCCTGTTCCTGAAGAGAAATCTTACAAAGCTGTGGATTTTAACCTAAAACCCGCGCTCGCTGCGGAGCGGGTCAGTTGTCGCAGGCCGGAGCATTTTCATCCGCTCCGCCGCACAGCGGTGGGACTGCCACCCCGGCTATGCTACCCAGCCGCGCCTTGAGCGACTGTCCCGGCTGACCGAAACTGCGCGCGTAATAGATGGCATTGGCCATGACTTTCTTGACGTAATCGCGGGTTTCGCCAAAAGGAATGCTCTCCGCATAAATCGCGCCCTCCAGCGCCTGCCCGCCGCACCAGCGTCGTGCTCTGCCGGGCCCCGCATTGTAGGCCGCGGTCGCCAGCACCAGAGAGCCATCCAGGCTTTGCTGAATGGTTTTCAGGTAGTACATGCCAAACTGCATGTTGGTATCCAGTCCGTGGATGCTGTCCGCCTGAAAATGGCGGATACCCAGTTTGCTGGCGATCCAGCGTGCCGTCGCCGGCATCACCTGCATCAGGCCGGAAGCGCCCACTCCGGACTTGGCACGCGACACAAAGCGGCTCTCCTGGCGCATCAGACCGTATACCCAGGCCTCGTCCAGCCTATATTCTTTGGCGTATTTGTGGGCAATGTCCCGATAGGGTGCCAAAAAGCGCAGGTCAAAGTCGTGCAGCTGCTGGGTGCGATCGGCGGTATTGATGGCGCGGTCATACCAGTCGTTCTGCCGCGCCAGCTCGGCAGCGGCGAGCAGGCGCCGGTCATCAAAATTGCGCGTTGCCCAGATCCATTCATGATTGGCATCGGTACGCAAATCCAGCCTGTACAGGGCGAGCGCCCGGGCAATCGCCGGTACGCGCCCCATCGCCGCGACTTCATCACTGCCGACTTTAAAATTAATTGTTTGCGCACCCAGTGCGGCACCCAGCTCTTCTTCCGCCAGCAGTCCATAGAAATTGTGCTCGCGCGATAGCGATGCCAATAATGCATTGGCCTGAAACAGCTTGTTGTGCAGCTTGTAGGCGCGCGCCAGCCAGTAACGCCACGCCGGTTCAGCGCGGGCGCTATCGCTCATTTGCAGAATGGCCGCCTGCACCACACTCCAGTTACCCACTCGCAGTGCCTCGCGTGCCTTCCATGCCAGCAGGTCATCATTCATGCCGTCGACGCCGGCACGGTCAAACCAGCCCAACGCGTCGCGGAGATGCTGGCGTGCGCCATACAGCCCCAACTGCCCCCATACATAGCGCTGATCGGACACGGAAAAATCGGCACGGATCGCTTCCCAGAGCTGCGCCGCATTGCGTGCATCGCTGCGGGCCAGACGCGCAATTGCATAGATCGCCAGTTCGCGCTCGACACGGCTATCCAGGTCCAGATTGGGCTTGCCCAGCAGCCGCTCAGGCCTGGCGGTCACCGTATCCACCAGCCGCGCATCCGGTTGCTGCTGTTTGGGAAAATAGGCAAGCACCGATTTCGCCACACCCGGGTTGCCGGATTCAAGCGCCAGACGGAAGCGCTGCCAGATGTCTTCATGGCTGATCAGCTGGTCGGCGATCAGTTTTTCGAACAATGGTGTGCACGCCTCTGGCAGGTCCTTGCCGGTGAACCACAGCGCCACGCCATCCTTCAGCGCCAGCGTCTCGCCCTGCGCGATGCGGCCACGTATGGCATAACACTGCAGACTCACGTCGGATTTGACCAGCAAGGGGTATTCGGCCAGAAAAGTTGTCCAGTCCTGATTTTTCCCAAGCAGCCGCAGCCAATCGCCACGCAGCCTGTCAGACAGCACGCTGTCGGTATTGCGCGCCATGAAATCGCGAATTTCGTCTGCGCTCGCGTCTTTCAGGCGTGCCGATAACGCCCAGTATTGAATGTAAGGCAGCAGGATAGAACCTTTGAGGCGCTCAGCGTACCCGGGTAGCAATTGGGTTTTGCCGGTGCGAAAGGCTTCGCGCGCAGCCAGGAAATCGGCATTGTCGTCCGCATATCCAGGCAGCGGCAGCAGCCCCAGGCAAAGCACCGCAACGGCCAGCGCTGCGCGCAAACCTGCGCCCGGGCGCAACAGATATTTGACCCTATTCTCCACAGGTTTAACTCAGAAACAGCGTATAAGCAGGATTCTGGCTTTCGTCCCAGTAGCGATAACCCACCTGATCCAGCGATGCCTGAAAACTCGCATGATCTTCCGGCGGCACCTGGATGCCCACCAGCACGCGGCCATAATCAGCCCCATGATTGCGGTAGTGGAACAGGCTGATGTTCCAGTGGTGGCCAATGCTGTTGAGAAAACGCATCAGTGCGCCGGGGCGTTCCGGGAATTCGAAACGAAACACCCGCTCGTATTCAACCTGCGGCGCGTGGCCGCCAACCAGATGGCGCACATGCAGCTTGGCCATTTCGTTGTCCGTCAAATCCACTGCAACAAGACCGTTGTCCTTGAGCATGGCAACCAGTTGCGTAGCCTCGTCGCGGCTGGCCACCTGCACGCCGGCAAATACGTGGGCGTCGCTGTTATCCGAGTAACGGTAGTTGAATTCGGTAATATTGCGCGCACCCAGCAACGTGCAAAATGCCTTGAAGCTGCCGGGTGTCTCGGGAATGGTTACCGCCAGCACGGCCTCGCGCTGCTCGCCCAGTTCGGCACGCTCGGAAATATAACGCAGACGCTCGAAATTCATGTTGGCACCGCTGGCAATCGCCACCACGGTTTTGTCAGTGACGGCTTCGCGCGTGCACCACAGCTTGGCGCCGGCTATGCTTAATGCACCGGACGGCTCCAGGATGGAACGGGTATCCTCGAATACATCCTTGATCGCCGCGCAGATGGCGTCATTGTCCACACGGATGACTTCATCCACATACTGGCTGGCCAGGCGAAAGGTTTCCTTACCCACCTGCTTCACCGCCACGCCGTCAGCAAACAGTCCTACCTGGCTCAGCAATACCCGTTCATGCTGTTCCAGCGAGCACGCCATGGCATCGGCGTCTTCTGGCTCCACGCCGATCACCTTGATCTCCGGTTTGAGCGTCTTGATATACACGGCCACCCCTGCTATCAAGCCGCCACCACCTACCGGCACAAACACTGCGTCAATGTGGCCGCCGTGCTGGCGCAGGATTTCCATGGCAACCGTACCCTGTCCGGCAATCACGTCCGGGTCATCGTAGGCGTGCACATAGGTGGCGCCGCTTTCCTGTGCCAGCGCACGCGCATGCGCATAAGCCTCATCGTAGGAATCGCCATGCAAGACCACCTCGGCGCCGCGCGCCCTGACCGCGCTGACCTTGATCTGCGGCGTGGGCAGCGGCATGACGATGGTGGCGCGGCAGCCCAGCTTCTGCGCAGCCAGCGCGACGCCCTGGGCATGGTTGCCGGCAGATGCAGTAATCACTCCCGCCACCAGCGCCTGTCTGGACAAACCGGAAATCTTGTTGTAAGCCCCGCGCAGCTTGAACGAAAATACTGACTGCAAATCCTCACGCTTCAACCATAGCTGGTTACCCATGCGCGCCGACAGATTGGGCGCGCGCTCGAGCGGGGACTCGATGGCAACGTCGTAGACACGGGAGGTGAGGATGCGAACCAGGTAATCGTTGGGTGCGTGTGCGGTTGACATGATGCAGCTTTGGACAAGGACAGCGCCCAAGATTAGCAGGCTTTGGGACGTTTGTGAAAAAAGCGGATTGTGGCTATCCTGCGGGTTTTGTTATAAATGAGGATTGCATAATGACAATGAAGCAGGATGAGCTGAAACAGGCTGTCGCGCGTGCCGCGATTGATTATGTTCCACAAGGAATTATCGGCGTGGGAACGGGTTCCACCGCCAATTTTTTTATTGATGAACTGGCCACAATCAGAGGCCGTTTCGAAGCCGCGGTGGCAAGCTCCGAAGCCACTGCACAGCGCCTGAAAAACCATGGTATTCAGGTACTCGATCTGAACAGCGTGGGCGAACTGGAAATTTATGTGGACGGTGCCGACGAAATCACGCGTCACATGCACATGATCAAGGGCGGTGGCGGTGCGCTTACCCGCGAAAAAATCGTCGCTGCGTGCAGCAAAAAATTCATCTGCCTGGCGGATGACTCCAAACTGGTGGAGGTGCTCGGCAAGTTTCCGCTGCCTGTCGAAGTCATTCCCATGGCACAGAGCCATGTGGCGCGCGAGCTAGTCAAACTGGGCGGTCAACCCGTGCTGCGCACAGGCTTCACCACCGACAACGGCAATGTGATTCTGGATGTGCACAATCTTGCCATCACCAACCCGGTGGAGCTGGAAAAACAAATCAACCAGATCGTTGGCGTGGTCACCAACGGTCTGTTTGCCCAACGCCCTGCCGATATACTGCTGCTGGGCACCGCCGACGGGGTCAAAACCATGCAGGCGGGCTAGCCTTCGTTATCGAGATCGGTATTTTCTGACTCGCGCTTGCCGGTGTCGGGGATGCGATAGCCCTCAGCAGCCCATTGCCCTAAATCGATCAAGCGACAGCGTTCCGAGCAAAATGGCCTAAATTTGTTTTGCGCTGTCCATTCCACCAGGGCGCCGCAAGTCGGACAGGTGACGGTAACTGGCTTTTTCACAGATTAAAACGTAATCTTTAACATGGCTTGCAATCCCCTATCCATGCGGGTCTATGTATTTGAGCATCGCGCCAGCTACCCACCTAGCTACCCACGCCATGCCCGCTGGGGTCAATTTTAACCAAGATTGCTGCCAGTGACTCACGGATTGCCGATAAATTTCGCTTTCATGGGGTGGCGTTTCGATAATCCTTCCATGGGGGGTTTTGAGAACGCGCCCAGCAGTCAAAACCACGCGCGCGCGTACTGGTCGGAATATTTAGCTTTTCCCTTTGTCAGCATAACCGCGCTTGGCTTCCATAAAATTAATTATCAATCATAAGGTTTAAACCACCGGCTTTAGCCGGTCAGCTTTAGCTGCGAGAATAGGCTGCACGAAAGGAGGTGCGGCGTGGAATACAGATACGGCAGTCATACGGTATTTCAAATAGAGTACCACTTTGTATGGGTAACGAAGTACCGCTACAAAGTGCTGAGCGGAGAGGTTGCGGAGCGAGTTCGAGAACTGGTGAGAGAGACCTGCGAAGCCTTTGAGATCAGGATAGTAAAGGGTGTGGTGAGCAAGGATCACGTGCACATACTGGGCAGTTGTCCGCCGACCATGGCGCCGAGCGAAATCATGAGGCGGATCAAGGGGCGCACATCGAGCAAGCTGTTCGAAGAGTTTCCGCACCTGAAAAAGAAATATTGGGGTCGGCATTTCTGGGCAAGAGGGTACTTCTGTGCCACGGTAGGCCAGATGACGGAAGAAATGATAGAGCAGTATTTGGAACATCACTTTGAGCCGAGACCGAACGATGATTTCAAAATGGAACCCGATTAAGACGCGTCGTTCAGGCGACGCGTATCCGGACTTTCAGTCCGCCACTCAAACCCACCGGCTTTAGCCGGTGGTTGTTTAGTTCTTCAACGGATGCGTACGGCAGCCCTGCCCGGCATTTTCTGGATTCGATACAAAGCCAACGGCCAAACAGCCAAGCCTTGCGAATGGTGAACCTGAAAGCGTTACGACTGGATACCGCCTTGCCTTCGGGTGTGCGCGCACCTGTGCTGTGCGTCCACGGTTGCCAGCCATGTATCAAGGCAGCTTGCCGCAGCATTCGATGACGGACATCCACGATGTGAGTGCCGAGGCAGCGAGCTTGCCGGCGGCAGCGTAGAAATTACTCAACCTGCCGGGGAGAAATTTACACCAGCTTGACGAACGCTACCTGCCACATCCGATTTTGGAGCGCGGCTTAGATATTCATGGATAGCTCTATCCAGAAATTGCTCAAACCTTAATAGCTCCGTCATAGCACACCCCCTCTAAGTCTTGATGCGGCTCAACGCTTACGCGGCAGCGGGTGTCAGCTTCACCGATGCGCGGTAACCCACAGCATGAGCATAGCGCGCCAGGGTGCGCAGTGAAGGCAGGGTTCGCCCGCTCTCCATGCGGGCGATAACCGATTGCGTGGTGCCCATGCGCAGGGCAACTTCGGATTGCGTCAACCCGGCATGAATGCGCGCCGCTATCAGTTCATGCGCCACCGAAAATTCAGCCTCCATTGCGTCATAGGCTCTTAGGGTTGCGCTGTCCTGTAGCAGCGCGGTTTTGACTTCGGACAAGGTTTTCATGGTTCCAGCTCCTTAACGCGCGCCAGTGCGGTTGCTATCGCCTGAGGGTCATCTCCCGATGCTTGCCGCTGAAACGGTAGCGCAAAGTCCATGACGCCGTGCCCGATGCCGATAGCTTGAAGGTCAGGCCGTCCCCGTCCGACTTCGCCACGGCCTCCCCCGCCTTCACCCAGTTCTTGATGTGTACGTCTGTCAGCTTGCCGGCCATGATCGCCCCCTTGTGTGTAGCTAGAATCAGTCTAGCTACACACAAAACCCCTGATGCGAGGATAGCGCATGACACGGCAAGAAACAAAAAACCCCGCATTGGCGGGGCTTTTAAGGGTGTTTGTGATACGCCGTGAGACGGTAGGAAACAGCCCTACAGATTACAAAACGTCAGTTCAAACTCGATATCGCTCTCGCACAAGCGTGGACGGCCTTTGCCTAGCGACATGAAGCGAATATTGAGTGCATATTTATTCGCGCTGATTTCTGGTGCGCAAGGCAGCTCGCGACGCAGATTGATGCGCAACATCTGCGCGCTCTTACCCGCCAGCATTTGCTGATAGGCACCGGCGAAAGCAATATGATGGGTAGGCTTGCCACTCTCGCGCAGCAGTTTGAGCACCACGCTCAAACCATCATAAATCGGCAACATCGGGGTGAGCCATTCACCGATCTCATCCTGACGGCGTACCACGGGCAGGTGCAGCCAGTAGTGATACGCTGGCAGGTCAAACTCGCAGGCACCACCGGGAATATTGGTGCGCTGTTTGATCGCCATCAGCCATTCGTTGTCGCGCAGGTGCTGGCCAAGCTTGCCGGGAATGCCGTGGATATTAGCCATGCAGCGGGCGATCTCGGCCAGTACCTGGTTTAGCCGCTGCTCGGAAATTGCAGGATTGCTGCGCAATAGCTCCAGCCCCTGGCGCTGGCGTTCAAGCTCCTGGAGCAGATCGGATTTGAGATCGGCGCGACTGGCCACTTCGAGAATTTCAAACAGCGCCAGCAGTGCCGCGTGGTGTTGCTGACTGTCTTCCTGGGCGGCGAAATAGCGCACCTTGTCAAACATATCCTCCAGCCGCAGCAGGGTACGCACACGCTCGCTCAGGGGATATTCGTAACAGATCACCGCTGCATCCGGAAAAAATCAAAAGGAAGGATGGAAAGACTCACAACCTGCACGCCTCTTAGCTATGAACGAGGGGATCAGTACACGCCAACCCGTGTCATTGAAGTGTTTGACTGGGCCGATTCTGACTGATAAAGATTGAGTTGGCAAACATTATTCAGGCGAAGGATGAGAACGCTCGCTCAGCTTTTCGCAAGTGCAAGATAGGCTTGATGCAGTGTCTGGACCTGCTGGCACAAATCATCCAGGCCACCATTATTGACAATAATGTCGTCCGCTCCTGCCAGTCGCACCTTGCGCGGCAGCTGGCTGGCCATGATGGCACGCACCTGCTCCTCGGTCAGTGCGGCGCGCTGCATGGTGCGTGCGATTTGCAATCGCTCGTCGCAGTCCACCACCAGTACCCGCTTGGCCCTCCCCTGGTAGTTGCCTGTTTCCAGCAGCAGCGGCACCACCAGCACTGTATACGGCGCGCTTGATTGCGCTATGGCCATCAACGCACGAGCCTGAATCATGGGGTGGAGAATAGCTTCAAGCTGTGCTTTGGCAGTGCTGTCGGCGAATATCAGCGCACGCATCGCAGCCCGATTGAGGGCGCCGTCGGCAGTGACAAACTGATCGCCGAATGCAAGTCTGATTGCCGCCATCGCCGCACCATCCGGGGCAGTCAGTTCATGCGAAATCTCATCGGTATCCACCACGCCGGCGCCAAGTTCAGCAAATAACCGACTCACACTGGTTTTGCCGGACCCAATGCCGCCGGTCAATCCCACGCACAAACCCATGCTTAAAACCCGGCCAGGTAGGCCTGCAGGATGGGCTGCCCCCAAAACAGGGCAACCAGTCCGCCGCCCGCCAGATAAGGGCCGAACGGAATCGGCACCGAACGCCCACGCTGCGCCAGAACGATCAGCACAATGCCGACAAGGGCTCCGATAAAGGATGACAACAGGATAACCAGAGGCAGCATTTTCCAGCCCAGCCAGGCACCGATGGCGGCGAGCAATTTGAAATCGCCATAGCCCATGCCCTCTTTGCCGGTGACCAGCTTGAATAGCCAGTAAATACTCCATAGCACCATATAGCCCATCATTGCCCCGACTACCGCCTGGTCCAGCGGCACGAATACACTACCGAGATTGAACAGCAGCCCCAGCCACAACAGCGGCAGCGTGATATCGTCCGGCAGGAGCTGAGTATCGAAATCAATAAAGGTCAGCGCGACCAGTGCCCATACCAGCAGCAAAGCACCCGCTGCCGCCCAGCCAAAACCGAAATGCCAGGCGGCAAACGCGGACAGCAGCCCGGTAAGCAATTCCACCAGCGGGTAACGCAGGCTGATATGCGCGCTGCAGCCAGCGCACTTGCCACGCAGCCAGACATAACTCAGCACCGGGATGTTTTCCAGCGCGCCAATCAGGTGGCCGCAACTCGGGCAGGCAGAACGCGGTACCATCAGATTGTATGCGGCGGCCGACGGCGCATCTTCTCCCCTCAGCGCAGCACACTGGACACCCCAGTCCCGCTCCATGATTTTTGGCAGGCGGTGGATGACGACATTCAGAAAGCTGCCGACCAGCAGACCGAGTACGCCACACAGCATGGCAAACAGCTGCGGGTCAGCAGCGCCCAGCAGCGCGGTGAAGGACAAGGACATGATTATCGGCTCCTGGAATGGCGAAGCCCGGAGTTAACCGACCACGCTGCCCATTTTGAAAATAGGCAAATACATGGCAATTACCATGCCGCCAATCAGCGTGCCCAATACCACCATGATGATCGGCTCCATCAGGCTGGAGAGGGAGTCCACCGCATCGTCCACCTCACGTTCGAAGAAATCTGCCACCTTGCCCAGCATCGAATCGAGCGCGCCGGATTCTTCGCCAATAGACACCATCTGCTGCACCATGTTGGGGAAAATGCCGCTGTTCTGCATGGCCACGGTCAGGCTGGTACCGGTGCTCACTTCGGCCCGAATCTTTTGCGTCGCTTCATAAAACACATGATTGCCCGCTGCGCCTGCAACCGAAGTCAATGCGTCCACCAGCGGCACACCCGCTGCGAACATGGTGGACAGGGTGCGCGTCCAGCGCGCGATGGCTGCTTTCTCAATCAACGGACCGAAAATGGGTAGTTTGAGCATGGCTCGATCCATCACTGCCTGCATTTTTCTGGAACGCTTCCAGGTATAGAAGAAGAACCAGAACCCGCCGCCTATCACACCAAATATCAACCACCAGTAGGCCACGAAAATATCGGATATTTTCATCATGACCAGAGTGGGTGCCGGCAGGTCGGCACCAAAACTGCTGAACAGCTCTTTAAACGCGGGAATCACGAACAGCATGATGACTGCGGTGATGATGAATGCCACCACCAGCACAGCCGACGGATAAAACAACGCAGACTTGATCTTGCCTTTGATGGCGAGGATTTTTTCCTTGTAAGTAGCCAACCGGTCGAGCACGCTGTCCAGAATGCCGGCCTGTTCACCCGCGTTCACCAGATTGATGTAGAGCTGGTCAAAATACAAGGGATGTTTGGCAAATGCCTGGCTCATGCTGCTGCCGGTTTCAATATTGCTTTTGATGTCAATCAGGAGCTTTTGCACGGCAGGATTGGCATGCCCGCGCGACACAATATCAAACGATTGCAGCAGCGGCACGCCCGATTTCATCATCGTGGCAAGCTGGCGTGTGAACAGCGCCACATCTTTTTCAGTGATTTTCTTGCTGCGCCCGAAACTGCTCTGTTTTTTTACCTTGGTGACGGTAATACCCTGGCGGCGCAGGGTTGCATTGACCACAGCCTCGCCGCCGGCGTTCATCTCACCTTTGACTTTTTTGCCTTTTTTGTCCACCCCCTCCCACACGAACGGAATGTCTTTTTTGAGCGTTGCTGTTGTTCTTGCTACTGCCATATCGGGCTCCGCGTACCAGCTAGGGATAAATTCAGATTCATATCTGGAAATGTCATAAATTCGCGTGACTGATTAAAACTTAGAATGGGCACGCAATAAAATATTCAATACGGAATCCTGTGCAGACATGGGCGGTGATTCATGCGCCGGCTGAACAAGGTTTTCATATCAGGCAAAGACGCGCCAATTTATTATGGAATTATCCGGGTTAAGCCTTTAACGACCCGTTACGCCCTAACTTTATTTATCTATTCATTGGTTACGGCTTCAACTTCTTCCAGCGAAGTCATTCCGGCTTTGACCTTGAGCAATCCGGCCTGACGCAAATCGCGCACACCCTCACGCCGCGCCTGGTCTGCAATATCGATGGCGTTGCCGTTTTTCATGATGATGCGGGTCATCTCTTCAGTAATCGGCATTACCTGGTAGATGCCTACCCGCCCCTTGTAGCCGGTATTTTTGCATAGCTCGCAGCCCACCGCACGATATGGCTGCCAACTACCGTCCAGGTCTTCCTCCCTGAAGCCGGCGCGCAGCAGCGCTTCCCTGGGAATGATAGCCGGCTGCTTGCAGCTGCACAGTCGCCGCGCCAGACGCTGAGCGGTAATCATGATCACACTGGAGGCAATATTGAACGGCGCTACGCCCATATTCATCAGGCGCGTGAGCGTGGAAGGCGCATCGTTGGTGTGCAGGGTGGAGAGCACCATATGCCCGGTTTGCGCGGCCTTGATGGAAATATCCGCGGTCTCCAGGTCGCGAATCTCGCCCACCATGATGATGTCCGGATCCTGGCGCAGGAAGGCACGCAGCGCGGCAGCGAAGGTCAGTCCGGCCTTGTCGTTGACGTTGACTTGATTGATGCCGGGCAGGTTGATTTCCGCCGGATCTTCAGCCGTGGAGATGTTGACCCCCGGCTTGTTGAGGATATTCAGGCAGGTGTAGAGCGACACGGTTTTACCACTACCGGTGGGGCCGGTTACCAGTACCATGCCATAGGGGCGCTGCACGGCATTGAGCAACAACTCTCTTTGATCCGGGTCGTAGCCCAGCGCATCGATACCGAGCTGTGCACTGGCCGGGTCGAGAATTCGCATCACGATTTTTTCGCCATACAGCGTGGGCAGCGAACTCACCCGGAAATCGATGGCGCGGTTCTTGGACAGCACCAGCTTCATGCGCCCGTCCTGCGGCACACGTTTTTCGGCAATATCGAGTTTGGAGATCACCTTGATGCGCGAAGAGATTTTCTCCTTGATAGCTATCGGTGGCTGGGCTACTTCATAAAGCTGTCCGTCCAGGCGATAACGGATGCGATAAAATTTTTCGAATGGCTCAAAGTGAATATCGGATACGCCGGTGTTGATCGCATCCAGCAGGATTTTTTGCAGGTAACGGACGATGGGCGCATCGTCAATATCCGTACTGGCCGCTTCGTCCACTTTGGCCAGCGCATCGTCGTCGGCAAACTCCAGATCGATATCTTCACTATCGAGGCTGTCCAGTACGCTGGCACTACCCTCGCTGAACTGCTCGATCAGCTTGCCGAGCTTGTCATCCTCCACCACCACAATATCCACGCCGAGGTTGGTCTGGAACTTGACCTCGTCAATGGCCAGCAGATTGGTAGGATCAGATACTGCAACCGACAGCCGGTTGCCGCGCTGATAGAGGGCAAGCACACGACGTTTTTGCACCAGCTTGGGATCAAGCAGGCTTTTCGGCAAGACCTCAAGGTCAAGTGCCATCAGATCAAAATACGGGAAACCAAATTGCGCAGCAGCGAATTCGGCAATTTGCACTGGCTTGATTTTTTTGACGTTGATCAGTTGGGTGACGAACCCCTCGCCCATGCTCGCAGCCTGCTTGGCCAATGCCTCCGCCTCCGGCTCGGAGAGCCATTTTTCGTGAACCAGCGCGCGCGCCAAACCGGTCAGGCCGGCATTAGCAATGGTAGCAGCCATACTTTAATATCTCGAGAAAATGACAAGGTCAGTTAATGCAGTTTGCCAAATAGTGCGCTGCCGACCCTGATTTGTAAAGAATACCGACTAGCCATTTGCCGTATCGACGTTGCCCGCAATCGGGAAGATGCGCGCCACTTTGACCGCGCGTTCCTGTACCTGAACAATTTCGACTGCGTAACCCGCAATCTTCAGGGTGGTACCCGGCTCGGGGATATCTTCCAGGTGTTCCAGCACCAGACCGTTGAGGGTTTTCGGGCCCTCCAGCGGCAGGTGCAGCCCCAGCTTGCGGTTGATACTACGTACCTGACTGGCACCTTCCACCAGCCAGCTGCCGTCCGGCTGAATGATAAAGCCCGACAGTTGCGCGGGCGCCTGGGTGGTGAATTCGCCGACGATTTCTTCGAGAATATCTTCCAGTGTAACCAGCCCCATCAGTTCACCGTATTCGTCCACCACCAGCCCGACGCGGCGCTGGTTTTCCTGAAAATGGCGCAATTGGGTAAACAGTGGCGTACCTGACGGAATGAAATACGCCTCCTGGCGGCTCTGCATCAGTGCCTCGGCATCGAGCTCGCCACTACGCATGTGATACGCTGCATCGCGCACGTGCAACATGCCGACAATATCGTCCAGATGTCCGCGATACAGCGGCAACCGGGTATGGTGGCTGGTGGACAACTGGCGCAACAAAGTGTCTGCTTCGGCCTCGATGTCGATCGCCTCCATCTGGCTGCGCGGAGTCATCAAATCGTCCACGCTGATTTCTTCCAGATCCAGCAGATTAAGCAATATGCCGCGATGGGCCGAAGGCAGCAGTTTCCCCGATTCCAGCACCAGGGTACGCAGTTCTTCGATACCCAGAACACTGTCCTGATTTTCCCCGGATGGCCGCAGTCGCAGCAAGCGCAACAAGCCCTGCACAAACAGGTTTATAAACCACACCACCGGATAGGCCAACTTGAGCAGCGGCGTCAGCACAAAGCTGGCGGCAAAGGCTATTTTTTCCGGATAGGTTGCGCCAATCACCTTGGGTGTCACTTCGCTGAACACCAGGATGACGAAGGTCACCGCCAGTGTCGCCATACCCAGCGCCAGTTCACCCTGACCGAATACACGGATGGTAATCACCGTGACCAGCGTGGCGGCCGCCGCATTGATCAGGTTATTGCCGAGCAAAATCACCCCCAGCAGCTTGTCGGTATTGGCCAGCAAGCGGGCTGTGCGCATTGCACCACGGTGGCCATGCCGGACCAGGTGACGCAGCCGATAGCGGTTGATCGCCATCATGCTGGTCTCGGAGGTGGAAAAAAATGCTGAGATAAGCAGCAGGACTACCAGCGCTGCCAGGAGCGCACTAATCGGTATGTCGTTCAAGCGGGGTGTGAATCAAAAAAGGGATAGGCAAAGTTTAGATGCTGGACGGCGGCTGTCAAGTCATGGAAAATTAACGGTGCAACAGGATTTCCAGCACAAACTTGCTGCCAATATAAGCCAGCACCAGCATCACAAAACCTGCCAGCGTCCAGCGGATGGCGATGCGCCCGCGCCAGCCCCACAGGCGGCGGCCGCTCAACAGCGCGGCAAATACCAGCCACGACAGAATGGCAAATATGGTTTTGTGGTTGAACTGCAGCGGCTCGTGAAACAGCTCTTCCGAAAACAGCATCCCGCTCACCAGAGTCAAGGTCAACAACACAAAACCCACGCCGATGATGCGAAACAGCAGGCTCTCCAGCGTTAGCAAAGGCGGCAGATTGGCGACCACCCCCGGCTGGTTGACGTTGTGCAGACGCTTTTCCACGACTGCCATCAACGCGGCATGAAGCGCGGCGATGGTGAACAGACTGTAAGCCAGCAAGGCAATGATCAAATGCACCCGGAACGCCAGCAGTTCGGTATTGCCCAACACATGCGTCGCGGGCAACGCCAGCGGGGTAAGCACTGCCACTGCTGCCAGCAGCGCCAGCGGTGCCTGCAAAACCTCGAGCCGATAGCGGAAACTGCCCAGCCAGTAAATCAGTCCTGCCAGCCAGATGATGGCAGACAGCGCATTGCCCACTCCCAGATTGAGCCCGGCCGGATTTGCCACGGTGTCGACCAATAGCAGCAAATGCAGTGCCAGCGCGGGCAGGGGCAGCATTTTTTCCCATGCCGCGCCGGGCTGCACGCTGCGCCAGCGGGTACGCCAGAAATGCCAGCCTACCAAGGCGTATAACAAGCTGACCAGTGGATAGAACAAGGCAAGGTTCATCTGGGTTAGAATAGAAAAAAACAGCATTAGTCTACACCAACAGCGCCGCTTTGGCCGCCACCGGAACACACCCCATGCTTGATAATCTGACTTCCCGTCTATCTTCCGTCATCAAAAACCTGCGTGGCCAGGCCCGGCTCACCGAAACCAACATCCAGGATGCGCTGCGCGAAGTGCGTATGGCGCTGCTGGAAGCCGACGTCGCCCTGCCTGTAGTCAAGGACTTCATCGCCCAGGTCAGGGACAAGGCGCTGGGCGTGGAAGTGCTGCAAAGCCTGACTCCCGGCCAGGCCCTGATTGGCGTGGTACACGACGAGCTCACCCGCCTCATGGGCGAGCATAACGCCGCGCTGAACCTGGCCACCACGCCGCCCGCCGTGATCCTGATGGCGGGGCTGCAAGGCTCGGGCAAGACCACCAGCAGCGGCAAGCTGGCCAGGCTGCTCAAGGAGCAGATGAAGAAAAAAGTCCTGCTGGTGAGCTGTGACGTCTATCGCCCCGCCGCCATCGAGCAGCTTAAAACCCTGGCCGGGCAACTCGGTGTGGATTGCTTTCCTTCCAGCAGCGCACAAAAGCCGGTGGACATCGCGTTGGCCGCGCACGATTACGCCAGAAAACATTTTCACGACGTGCTTATCGTCGACACCGCCGGACGACTCGGCATCGACCAGGCCATGATGGACGAAATCCGCGCGCTGCATGGCGCCGTCAAGCCCATCGAAACCCTGTTCGTGGTAGATGCCATGCAGGGTCAGGACGCCGTCAACACCGCGCGCGCCTTCAACGACACGCTGCCGCTCACCGGCGTCATCCTAACCAAGCTGGACGGTGACTCACGCGGTGGCGCAGCGCTGTCGGTGCGCCACATCACCGGCAAGCCGATCAAGTTTGTCGGTGTCGGTGAAAAACTCACCGGGCTGGAAGCGTTCCACCCCGAGCGCATGGCCTCGCGCGTGCTGGGCATGGGCGACGTGCTGTCGCTGATCGAGGAAGCCCAGCGCGGCGTGGATCACGCCGAAGCCAAGAAACTCGCCGACAAGGTCAAATCCGGCAAGAATTTCGATCTCGAAGACTTCAAGGCACAGATCACCCAGATGCGCAAAATGGGCGGTCTCTCGGCCATGATGGACAAACTGCCGGGCGCAGCGGGCGCGGCCCTGCCGGCAGGCGCCGACGAAAAAGCCATGAATCGCGTCGAGGGCATCATCAATTCCATGACCCCGGCCGAGCGCCGCAAGCCCGAGCTGCTCAAAGCCGCGCGCAAACGCCGCATCGCTGCCGGTGCGGGAGTCCAGGTGCAGGAAGTCAACCGCCTGCTCAAGCAGTTCGAGCAAGCACAAAAAATGATGAAAATGATGTCCAAAGGCGGGCTCGCCAAAATGATGCGCGGCATGAAAGGCATGCTGCCGGGAATGTAGCGCTTGCAGACGCAACTTGTCAGCGCGGCAATTTTCCTCGTATAATCACGCTCTTTTTTAATTTCAACTGGTTAGGCACTCACGATGGTTATTATTCGTCTTGCCCGTGGCGGCGCCAAAAATCGCCCCTTTTATAACGTGGTGGTGGCCGATTCGCGCAATCGCCGTGATGGCCGCTTTATCGAGCGCGTCGGCTTCTACAATCCGGTTGCCAAAGAAGGCACCGAAGGTCTGCGTCTGAGCCTGGATCGTGTGACCCATTGGCAGTCCCAGGGCGCACAAGTGTCTGACGCCGTTGCCAAGCTGGTCAAACGTGAAAGCGCCAAAGTCGCTGGATAATCTGGTGGTAATGGGGCGCATCGCTGCGCCCTATGGCATCAAGGGCTGGGTCAAGATCCAGACCTTCAGCGAGTCGGTAGACACACTCGCAGATTATCCCGAATGGCAGATCGGCCGTGCTGGCAACTGGCGCGCAGTCCGTATTTTAAACGCGCACCTGCACACCAAAACACTGGTCGCTGAACTGGAAGGCATCGCTGACCGTGATGCCGCGCTGGCACTGAAGGGCAGCGAAATCGCCGTACCCCGCGAAACGCTGCCACCGGCACCGGAAAATGAATACTACTGGTCGGATTTGATTGGTCTGGATGTCACCAATGCCCAGGGCGTCGCATTCGGCAAGGTCACGGAATTGCTGGAGTCCGGCGCGCATGACGTGCTGGTGGTCAGCGGCGAGCGCGAACGGCTGATTCCGTTTGTCGGCCAGATTGTGAAAACGGTCGACCTCGCGGCCGGGACGCTGCAAGTGGACTGGGAAACCGACTACTGATGGCACTGCAGATCGACGTGGTGACGCTGTTCCCGCCGATGTTTGCTGTGCTGAGCGGGTACGGCATCAGCAGTCGCGCTTTCGAGCGCGGCCAGGCCAGTTTGCATCTGTGGAATCCGCGTGATTTCACCGAGAACAACTACCGTACCGTGGACGACCGCCCCTACGGCGGCGGCCCCGGCATGGTGATGCTGGCAGCGCCGCTGGATGCGGCACTCGACGCCGCCGAAGCACGCCAGCGTGCAGCCGGGGTGGCAATCCCCCGGGTGATTTATCTGTCGCCGCAGGGACGCACGCTGGATCACGCACGGGTAATGGAACTGGCGGCACGTCCCGGCCTGATTTTATTGGCCGGACGCTACGAGGGCGTAGACCAGCGGCTGCTGGATAGCCGTGTGCACGAGTCGGTTTCCATCGGCGATTATGTGCTGTCCGGCGGCGAACTGGCGGCGATGGTGGTGATCGATAGCGTGGTGCGGCAACTGCCCGGTGTGCTGGGCGATGCGGAATCAGCGGTGCAGGATTCGTTTGTCAACGGCCTGCTGGATTGTCCGCACTACACCCGCCCCGAGATTTATCGGGGCATGCCGGTACCGGCAGTGTTGATGGGCGGCAATCACGCCAGCATTACGCGCTGGCGCTTGAAACAGGCGCTCGGCGCGACCTGGCAGCAACGTCCGGATCTGCTGGAACAACGGGGCATGAACCCAACCGAGATTTCCCTGCTTGAAGAATTCAGGCAGGAAGCGCAAGCGGCTGGCAACAGTACGCAATAAAAAACCCGCGTGTCAGGCGGCGGCCTGCTCCACCCGGCTGAGCCCAAGGCTCAAACTTTTTTGACTAGGAGAAACGCAATGAACCTGATCCAGCAACTGGAACAAGAAGAAATCGCCCGTCTGGGCAAGACCATCCCCGATTTCGCACCCGGCGACACTGTCGTAGTGCAGGTCAAGGTGAAGGAAGGCACGCGCGAGCGTCTGCAGGCTTACGAGGGCATCGTCATTGCCAAACGCAACCGCGGCCTCAATTCTTCTTTCATCGTGCGCAAAATTTCCGCCGGCGAAGGCGTGGAGCGCACTTTCCAGACCTACTCGCCGCTGGTCGCCGCGATTGAAGTCAAGCGCCGTGGCGATGTGCGCCGCGCCAAACTGTACTACCTGCGTGAGCGTTCCGGAAAATCCGCGCGCATCAAGGAAAAGCTGCCGACCAGCAAGCGCAAGGCACAAGCGGCAGCCTGATCAACGCTGTGCTGTTGCAAAAAAATGGCAAGTCTTGCGACTTGCCATTTTTTGTTGGCAATGTGCGATTTGGCGCTAGAATCCAGCAATGAAAAGCCGCACGATTCAATCACCTTATCAGGCCGTGCTGCCCACGCCATTCGGCTGTGTCGGCATGAGTGTGGCCAATGAAAAACTTCACGGCATCGATTTTTTGCCTGCGGATTACCCTTTGCAAGCCCCCGACTCACCGCTGTCACGCCGCGTCGCCGCTGCCTTGAATCACTATTTTGATAACCCCGGCAGCAGCTTTGACCTGCCGCTGGCAATCCTTGGCACAGCGCATCAAGTCAGGGTATGGCGCGCGCTGACTGCGATCCCGCCCGGCCATACCACCACTTACGGGCAGCTCGCGCGTTGGCTGGATTCGAGTCCGCGCGCGGTGGGTCAGGCCTGTGGCGCCAATCCGCTGCCCATCATTATCCCCTGCCACCGGGTGGTGGCAGCAAACGGGCGCGGCGGCTTCATGCACGCCGCAAGCGGGGCGCCGCTGGCTTACAAGGACTGGCTACTCAACCATGAATCCGGTATCGCAGCAGGCGCTTGACAGCTTTTGCGACCTGCTGTGGCTGGAGGATGGACTCTCCCCCAACACGCTGCAAAGCTACCGGCGCGACCTGACGCAGTTCTCGGCCTGGCTGGAGGCACTGCGCAGCACGCTGTTGCTGGACGCTGGCCAGGCGGATATCGAGGCCTATCTGCAATACCGTTTTTCGCGTAAAACCAGCCCGCGCAGCACTGCGCGCCTGCTCTCCGCACTGAAACGCTTCTATCGGCTGGCGCTGCGCGATGGCCGTATCGTGCTGGACCCGACACTGAAAATCGATACCCCCAAGCTGCCGCGCTCATTACCCAAGAGCTTGTCGGAGGCCGACGTGGATATGCTGTTGAACGCACCCGACACATCACAGCCACTCGGGCTACGCGACAAGGCCATGCTGGAAATCCTCTACGCCAGCGGCCTGCGCGTCTCCGAACTGGTGACACTGAGAGTGGCAAATGTGAGTCTGGACATGGGCGTGCTAAGCGTGATGGGCAAAGGCGGCAAGGAGCGCATGGTACCGCTGGGTGAAGAGGCACTGCTCTGGCTGGCGCGCTATCTGACTGGCGCACGCCCGCAGATACTGGCAGGCACGATCAGCGATGCGCTGTTTGTCACCCGGCGCGGCACGGCCATGACGCGCCAGGCATTCTGGTATCTCATCAAGCGCCGCGCGCAGCAGGCCGGGCTGGCGCGCCTGCCCTCGCCCCACGTTTTGCGTCATGCCTTCGCCACGCATCTGCTCAACCACGGCGCGGATTTGCGCGTGGTACAGATGCTCCTCGGCCATGCGGATATTTCGACCACGCAAATTTACACGCACGTCGCACGCGAGCGCCTGAAACAGCTGCACGCCAGGCATCATCCGCGCGGCTAATTCAGCGCGCTGGCTGCATATGACTCATTACGCATCCGCGCTGACCGCGCTCGATGGTGATGCCCAGCGCCTTGACGCCGCGCACGATGGCGAGCTTGGTCACGGTGACCCTGACCCAGGGCGCGCCAAATTCATTGCGTATCAATTGTGCAACATGCTCTGCCAGCGCCTCTACCAGGGCTGGGCGCAGTGCGGCACAGGCCGCCCTGATACGCGCGGCAACCTGGCCATAGTCAATGGTATCTGCCACATTGTCGGTTTCACCGGCACGACTATTGGGCAGGCCGATTTCCAGGTCGAGCAATACCGGCTGGGGTACTTTGCGTTCCCACTCGTAAATACCGATAATGAGCTCGACTCTGAAATCCTTGAGAAACAGAATATCCATGCGTAGTTGTCAAAGCGCGAAAATCCTATATCTTAAGCGGAATCCCTGATGTTCATTTCATTTTTCATCGTATCGGCTTACCTGATCGGCTCGCTGTCCTTCGCGGTTATCGTCAGCCGCCTATTCGGCCTGCCTGACCCGCGCAAGCATGGCTCGGGCAATCCGGGTGCGACCAACATGCTGCGCACCGGGCGCAAATCAGCGGCGCTGCTGACCCTCGTCGGCGACATGGCCAAAGGCTGGCTGGCGGTGTATCTGGCGCGTTATTTTGGCAGCCAATACGGCGTGGAAATTGCCGCAACTTACGGCGCTGCGGTCGCCGTGTTCCTCGGACATTTATATCCGCTGTTTTTCGGCTTCAAGGGGGGCAAGGGCGTGGCCACCGCGCTGGGTATACTGCTCGCGATTTCGCCGTGGCTGGGTTTGGCAACGCTGGCCAGCTGGCTTGTCGTGTTTGTCCTCACCCGCATCTCGTCACTGGCCGCACTCACTGCGGCCACACTGGCGCCAGTACTCGGTACCTATTTAATCGGTGGCGCCCTGCCTGTGGTCGCGTTATGCATCATCAGTGCGCTGATTTTTTGGCGTCACCGCACCAATATCCGCCGCCTGCTGGCGGGTGAAGAAGGGCGCTTCGCCAAACCGGCGGACACCTCTTCCGAATAAACCGGGACAGACATGGCCTGGTTTGAAAAAGAAATCAACTACGCGCGCGAGAGCCTGGCCCAGGTCTCGAAAGACAGCATCGAGTTGGCGGGCGACAAACTGGGCAGCGTGGTCAAGGAAGGCGCAGCCAGCGTCGGTGCGGAATTACGCGACGTGGTCGTGGGCGCCAGCCAGGAAATCGACGCCAAGCTCGACAAGATTTCTGCCGAATTGCACAACCAGCGCCAGTTCACCAAGGACGACGTGCGCGAGCTGGTGGACTATGCTGCTGATCGTCTGGGCGCTGTTCTGGATGAACGCATGGCGGTGGCCAAACGCGAAATTTCTGCGCTGGTACAGGACAAGGTGGAATACTTTAAGCTGGAAGTGGACAGCTTTTTCATCCAGCGCCAGCAGGATTTGTCGCGCGAGCGGCGGCGACTGTTTTTCAATGTGCTCATTGCGGTAAGCGCTTCCATCCTGGTGGGGTTTGTGTCGTGGCTGTACCAGCACTTTGTGGCAGGCAGCATTGATTTGTTTGGCGTGTTCCGCATTGTGTTCGCCGCGCTCACCGGCGGCTATGCGGTGTATTTGGTGGTGCGGCTGGCATTGCGCTGGCGGCGCATGTCAGAGCATCGCAAGGATGTCATGTTCCTCGCCATGCGCTACTGGGGGGTGTTACGCCCGCAGAGCGTGTTTTCCACCCTGTTATTGATCTGCGTGCTGGCGCTGTTGTTCGGCCTGGTTTTGTTCCCGGAGGTGCTGGCGCAACTGCCGGGCGGCAAGCTGTTGCTTGGCTGGGTGCACGGCATGGCACCGCATCTTAAGCCATGACGGTGCCCGGATGATTATGGGGTGCCGGGATTTCCTGCAAGTCCCAGCGTGGCCGTACCGTAAACACCCCTGCGGCACGCCCGCCATGCACCAGGCGCATCGCGCCGGCAAAGGCAATCATCGCGCCGTTATCGGTACAAAACTCCAGGCGCGGGAAAAATACCGCACCGCCCAGTTTGCTAACGCCTGCGTTCAAGGCCTCGCGCAACTGCCGGTTGGCACCCACGCCACCGGCTACCACCAGCCGCCTGGATCGGGTTTGTTTGAGCGCCGCCAGCGATTTGGCCGTCAGCACCTCGGCCATGGCAAGCTGAAACGCAGCAGCGATGTCGGCGCGGTCAGCGGGACCGGGATGTTTTTGCGTGAGTGTGAGCACCGCGGTTTTCAAACCGCTGAAACTGAAATTGAGGTCGCCCGAATGTAACATCGGACGCGGCAGCTTGAAGCGCTGCGGGTCGCCGGTCTGCGCCAGCGTCGATAACGCCGCCCCGCCCGGATAGCCCAAACCAAGCAGTTGTGCGGTCTTGTCGAACGCCTCGCCCGCAGCGTCATCCAGGGTATCGCCCAGCGTGGTGTAACGCCCCACGCTGTCGACCTGCATCAATTGCGTATGCCCGCCCGATACCAGCAGCGCCACAAACGGAAATTGCGGCGGCGTATCGGAAATCAGCGCCGAGAGCAAATGCCCCTCGAGGTGATGTACCCCCAGCACCGGCACCCCCAGCGCCACGCCCAGCGCATGGGCGATGCCGGCACCTACCAGCAGCGCGCCAGCCAGACCGGGACCTTCGGTATAGGCAATCGCGTCAATGTCGGCCAACGTGCACCCTGCCTGTGCCAGTACCTGGCGGGTCAGCGGTAGCGCACGCCGGATATGGTCGCGTGAGGCGAGCTCGGGCACCACACCGCCATATTCGGCGTGCATGGCAACCTGGGAATGAAGTGCGTGCGCCAGTAGTCCGCGCCCGGTGTCGTATAGGGCGATACCGGTTTCGTCGCAGGAAGATTCGATTCCCAGAATAAGCATGGGCAGGAGTTTAATCGCGCCACACGGACAGGGCAATGCATAGCCTTGAAAAAAACGCTTTTTCAGTTATAATTGAGGTTTTTTCCGTCCCTGGAGACAAGATTTCATGCCGAACATTCGCGTCAAGGAAAACGAGCCTTTTGAAGTTGCCATGCGTCGTTTCAAGCGCACTGTTGAGAAAACCGGTCTGTTGACCGAACTGCGCGCACGCGAGTTTTACGAAAAGCCCACTGCCGAGCGCAAGCGCAAGCTGGCCGCCGCAGTCAAGCGTCACTTCAAACGCATCCGCAGCCAGACCCTGCCACCCAAGATGTATTAATCATCAAACCGGGCGCTGTTCCAGCCGGTAATAAGCTTATGAGTCTCAAAGCACGCATCACCGAAGACATGAAAACCGCCATGCGCGCCAAGGATGCGGCACGCCTGGGGGCAATTCGGTTATTGCTCGCCGCGATCAAACAACGCGAGGTGGATGAGCGTATCGAACTGGATGATGCACAAATCATCGCCGTGATCGACAAAATGCTCAAGCAGCGCCGCGATTCGATTACCCAGTTTGAGGCTGCCGGACGCCAGGAGCTGGCGGACATCGAAAAATTCGAAAGCGGCGTGTTGCAAGCTTACATGCCTCAAGCCGCATCCGCTGAAGAAATAGATAGCCTGATCATCCAGGCCATTACGAATACCGGCGCTGCCGGCATCAAGGATATGGGCAAGGTGATGGCGCTTCTAAAAACACAACTCGCCGGGCGCGCAGACATGGCGCAAGTTTCCATCCACATCAAAGCCAAGCTGGCGGGCTGATTGTCCGCCGCGTAGCGGCGTTGTTACGTCACCACCCCGAGGGAACAAGATGATCCCGCAGGATTTTATCCAGACGCTGCTGAACCGCGTGGATATCGTGGAGGTGATAGACCGCCGTGTGCCGCTGAAAAAAGCCGGCGCCAACTATCAGGCGTGTTGCCCGTTTCATAACGAAAAATCCCCTTCTTTCACCGTCTCGCCCACCAAGCAGTTCTATCATTGCTTTGGCTGTGGCGCCCACGGCAGCGCCATTGGTTTTTTGATGGAATACGCCGGGCTGGGCTATGTGGACGCCATCAGGGAACTGGCCGGCCAAATGGGCATAAGCGTGCCGGAGGGGCCTGCCGCCAACCCGGAACGCGCCAGGCAGGCCGCCAGCCTGGTCGAAATCATGCAGCGCGCCGCACAGTTCTATCGCCAGCAACTCAAACAAACACCGCACGCAATTGACTACCTCAAGAAACGCGGCTTGACGGGCGAAATCGCCGCCCGCTTTGGCCTTGGCTATGCCCCAGCCGGCTGGCAGAATCTCGCAGCGGTGTTCGACCAGTATGCCGATCCGGCGCTGGCCGAAGCCGGGCTGGTCATCGTTAACGACGCCGGGCAGCGTTATGACCGTTTTCGCGACCGCATCATGTTCCCGATTGTCGGGCAACGCGGGGATGTCATCGGCTATGGCGGCCGCGTGCTCGACGCAGCTGAACCCAAGTACCTGAATTCACCGGAAACGCCGCTATTCCAGAAAGGTAACGAGCTGTATGGCCTGTTCCAGGCACGCCGCGCAATCCGCGATGCGGGACGCGTGATTGTGGTGGAAGGCTATATGGACGTGGTGGCACTGGCGCAGCATGGGGTGGAGTACGCCGTCGCCACCCTGGGCACCGCCACCACCGCGGCGCACGTGCAAAAACTGCTGCGCCACACTGATGAGCTCGTGTTCTGCTTTGATGGCGACGCCGCCGGACGGCACGCCGCCTGGCGCGCATTGGAAAACAGCCTGGCCATACTGAGCGATGGCAGTCGTGTCGGGTTTTTGTTTCTGGCGCCGGAACACGACCCGGACAGCTATATTCGCGCATTTGGCAAAGGCGCTTTCGAAGCGCTGCTGGGCGGCGAGGTGGTACCGCTATCTGCCTATCTGTTCAAGGAGCTGGCAGCCCAGCATGACCTGGCCAGCAGCGAAGGACGCAGTGCCTTTTTGCAGGCTGCGCACCCCCTGTTAAGCCAGATACGCGCACCCGCCCTGGCACTCCTGCTGCGCAAACGTTGCGCCGAACTGGCAAATCTGCAGCTGTCCGAACTCGACAGCTTGTGGCAGATCAAATCCCGGCAATTCAACCCGGCGCGTGCACCTGTCCGTGCCCCACGCCAGGCACCCGCTTCCATTTGGCACTGGCTGCTGCGTGCGATTCTGTTTATGCCCAGCCTGGCACGGGAACTTGACGCCAGTTTGATTGCCCCAACTGACCCGGATGCAGACGCGCTACGCGCTGTGGTTGAATTGCTGCGCGTTCATCCCAATTTAGGCACTGCGAGCGTGATAGACCATTTTCGCGATAACGCTTTGGCGTCCATCCTGCAGCGCGCCAGCGCGGAAATAATGGGCTGGGCAGCCGATCTCGACATCAGCGCCGAATTTGCTGACGCCTGTTATCAGGCACGCATGCAACTCGACAAACAGCGGGGTGCGCGTGTAACCGACAAGCCCGTCAGCGCACTGAGTGAAACCGAAAAAGCAGCGTTGCGACAATTGGTTAATGCCAGACAGCAGGTGGAAAAATGAGCGATCAGGCTCGAACAAAGGTATAATTGTCAGTTTTTTTGATGCACCAAATTTTACTGGACCAAGACATATGGCAAACGATCACGAAAAAGGCGAGGTGAAAACGGTAGATGTCGAAGCCCGACGCACACGCCTGAAGAATCTGATTGTGCTCGGCAAGGAGCGGGGCTACCTGACCTACGCCGAGATCAACGACCATTTGCCAGATGACATGCTGGATGCCGAACAGATCGAAGGCGTCATCAGCATGATCAATGACATGGGCATCCAGGTCTATGACGAAGCCCCTGATGCCGAGACCCTGTTGATGTCCGACGCCGCCCCGGCAGTCGCCGATGAGGACGTGGTGGCCGAGGCCGAGGCTGCGTTATCTACCGTGGATTCCGAGTTCGGCCGCACCACTGACCCGGTGCGCATGTACATGCGCGAAATGGGCTCGGTGGAACTGCTCACGCGTGAAGGCGAAATCGAAATTGCCAAACGCATTGAAGACGGCTTGAAACACATGATTCAGGCCATCTCCGCCTGTCCCACCACGATTCAGGAAATCCTGACACTGGTGGACAAGGTTGAGCGTGAGGAAATTCGCATTGACGATTTCGTGGATGGTGTCGTAGCAGAAGAACTCGAAGCGATCGCCAGCGAGCCCGAGGTTGACATCAGCGAACTCGAAGAAGAGCTCGACGAAGATGCCGAGGAAGATGACGGTAGCGCGCTGGCTGCAGCCAATCTCGCTCAGCTCAAGATCGACGCCATGGCGCACTTTGAAGTCATCCGCAAGGTATTCAAGCGGATACAGGCCACGTTGAAGAAAAACGGCTTCGGCAGCCCGCAGTATCTGCAACTGCAGGAAGAGCTCTCCGCTGAGCTAATGAATATCCGCTTTTCTGCCAAGCAAGTCGAGGCGCTATGCGAAGGCTTGCGCAATCTGGTGGAAGAAGTCCGCAGCCACGAGCGTGACATCATGGAATTCGCGGTGAACAAATCAGGTATGCCCCGCGCCCACTTCATCAAGGTGTTTCCAGGCAACGAAAGCAATCTGGACTGGGTTACCAAGGAAATCAATTCGAAAAAGGCCTACTCAGAGGATTTGACACGCTACCAGCACACTATCGTCGAACGTCAGCAACGCCTGATTGCCCTGCAGGAAAAAGTGGGCATCCCGATCAAGGACTTGAAGGAAATCAATCGCCAGATGTCCACTGGCGAAGCGCGCGCGCGCCGCGCCAAACGTGAAATGATCGAGGCCAACCTGCGCCTGGTGATTTCCATTGCAAAAAAATACACCAACCGTGGCCTGCAATTCCTCGACCTGATCCAGGAAGGCAACATCGGCCTGATGAAAGCCGTGGACAAATTCGAATACCGGCGCGGCTACAAGTTCTCGACCTACGCCACCTGGTGGATCCGTCAGGCCATCACCCGCTCCATCGCGGATCAGGCACGCACCATTCGTATTCCGGTGCACATGATCGAGACCATCAACAAGATGAACCGTATCTCGCGTCAGATTCTTCAGGAAACCGGCAAGGAACCCGACCCGGAATTGCTGGCCGAAAAAATGGAAATGACCGAGGAGAAAATCCGCAAGATACTCAAAATCTCCAAAGAGCCTATTTCCATGGAAACCCCTATCGGCGACGACGAGGATTCCCATCTGGGCGATTTCATAGAAGACACCGCCACGCTGGCGCCGATAGACGCCGCCGTTTACGGCAGCCTGCAGGAAGTGACCAAGGATATTCTCGATGGCCTGACGCAACGCGAAGCCAAAGTGCTGCGCATGCGTTTCGGCATCGAGATGAATACCGACCACACCCTGGAGGAAGTCGGCAAACAGTTCGACGTAACCCGTGAGCGTATCCGCCAGATCGAAGCCAAAGCGCTGCGCAAACTGCGCCACCCATCGCGCTCTGACCGTCTCAAGAGCTTCATCGACAACAGCGGCAATTCCTGAACGTCCGCAACACCGGGGCCGCCTCGGCGCCTTGTGGCGTAGCGCAGCATTGCAGCCGATGGTATAGTTCGCCTCGTTTTCGGGTCTGTAGCTCAGATGGTTAGAGCAGGGGACTCATAATCCCTTGGTCCACGGTTCAAGTCCGTGCAGACCCACCATAAATAGCGGTTTTGCGAGTGCAAAACCATGTTGATCCCCCTTAAAGGTTCAACGAAAGTTCAACGCAGCCAGCGGATTCAAAGTTTTAGATTCCTGAAGCTGCTCTGGTGCCTAGCGTGCGTATTTCATAGCCATCGTTAGGCTTTATCACAGTGTTTTCTGTGGTGTTCATGTATTTCCGGTTCGAGCTCAGACGCAATAGGCACAGATCTGACTTTATCAGCTCATTGAATACTGCTCTCAAGCAAGCCAATTCATGATTCATAGTATTGGCCGTGACTCCGCTTCTATTCGTGCTGCCCGGTGATGTGCAAACAGGTCGGCGCTGCAAACCTCAGCGCGAGGATTGCCCATAGCCACACACAAGGCCAGCAATTTGTGATGTCCACCTGCCCCATCCCTGAGCCAGGGTGCCGATACCGGTGCCTTGCTCCACGTTACACACGGGCAGAGACCTACTTCGCCATCCACGCCAAGTCCTATACAAACAGCGCCGCTATTTCAACCTAGAAACCGCAGTGGGACGCGCCCGATGGTGCGTCTGGGCGTGTGGCTGCCGCAAAGCAACGAGGCGCGACAAAGGCAGGCGCGCGACCGGACGTACCGGCGGGTGCGTAGCGATGTCACCCAGAAGGTGAATGCGAACGAAGGCGGAATACTCAGTATTCATGCGGCTCTCATGAGGGAAATGAGCGGTCAACTACGGTTTTTAGGTTCAAACCGGTGGACAAACCGGGCTGCGTTCAATACGATCCAGCCATCGGGCTGACCAGCAACTTCGATAATTTAACGAGGGGTGAAATGGGTACATTGCAACAGTACGGCTTGCTGCTGGGCCTAACCAGCGGTGTGATCGGACTGGTTCTGTGCCTCTTTGCCCTGACCCGCGCTATTGGCCGCACGCAACAGGAACCGGGCAAGAACGTACCTGCCACGGCAGGCAAACTTTCGAGAAATCCTGTCTGGGTGCGCTACCACGCACGTTATTATGGCTATACACTGCTGTTCCTGGCCTTCGACATGGAAATGGCCTACATGTACCCGTGGGCGGTGGTATACAGGCAGGAAGGACTGGTCGCCCTGCTGGATATGGGCGTTTTCCTGGCCATCCTCTTTCTCGGCCTGCTGTACGGCTGGAGTCAGGGTGCACTGCGCAGGCAATAAGATGATTTCCGGCGCCCGGCGGGGTAAACCAACATGGCTGCACCGCCTGGTGGCCACGGGCATGGCGCGGGATTTGCGCGCACTCGTTGTGCCGGGGTTGGAAGTGGCACACGCCAGAGGCCTGGATCCCGGTGCAGCCGGTCTGCGGATCGTCGTCACACCGCGTCATGCCAATATATTGCTGCTGGTCGGCCCCGTCCCCCCTGAACTGGGAGCCGCCGCGGCCGTTCTGTACGCACAGATGATGCGTCCGCGCGCGATCTTTGCGCTGGGCTGCGGTGAACTCGCGTCTCTGCCCAAAGCCGACTTGACCGCAGCGCCGACTCAGCAGCATCTTCTCAATGGTGTGGCCCAGCTACGAAAGCTGCTGGCTCAGGGTGCCTTCCAGGCCGATCCCGCCGATTTCAATGCGCCGATGCTGGAAGCCCGCATCGAGTACACCTGCCCCATGCACCCGGAGGTTGTGCAGGACATGCCGGGTTCCTGTCCCAAGTGTGGCATGGCCCTGGTCCCCCGTGAAAGCGTACCGGCCGGCGATTCTGGCCATGATCATGTGGGCATGGATCATGCGGATAGGGATCACAGCGAGATGGGGTTCATGTCCATGGTCGAAGTCACGAAGGATCTGCCACGCAGTCCGGATGGCCTGCCGATGGACTGGATCGAGGTGCCGTTCGGCCCCTTGTTCCCCGGCCTGCCTGGTGGCCTGCTGCTGACCCTGACGCTCGACGGGGACGCCGTCGCGAAGGCGCATGCACAGTCGCTGGTCGGTGGGGCAGGGTCGCTGCCGGCAACCGGGATGGAGGCAACCCGCTTCGTTGACCACCTTGGCGCGATGGATCCCCTCACGCCAGTGGCCTACCGCCTGCTCGCCTGCCGCGCGCTGGAGGCCGCAACCGGACGCACGCCCGACCAGGAAATACTGCGCGGACGCGTCGTGGCGCTGGAGCGCGAGCGCATCGCCAGCCATCTGGGCTGGCTGGCGCAACTGGGCCGCCAGACCGGTTTTGCGTGGCTCGAACGGCACGCGGCCCGGATGCAGCTGGAATGCCTGCGGGCCGATCTGCCCGGGATCATGCGCCTGCGCCCGGCCGTGCATGCACTGGCGGGCCGGCTGGCACGCACCCCACTGCTGCGCTCCCGGCTTTCCGGAATCGGCCCCGTTGCGTCGGCCCCTGGCCTGCGGGGACCGGTGGCGCGGGCTGCGGGCATGTGGTCCGATGCACGCACTACCGATGAAACCTATAACGCGCTGTCATTCCGGGTGATGCGCCGGAAAGGCGGGGATGCCCTCGACCGTCTGCGCATCCGGCTGGAGGAAATGCGGCAAAGTCTCGCGCTCATCCAGTCGGCGGGCGTATTGAAGGAACCAGCGTCTGTCGATAGCGGGGCAGCTTCGGGTGAAGGGCAGGCCACGGTGGAAACACCACGCGGCGAAGCGCGTCTGAACCTGATCCTGGACAGCGGCCGGGTGATTCAGGCGCGCCTGGATACCCCCTCCACGTTTCACATGAGCCTGCTGCCGGACCTGCTGGCCCAACAGGAGCTGGGCGATGCGCTGACGACAGTCTGTTCCCTGGATCTGTCGCCCTGGGAGGTCGTGGCATGAACACCCTGATAGTCGTGTCGTTTCTATTGGCGGGTGCATACCTGGTCGCGGTCCTGGAGGCCTGGCTTGCGAGTGGTCGTTTCCGGCTGGCAGCCCCGGCATGGGCAGCCATGGCACTGCTGGGCCGGGAATCCATCGTACCCCGGACACCGGACAGGCTCTTCTTCGAAACCGCACCGGTCCTGCTGCTCGTCGCCGCGCTGCTGGCCGCCGCCGTGCTGCCACTGAGCCCGCAGCTGGTCATTACCGATCTGGCTACCGGCGCCCTGTTCGTCAACGCGGCGCTGGCCTATGTGCTGGTAGCGCTGTTGATGGCAGGGTGGGGGGTGGACGGTGCCTACGCACTGGTGGGCGGCTGGCGGTTCCTGGGACAGGTGATCGCCTACTCCATGCTCATCGTCATGCCCATCACGGCGGTCGCCATGCGCGCCGAGTCACTGCTCACCACGGATATCGTCGACTCGCAGGGCGCGGTATGGAACATCGTCTATCAGCCGCTGGGTTTCGTGCTGTTCTTCATCGCCGCCCTGGCCGTGTCCTTTCTGCCACCTTTCGACCTGCCCACCGCGGGCGGGGAGCTGGCGGGCGGCGTGGAGGCCGAATACACCGGCGCGCGCCTGGCCGTGTTCCGGCTGGCCAGGATGGTGCTGGTCGTGTCGCTGGCGGCGGCCACGACGGTATTCTACCTGGGCGGCTGGCTGGGCCCGGCACTGCCGCCCTGGGTGTGGAGCGCCATCAAGATCCTCGCCGTCAGCGCCGCCATGCTGCTGACCGGGCATTATCTGCCGCGCATTCGTGAGGCGCATCTGCTGGCCTGGAGCTGGAAACTGGGCATCCCGCTGGCTCTGCTCAACCTCTTTATCGTCGGCGTTTTGGTACTGATATGGCCATGATCACTCTGCAGACGCTGTTCATTGCTTTTTTCGGTATCGCCTCCGTCGCGTTCGGCGTATCCGTCTTTCGCACCTCTTCGATGATGCGCTCGGCCCTGGCGCTGCTGTTCTCGCAGACCGCCCTCGGCGCCATGTTCCTGGCCATGCAGGCGGAGTTTCTCGGCGTCCTGCAGATCATGATGATGGCCACGGAGATGAGCATCATGGCCATCTTCATGGTGATGTTCATGATGGATCCGGGCGGACTCGGTGAAATGGAAATGACTCACCAGAAGCAACTGTCCATCCTGGCCGGCGTGGCGGGTGCGCTGGTCACGGCCGGCATCGCCCTGTTCACGCACTGGGGCGCGGATGGCGTTGCAGCCCCGGCGGCGGCGGAACAGACGCGCGCGCTGGGTATGGAACTGCTCGGCCGATCGATGCTCATCTTCGAGACCGCCGGTGTCACCATCCTGACCGCGATGATCGCTGCCACTGCGGTGGCGATGCCGGCCCTGCAACGGAAGAAAACGTCATGAGTCTGGACCTGCTGCTGGCCCTGTTCATCGGCGCCGCGCTGTTTGGTGTGGGGATCTATGGTGCCTTGTCGCAGACCAATCTGGTCATGATCATGATGGGCGTGGAGCTGATTTTGGCCGGCGCCCTGGTTAACCTGGTCGCCTTCTGGCGCTTTTTGCACCCGGATAGCTATGCTGGCCAAATGTTCGTGCTCATTGTCATGACGGTGATGGCACTGGAAATGGCAGTCGGTTTCGGGGTGGCGATCGCGCGTTTTCGCACTAAGGGGTCTGTGGAAATGGAAGAAGCTCAGGAGCTGAAAGGATGAGCTTCCTTGCCCTTGTCGTGCTCGCGCCGCTCGCGGCGGCAGCTCTGATCCCGTTGGTGCGTCGCGCACCCGCTGCATTCGCCCTGGCGGGTGCGGGAATTGGTTTGGTTGCGAGCCTGTGGCTGCTGGCCGATGCCTTCGACGGCGTGCACCACACGCTGATCCTGCCCGGCCTGCCGGACATGCCCTTGCGCCTGATTTCCGAACCCCTGAATGCGCTCCTGTCCGTAATGGTCGCCGTCGTGGGCGCCTTCGTACTGGTCTATGCCGTCGGCTATATGAAAGAGGATCCGGACAAGCCCCGTTTCTTTGCCACCCTGTCGTTTTTCATTGCCGCCATGCAGACGTTGGTGCTGGCCGGCGATTGGGTGTTGTTGCTGGCGGCCTGGGAACTCATCGGGCTGAGCAGTTATCTGCTGATCGGCTTCTGGTACCAGCGCCCCGGCGTATGGGCGGCCGCCACCCGCGCCTTTCTCTATACGCGAACGGCCGACCTGGGTCTCTACACGGCGGTTTTCATCCTGATCGCCGCGACCGGCAGCAGCGAAATTGCCGCCGCCCTGCACACGGGCGGCGCTGCCGCCTTCGCCGCAGGGCTCCTGCTGCTGGTCGCCGCCATGGGCAAGTCGGCACAGACACCGCTGCACGACTGGCTGCTGGGTGCGATGGCCGGTCCCACACCGGTCTCGGCCCTGCTGCACTCGGCCACGCTGGTGGCGGCCGGGGCCATCCTGCTGATCCGTACCTCGCCGCTGCTGCCGTCCGATGCCCTGCTCGCCGTTGGCCTGGTCGGCGGTGTGACCACGGTCGTCACGGGCCTCATCGCCTTGGGCGAGAAGGACCTCAAGCGCCTGTTGGCGGCTTCGACCTCCAGCCAATATGGCCTCATGCTGGTAGCGGTGGGCGCCGGTGTACCCCTGGCGGCGCTGCTGCACCTGATCGCGCATGCGGCCATCAAGAGTTCGCTGTTTCTCGGCGCAGGCGTGTTTCAGCACAGCCGCGAGTCCACACGACTGACGGACCTGCATGGTGCCGGGCATGACCGGCCGCGCATCTTCGCCGGCTTTGCGCTGGCAGCGTTGGCGCTGGCCGGCATCCCGCCTTTGAGTGGTTTCTTTTCCAAGGATGCTGTCATTGCTGCAGCCCTGTCTTCGGAACATGCCGCCCTGCTCGGTTCACTCGCCCTGGCTGGGACGCTGCTGACGGGGGCCTACATGGCTCGGGCGCTGCGCATCCTGTGGCGCGGCGAGCGCCAGAAGCGGCCGGTGGCTGGGCTGGCCTGGATGGGCGCGGGACTCGCCGGTCTGGCCAGCCTGGCCGTCATCCTGGGACGCGCCTTTCCGTCTATCGAGGGGGTGCTGGTCAGCCACCTGCCTGAAAGCACCGTGGCGCAGATTGCAGGACTGGGGGCGGCGCTAACCGGCCTGGTGCTGGGCTGGTTTGCCGGTGGCCAGCGCCTGCTGGGGCCTCTCCTGACCTGGGCACAGCAAGGCTTTGCCATCGCAGGCGGCATGGATGCCTGGGTCGTGCGCCCTGCCCTGGCCCTGGCACAGGCCTGCGAGCAACTCGAAAGCAGGCTCTATAGGGCGATCCTCGCAATGGGTCGGCTCGGCCTCGCCATTGGCCGGGTGGTACGCAAGAGCGACGAACGCGGGGTCGATGGACTGATTTTCGCCCTGGTGCGCGGCAGTTTGGCGTTGGGCGCCCAGGTGCGCACGCTGCAAAGCGGTCTGATCCACCGCGAGCTGGCCATGAGCGTGGTGGGTGCGGCCCTTATCCTGGCGGCCCTGATGGCCAGCCTGCTGGCTTTAACATGATCATTCAGAATATTTGAAGAGGAGAATCCGGCGTGTTTCCCATTGTGTCGACGACCCTGTTTCTGCCTCTGCTGGGGGCGCTGTCTGTCATGGCCCTGCGCCGGACACCGGCCTCTGTTGTGCACGGCATAGGCATCCTCACCAGCGCACTGGTGCTGGCCGGCGCGCTGTGGATGTGGTCGCGGGGTGTGGATTCAGGGGGGTTCTCGCAGGTGGAGCAGTTCGACTGGATACCGACCATCGGCGCCAGCTATCGGGTGGGGGTGGATGGCATCAGCCTGTCCCTGGTGTTGCTGACCGCGTTCCTGTTCTTTCTGACCTTCATCTTTTCGGCCAACGTGAGGGAGCGCCCCCACGCCTACGTGATCCTGATGCTGCTGCTGGAGACGGCCTCGATCGGCACCTTCACGGCACTCGACGCACTGCTGTTCTACGTCTTTTTCGAAGTGTCGCTGGTTTCCATGTACTTCATGATCGCCGGCTGGGGTCATGAGGACAGACAGCGTGCGGCGCTGATGTTCTTCCTCTATACCCTGCTGGGCAGCCTGCCGCTGCTGCTCGCCATTCTCGGCCTTTACCTGGGCAGTGATCCGCATACCTTTGACATGCGCGCCTGGATCGCCAGTCCACCGTTGACCGGCACGGCGGCCATGCTGACGCTGGTCGCGATGCTGTTTACCTTCGCGGTGAAGACGCCGGTCTTCCCCCTGCATACCTGGCTGCCGGCTGCCCACGTCCAGGCGCCGACCGCCGGCAGCGTCATCCTCGCCGGCGTCATGCTCAAGTTCGGCGCCTACGGCCTGGTGCGCTTCGCCCTGCAGATGACACCCGATGCCTTTCGCCAAGCCGGCGTTGTGGTCCTTGTTTTCGGCGTATTCAGTGCACTATATGGCGCCTTTGCAGCGCTGGCACAGAGCGATCTGAAGCGCATGGTCGCCTATACTTCAGTCAACCACATGGGCTATGTCATTGTCGGCGTCGCTATCGCTGCGCTGACCACCCAGCCTGCTATACGCGCTATGGCGCTGGATGGTTCGGTTCTGCAGATGGTCAGCCATGGTCTGGTCACAGGCGCGCTGTTCTTCCTGATCGGCATGCTGAATGATCGTGCGCACACGCGCGAGATGGACAGTTTCGGCGGCCTGCTGAAGTTTGTACCGCTGCTCGGCTGGTCATTTGTACTGGCAGCATTCGCCTCACTCGGCCTGCCGGGGCTTGCCCATTTTCCGGCCGAGTTCCAGATCTTCCTCGCCACACTGCGCGAGGAACCGGTGGCGCTCATTGTGATTCTCGGCATTGTGATTACGGCTGGCCTGTACCTGCGCGCCATCGGCAAAGTATTTTTCGGCGCACCCCGCGAACAGTGGGCGGGCATGCCTGATCTGAACGCGCGTGAAGTTCTGACGCTGGCGCCGCTCCTGGTGCTGATCATCAGCATAGGCATTGCACCATCATGGCTACTGGGCACGATTCACCAGACCACTGCGGCCCTGCATTTTTGATGGGTACACGACTGGCATGACTCAGATGGCGCACGACCTGCCGTACCTGATCCCCGAGATGGTGGTGCTGATCGCCGGTGCCGGTGCCTTGGTGTTCGAGATGTTGCGCCTGTCGCGCGCTGCGCTGGCTTTTGCCGCTGGCGGGCTATTGCTCGCTACGGGCTTGACCCTTCCGTTGCTGGGTGTGGATACCGAGGTATTCGGAGGCACCTTCCGCATCGATACGCTGAGTATTTGGGCCAAGCTGATTCTACTGCCAGCCACCGTGCTGTCGCTGTTGTTGGCGCGCGCCGAACTCGCCGGCAGCGATCGGGAAGGTACCGTCTACAGCCTGCTCTGCTTCGTCACGTTTGGCGCGCTGGTACTGGCCGGGAGTGGCGACACCATGTTTTTGGTGCTGGGTGTGCTGTTGTCCTCGCTCGGAGCTTTCGCACTGGTCGCGCACCCTCGAAACGACGCCGCGACCGAGGCCGCCATGAAGTTTTTCGTATTCGCTTCGGTGACGGGTGGCGTGATGATTTTCGGCCTCTCCTACTGGTTCGGCGGAACCGGATCCACGCTGTTCACTGATCTGGTGCATCTCGACAAGACACCGCTCGCCGCAACGATCGGCCTGGCCGCCGTGATTACCGGCCTGGGTTATAAGGCGTCACTGGCACCATTCCATTTCTGGGCCCCCGATGCCTACGAAGGTGCCCCTATATCGGTCGCCGCGTATCTCTCTGTGGTGCCGAAGATCGGTGCAATTTTTGCCCTGGCCCAGGTTGCCCGCGACCTGCCCACGACCACCGGCTGGCCGTTTGTAGTCGCATCCGTGGCCGTGCTGACCATGTCCTGGGGTTATCTCGCTGCCCTGGTGCAGGAAAACGTCGTGAGACTCCTGGCCTATTCATCGATTGCCCAGGCGGGCTATTTCCTGCTTGGCATCGCCGCGGCAGGGGCAAGCTCCCTTGCGCTTGCGTCCCTTGTCGTGTTCGCTGCCGCCTACGCAGCCATGAACCTTGGGGCGTTCGCCATCATCCAGTGCACGGGCCGTACGCTTGATGCATTTACGGGCATGGGGCGTACCAGGCCGGTCACCGGCATCGCGATGACGATATTTCTCATGTCACTCGTCGGCATCCCGCCGCTTGCAGGATTTTCTGGAAAATTCCTGCTGTTTGGTGCCGCCATTGACGCACATTTCACCTGGCTCGCCTTCGTGGCTATCCTCAACAGCGTTCTGTCGCTGGCGGTGTACCTGCGGATTATCGTGCCCATGTTCCGTCCGCGCGATGAGGGTGGCGAGACCGTCGTGCAGCTGCACGGACACATGCTCCTGATCAGAACGGTCTGGCTCATTGCCTTGATCGTTTCTCTTGGCCTTGGCTTGGCGGCACAGCTGCTACTCGGAGCCATCGATTAACCCATTCATAAGCTTGATTTTGAATGGTGATGAGGTTGTTAGTGGCACCTGGGGTTTGTGAGCGGCCAATGACACATTGTGAGCAGTCTGTCGCTTTGCTGAAATGGGGCGCCGGGCGGCGCGCTGGTCACCGCGAAAAAGCCGTGCGCGTGCCGCAGAACCTTAGCGTGCTTTATTTTCCGCTTTCCGAGACCACCCTTAATACGTATGCGTGTTATCCGGATCGACCTTGCCGCGGAACACCACGTACTGGTAAATATTGTAAGTAATCATCACCGGGATCAGCATACCGATGCCGACCAGCATGAACACCAGCGTGTTGTTCGATGCTGCCGCCTGATCGATGGTGATGTAGCCGGGAATGATGTAGGGAAACCAGGTCGCCGCCAGCCCGGCAAAGGAAAACAGGAAGATCAGTGTGGTCCATACAAACGGCGCCACCTCGGAACGGTTTTTGAGCGCGCGCAGCAGCATGACCAGACTGAAAAGCGCGGCCAGCGGCAGCAGCGCAAAGTAATACACGTTGGGAACGCTGAGCCAGCGCGCAAAAATGGCCGGGAATTGCAGCGGTGTCCACACCGTGACCACGGCAGCAGCCACCATCATGGTCAGTGCCAGCCACTGGCCGCGGGCAAAGCAGGCGTCCTGCATCATGCCGCGCGATTTCATGATCAGGTAGGTCGAGCCCAGCATGGCGTAACCGGCCACGACACCGATGGCGACAAATACGCTGAATGGCGACAGCCAGTCCATCGTACCGCCCGCATAGACACCGTTGACCACTTGCACGCCATTCAACAGCCCGCCCAGAGTAAAACCCTGCGCCAGGGCGGCAATCAGACTGCCCAGCCCGAATGTGAAACTCCAGATGGGTTTGTTGGTAGACAATTCGTGGAATTCAAACGACACGCCGCGCAGCATGAAGCCAAGCAGCATGACGATGACCGGAATGTACAGCCCGTGCAACACGGTGCCGTACACCAGTGGAAATGCGCCGAACAGCGTGCCGCCGATGACCACCAGCCAGGTTTCGTTGGCGTCCCAGATGCTGCCCAAACTGGACATCATGGCCGCGCGACGCGGCTCGTCGCCGACAAACAACGAGAGCACACCGACGCCGAGATCGAAGCCATCGAGCACCACATAAATCACCATGAACAGCCCGATGATGAGGAACCAGATGGTCGCCAGCAGGTGGTGCGTAGAATCTAGCGCGATAACATCCATCAATGACCTCCTCCAACAACAACGGGCTGGGTCACAATATCGGCGTGCCGGGCAGGTTGATGCGGCGGATCTTCAAACACCGGCCCTTTACGCAGGACGCCGCGCATGAAGACCAGCGCCGCGATGCCGATGGCGCTATAAAACACCACGAAAGACAGCAATGACCACTGCAATACCGCCACGGAAATTTTGCTGACGCCTTGTGCGGTGCGCATCATGCCGTACACGATCCACGGCTGCCGCCCCACCTCGCGTACCAGCCAGCCCGCTTCGATGGCGATATACGCCGCCGGGATGGCCAGCATCCAGCCACGCAACAGCCATTTATTCTGCCCCACGCTGGCGGGCTGCATACGCTCGCGTCGACGCCACAGCAGCCACAGCGTCGTCAACGCCATGAAGGCGATGAACCCCCCTGCCGCGACCATCACGCGAAAACCGTAAAACGGGATCAGCACCGGCGGCTGGTCGGCGGGTTTGAAGTCGGTCAACCCCTGCACTGTGCCGTTCAGCGAATGGGTGACAATCAGGCTGGTGACGTCCGGAACGGTGATTTCCCAGTCGTTCTTTTGCGCCGCCGGGTTGGGTGCAGCGAGGATTGCCCAGGGCGCGCCCTCGCCCGGCTTGTTGGTGTGCCACAGCGATTCGATTGCCGCCAGTTTGGCCGGTTGCGTCTGCGCCAGCGCGGCACCGGCCGAGTCGCCAATCAGGATTTGCAGGGGTGCCACCAGTACCAGTGACAGCACTGACCATTTGAATGCGGGTAAAAAGAAATCCCTGTGGCGGTTGTTCAGCAGGTAGTAGGCACTCACGCCAGCGGTCACCACCAGGGAGATTTCAAGACAGGCCATGAACATGTGCCCGAAGCCGTGCGCCAGATCCGGATTGAATATCGCGTCGAAGTAGCTGGTGATGGCAAGCTTGCCATTCTGCATTTCGACCCCGCTGGGAGTCTGCATCCACGAATTGGCGACCATGATCCAGAACGCCGACAGCGTGCTGCCGAACGCCACCATGCCGGTGGCAAACAGGTGCATGCCGGCACTTACACGCTTCCAGCCGAACAACATGATGCCAAGGAAACCGGCCTCCAGCATGAACGCCATGGCGGTTTCAAAACCCAGAATATTGCCGAAAAAGTCGCCGCTGGCGATGGAGAATGGCCCCCAGTTGGTACCGAAGGAAAACTCCATCGGCAAGCCGCTGATCACGCCGACACCGAAGTTGATGAGGAAAATTTTGGTCCAGAAGCGTGCCTGGTGGTAATAAACGACTTTCCCGGTTTTGACCCAGGCGGCCTCAAGACCAAACAGAATCAGGGCAAGGCCGATGGTCAATGGCGGCCAGAGGATATGAAACAGGGCAATGAAACCGAATTGCGCGCGGGACAGAAACTCCGGGTTGTGCAGAAGATCCATGTTGTAACTCCTCAACCAGCAGACGACACATCGGACAGCTTGATTCAAATCGGATCCAGTATATCAGCGTATTGGAATCTACTGATTTAGAAATTATCAACCAATAATTGCGAGGCCTCGAATCGTTCACTTTCTCCGGTGGTTTTTTAGCCATTCGTCCACCAAACGGTAGGTTTGAAGACAGCTGGAACCAGGGCACTAACTGCGCTATTTTTTTGCGGGATCTGTCAAGCAGACGGCCCACAGATCCATGTCAATAACGTTACCGCTTTTACTCATGATAAAAACGTTATCTGGAGTAATGTCAGGCCATGGCTCGGATGCGCTGGAGTCGGCCAAGGTGCGTGCTGATAAAAGAGTATTTTGCAGGGACCAGCCGGGTGTATGAGGCATTGCGGAAAAAGCGGAGGGTGACGGGTAGTGACTGATTGATCAATAGCGCTGGATTCCTTTTGATTTCAGGCACACATCCTTGACAAGCCGGTTCCAGAATATCGGAATATAGGTTGTAGTATTGATGACCATTGGCGCCAATTCTCAGTTAGAATTAGCGCCCGGTTGACCTTGATTAAGGCATCAATTGGGGCAACAAAAACGTGCGGCGCAATAGTTCAACGCAGGCTCAGCGGCGTAGTCGTACAACAAAGCCATAAAGCAAACATGTTTTTATCTAACCTATTAATAATAAATAATTGTTATCCAATGTTACCCTATGCCAGGGACTCATAATCCCTTGCTACACGGTTCAAGTCCGTGCAGACCCGCCATTATTCAGTTAAACAGTAATCAAACGCTTAGCATCGCTAAAAATTCAAAACCATGAGCGCGACGGGACACGAATGATTTTTTGTGCGT